>CAMLHT010000258.1 GCA_946479895.1 uncultured Gemmatimonadota bacterium | reverse complement strand
GGCGCGGGCCTCCGGGTGCACGGCCAGGTCGGCATAACGCTGGCGAACCCGCTGCTCGGTGTCCGAGAAGCCCGAGTGCCTCACCGTCTGGCCGTCGACCACCTCTTCCTTGCCGAAGGGCAGCGGGCGCAGTGATTTCGCCAGAAGCTCCACCCGCTCGACGCGGATGGTGAGCTCGCCGGTGCGCGTACGGAACACCGGACCCTGAACGCCAACCTGGTCGCCGATGTCGAGCAGCTCGACCACGGCGAAGGCGTCGCCCAGCTGGTCCTTGCGGAAGTAGAGCTGCACGCGACCGCTCTCGTCGGCGAGGTGCGCGAACGCCGTCTTGCCGTGACCGCGCCATGACACGAGCCGCCCCGCGACGCTCACCGCCGGACCTTCCTCGGCGCCGTCGGTGGGAAACGTCAGCAGCGCGGCCGCCGCGGTGTGGGTGCGATCGAACGAATAGCCGAAGGGCGCGACGCCCTGGGCGACGAGGGCGTCGAGCTTGGCGCGGCGGGCGCGGAGCAGCTGGTTGAGGTCCTCGGTCACGCGCGGGTCCCCGCGGCGCTCTGCTTGAGGAACGCCTCGATGAATGGGTCGATGTCGCCGTCCATCACCTTCTGCACGTCGGGAATCTTCAATTCGGTTCGATGGTCGTTGACCATGGTATACGGCTGGAACACGTAGCTGCGAATCTGGCTGCCGAAGGATACGTCCGACTTGTTCGCGTCCATCTCGGCCTTCTTGTCGGCCTGCTTCTGCGCCTCGATCTGATAGAGCCGGTTCTTCAGCATCTTGAGCGCGGTCTGCTTGTTCTTGTGCTGCGACCGCTCCTGCTGCGAGGCGGTCACCACGCCCGACGGAATGTGCGTGATGCGCACCGCGGAGCTCGTCTTGTTGACGTGCTGGCCGCCGGCGCCGGAGGCGCGATAGACGTCGATCTTCAGGTCCTCGTCCCGGATCTCGATGTTGATGGTCTCATCCACCACCGGATAGATGAACACCGACGCGAAGCTGGTGTGCCGTCGCGCCTGCGAATCGAACGGCGAGATGCGCACGAGCCGGTGCACGCCCGACTCCGCCTTCAGGAAGCCGAAGGCATACGGTCCCTTGATCTCGATGACCGCGCCCTTGATGCCGGCTTCCTCGCCTTCACTCATGTCGAGGATCTCGATGCCGTAGCCCTTCCGCTCGGCCCACCGGGTGTACATGCGCAGCAGCATCTCGGCCCAGTCCTGCGCCTCGGTGCCACCGGCTCCCGCCGCGATCTCCACCTGCGCGTCGCGAAAGTCGTCCGGGCCGGACAGCAGCGACCGGAGCCGGAACTCCTCCACCGCCTTGTCGATCGCCTCGAGCTCGGAGCCCAGCTCGGCGTCCATCGCCTCATCGGGATCGCTCGCGAGCATCTCCTCGAGGTCCAGGGCGCCGTCGACCCGCCCGCTGAGGGCGTCGAACGGCTCGATCCAGCTCTTGAGCCCCTTCACCTCCTGCACGACGCCCTGGGCCTTCTGCTGGTCCGACCAGAACCCGGGCTCGCTCATCCGCGCCTCGAGCTCCGTCAGGCGGAGCCGCTTGGCGTCGACGTCAAAGATACCTCCGCAGCTCACCGAGTCTTTCGCGATGGGCGCGAAGTCGTCGGGCGCGTTCGGTTTCTGCCATGATCTCTCCAGGTAAGACACGAGCCGTCCACCGGCGGCGGACGGCTCGAGAAGTTGCCTGAAAGATAACGGCCCGGGCGCTGCCGTTCCACGCTCGAGCGCCGATCAGAAGATCTGGTTGCCCCCCGCGAGAATCTCGTTCAGCGCGTTCCTGAAATGCTCGGTGGTTTCCGCGAATTCCTTCCCCACCTGGTCACTGTACTCCTGGTAGCTCTTCTTGATCTCCTCCTTGAAGAGCTCCTTGAGCGTGCCGTCGCGGATTCCCTCGTCGCGCTTGGCGGGGAAATACGTGATCAGGTCGGAGATCAGGGCGCGCGCGAGCCGCCTGGCCTTGGCGTTCGGGTCGTTCGCCAGGAATGGATTGATCGGCGGCCTGGCACCGGGGGTGGCGCCGGGTGCCATCGGACCACGTCCGGTCGGCGGCGACATCGGCCCCGGAGTCTGGCGCTGCATGGGGATCGCCGGCGTGACGCGTGAGTCGAGCGGCGTCGCACGGGGTGGCGCAGGGCTGACGGGTGCCGCGGGCGCCGCGGGCTGGCGCTGCGGTACGGGCGGCGTCGGCCGGGAAACCGGAGGCATCGTCGCGGCAGGCGTCGCCGGACGCGGAGGCGCCAGCGGAGCCGCGGGCCGTGGGGGCATCGGCGGCATGCCGGGCCGCGGCGGAGTCGCTGGCGAAGCCACCGGCGGAGCTGCGGGGCGCGGTGGCGGCGGCGCGGACGGCCGTCCCACTGGAGGCAATGGCCGCAGCTGCGACCGTGGCATCGGGGCCGCCGGTCGCGGCGGCTGAACGCCGGCCGTGGGCGGCGCCGCTGGCCGCGGGGGCTGCGGGGGCTGCGGGGCGACCGGCGCTGGCGGAACGCCAGGTGCCGGGGGCCGCGGAGGCGCAACGAAAGGTCTCGGCGCCCCACCGGGCATTGTCGGACGCGGTGGCGTGGCCGGCGCGGCCGGGGCCGAGGCTGCAGCCGGAGCCGGAGCCGGGATGGCTGGTGCCGGGGCTGACGGTGCCGGCGGGGCTGGCGGCGGCGGTGGCGGTGGCGCTGGCTCGGCTACCGCGGCCGTGAACGCAGGTGACGGCGCGGGAACTGGAGCGCTTTCCACGAACGGCGGCGGAGCCGGGATGGCCGCAGGGGGCGCTGGCGGCGCTGGTCGCGCTGCCTCCGGCGCCTGAACGGCGGCGGGCTGCGCCACCGGCCGTGGCTGGGACGGGGCGCTCGCGACAGCGCCGCCAAAATCGTCGGCCACCGACTCCGCCGGGCCGACGTCGATGATACTCGAGCAGACCGAGCAACGCGCCCGCACTCCCGTGGCCGGCACCTTGTCCGGATCGATCCGGTAAATCGTCCGGCAGCTTGAGCAGGTGACGTTCACTTTCGCGTTCCTTCGCCGTTGGGCGTCATGAGTCGAACGGGACCTGACAGGCGCGCGGCGTCCGACGGACCGTCATGGCGACGGTCGATCGAGTACACCGAGCCGGGAAGCGTTTTCGCGTAACTCTTCATTTCCGTGGCCAGAGCGCTGACCTGTGCCGCGTGAGTGAAGCGCCGCCGTTCCGTGGTGACGACGCCGATCGAGACGGTCATCACGGGAACGCGGTGCACCTGCCCCCGACGGTCCTTGCCGAAAAAATAACCGGCCTTGCGATCCTCGTCCGAATACTGGAGCGGAATGAGGTTGTCGAAGACGTCGATGATCTCGGCGCAGACATCGTGGACGGGGCTGATCGGGATGACAAAGATGAAGTCATCCCCGCCGATGTGTCCAACGAAGCCCTCGCTCCCGCAGATGCCCTTCACGACGTCGTGCAGGATCAGGGACAGGATCCGGATGACCTTGTCGCCCTGATAATAGGAGTACCGGTCGTTGAACTCCTTGAAGTGATCGAGGTCGGCGTAACAGCAGGCAAAGGGCACGTCGGCGGCCATGCGGCGGCCGATCTCGGCGTCGATCTCGACGGCGCCCGGGAGGCGGGTCGAGGGATGGACCATGACGTCGCGGTCGGACCGCCGGAGGACGACGTCGAGGCGGATCGACGCTTCGGCGTCCGGGAACGAGGGAGAGAGCACCTCGTCGGCGCCGGCCGCGAACGCGCTCTCGACGCAGCGCGGGTCGGAGTCCGTCAGGACGACCGCCGGGATGACGCCGGTATACGCGTCCGACTTGATCCGCCGGAGCAGCGCGAGGGCGGGCGCCTCGCACGTGCCGCGGCCATCGAAGAGGATGACGCGCGGGCGCCCGCGGAGCGCCGTGGCCACGACGTCCTCGGGGTCGCCGAGGTGCTCGACGCCCACGCCAAGGGCGGCAAGCCAGGCCTGCACCCCCGATGGAAGGGGGCGCGATTCGGTGGAATGAACGATGGCGGTCATCGGAGCCATGACTCCAGACGCGTCACGGGGCCGGATCGCTACAGGGGGGTCGCTTCGGCGATGAGCATGATGGGTATGCCGTCGCGGACGGGATACCGGAGCCGGCATGCCGGACAGACCAGCGAAGGCTCCTCCTGCCTGAATTCCAGGTCTCCCTTGCACTTCGGGCAGACGAGGATCGAGAGCAACTCCTTGGGCAGCGTCATCGCCGTTTGTCCTGTGGAACGTGATAGCCGAGTCGCGTGAGGGCGCCCGGGTTCTTTCGCCAGTTCGGAAGCACCTTCACCCAGAGGTCGAGATAAACCGGGGCGCCGACCAGCTCTTCCACCTTCTGGCGCGCCGCCTTGCCGATGTCGCGGATCCTCGCGCCCTTCGCGCCGATGAAGATGCGCTTCTGGCTCTCGCGCTCGAGGTAGACGACGGCCCGAATGTACATGGGCGAGCGATCCTCGCGGAACTCCTCGATCTCGACGGCGACGCTGTATGGGACTTCATCCTCCAGCTGCTCGAGGGCCGTCTCGCGCACGAGCTCCGCGGCGAAGTACCGGAGATGCTGGGTGCTGACGTCCTCGGCGTCGTAGAGAAACGGGCTCTCGGGAAGCATCGCCCCGAGCCTGGCGAGGAGGGCGTCGACGCCCTCACCCGTGACGGCGGAGATGAGCGACGCGCCGGCGTGGAGGCCCTGCACCGCCTCGCGGGCCGCGGGCTTCACGAGGTCGATCTTGTTGAGGGCGACGACGACCGGCGCGCGGGGGGACTCGGTGAGTCCGGCCGCCTCGATGAGCGAATCGATCTTCATCTCGGTCGCATCGACCAGATGGAGGATGACGTCCGCCTCCTCGATCGCGGCGCGGGCCACGGAGCGCATGGTGCGCTGGAGCTCGTATTCCGGATCGAGCAGCCCCGGGGTGTCGAGCAGGATCATCTGCGCGTCGCCCTGGGTGAGGATGCCGACGACGCGATCGCGCGTGGACTGCGGCTTGGGGCTGACGATGCTCAGCTTCTGGCCGACGATGCGATTGAGGAGGGTGGATTTGCCGGCGTTGGGCCGGCCCACCACGGTCACGAAGCCGGCGCGGGTCATATCACGGAAGTATAGATCGTTGATGGCTATCCGCTTCGGCCCTTGGCTGTCGGCTGTCGGTCCAGCTGGCGGCTCACGGCTATGGCTACCGCTCGCTGGCGGCTGACGGCTCCGCGGTCGGCTCACAGCTCGGCGGGCCGCCGAGCGGAAGGCGGATCGCGGGTCGCCAGCGATAGCCATAGCCATCGGCTGATGGCTGGACCGACCGCTGACAGCGGATGGCGGAGCCGAAAGCCGAAGAGGCCCGTTTGCGGATGCAAACGGGCCTCTTCAATGAGGCGCCGGCGACGGCCTACTCTCCCGCGGTCTC
>CAMLHT010000257.1 GCA_946479895.1 uncultured Gemmatimonadota bacterium | reverse complement strand
TGTCCGCCCCCGAGTATCCCGATCGTTCCGCCGGGCGCGATTCGAGTCACGTGCGTCAGCGCGAGTGCCTGATGGTCGTGTCGGCGAGGACGTCGGCCGTGCGCGCCTGCCTCCACTCGCGCAGCCGGGCGCGAATCTCCGGGCGCTTGTTGCCGACGATCGAAGCCGCGAGCAGCGCGGCGTTCGCGGCGCCAGGCTCGCCGATGGCGAGCGTGCCGACCGGAATGCCCTTCGGCATCTGCACGATCGAGAGCAGGGCGTCGACTCCGTTGAGGGCGGTCGCCGGGATCGGCACGCCCAGCACGGGAAGCACGGTCTTCGCCGCGACCATTCCCGGCAAGTGAGCCGCGCCGCCCGCGGCCGCGATGATCACCTCGATCCCGCGCGACTCGGCGGCGGCGGCGAACTCGAACATCCGGTCAGGCGTGCGATGCGCGCTGACGACCGATGCCTCGAAGGGAACGCCGAGCTCCTCGAGCATGTCGAGGGCGGGCTGCATGGTCTTCAGGTCCGACTTGCTGCCCATGATCACGGCCACGAGTGGTGTCGCCATGGTCGGAAAGGTAGCACTGCAGGACAGAGGGCGGAGGGCGGAGGACGGAGTTCCCGAGCCCATCTCCACCCTCCGCCCTCCGTCCTCCGTCCTCTACTGGTACTGGATGTACAACGGACGCGGCAGCAGATGCAGCACTTCCTTCGCCGACAGGATCGGGTCTCCCTTCTTCGAGTCGTTGTGGAAGAAGATCTTGAAGCCCGTGAACTGCACCGGCTCGGCGACCGTGTAGGCCGAGTACGAGTCGAACTTGAGCCATGGCGCGCCCCAGCCGTCCATGTTCATCACGACCTGCACCTGCGGCGTGAGCTTGATGGCCTTCGAGTTCGAGACCATCTGGCGCGTGAAGCGGTGCACGATGAGGACCTTGGGCGGCAGCTTCTTCTCGTTCACGATGCGGGCGAGCGTGTCGATCGCCCAGTTGATCTCGGCCGCGTCCATGATGCCGATCTTCTTGCCGGGGGCGAGGCCCTCACGCGAGTAGTGCATCGAGAACTCGGGGTCGAGGCCGAGGTGCACGTTGGGGCGATTGAGCCACGGCATCAGGCGTCGCACTTCGGCCTGGACGCTGCTGCCGCCGATCTGCACGTCGAGGAACAGCAGCGCGTTCTTCTTCACCGCCCAGCTGTAGACTTCCTCGATCAGCGTGCTGTCCATCCGCAGCCGGTAATTGCCGTCGCGACCCGGGTCGCCCTGGGCGACGGCGGCAATGAGGTGAAGCGCCGGCTGCACCGGCGTCGCCGGGTCCGCCGCGGTCCATTCGGCGATGACCTTGTCCATGCGCTTGAACAGCGAATCCGTCTCGTAGCCGCCGTACACCCGCTTGCCGGCGGAATCCTTCGTGTCCGGACGGCGATTCACGAACTCGCCGAGCGCGCCCATCTTCTTCGAGAGCGGATTGCCGTAGAAGGCGATGATGCGCTTCGCGGGCATGATCGCGCCGGGCAGCGGGACGGGGCCCATCGGCCACGTGTCGATCTTCTTCATGCCGTTCCGGATCGCCGCGCGCAGCGTGAACGTGTCGCGCTTGGAGCGTGTCCGGCCGAAATCGACGATGATCAGGGTATCGGTCGACTTGATCGTGCCCTTCATCGCCGAGTCGAACGCCGCCTTGTAGCTGGCCGAGTCGTACGTCTGGACCACGTTGCCGTTCGCCGAGTCGGCTTTCGTGGAGTCGGCGGGGGCCTTGTCGGCGCTGCCGGAGGCGCCGCAGGCGGCGAGGGTCGCTGCGAGGGCGATGGAGGGCGCGAGTCGCAATGCTCGAGCTCGGATGTCGGTCAAGTCGTTCCCCTGGGGAGTCATGTACGAAACCAAAGGCAGCCGTTGTGCCACGGTTCCGAAAGCTAGACGCCACCCCCCAATCCGCGGCACGCCAGCGCCATCACGCTGCCTGGCGTGCCCGGATTTGCCCTGCCGCGCGCGTGGGTCAGGCGGTGAGACTGGCGAGCAGCTCGTCGAGCATCTCGAAGCCATGCCCCATCCCGACGGCCATCGGCGACCGGAGGACGGAGTCCCGCGCGTCCTTCGTGTCGTAGCGGAGGGTCATGGTGAGCGTCGTCATGCCGTCCTTCTCGTCGAATTCGACGGTGCCGATGCAGGAGCCCTCGTACCACGGCTGGTCGAACTTTTCCGTCGTGACGAGACGCCGGGGCGGCGTGACCTCGAGGAACGTCCCGCCCATGCCCATCTCCCAGCCGGTGGGATGCTTCCAGACGTAGCGGTAGCTCCCGCCGGTGCGGAGATCGACCTCGCAGACCGGGAAGGTCGAGTTGTTGTGCTTTCCCATCCAGCGCGTGAGGAGCTCGGGCTTCGTGTAGGCGTCGAAGACCATCTGGCGGGGGGCGTTGAAGACGCGCCTGATGCGGATCTCGAGATCCGACGGCGTGGTGACGTCCAGCGCGGTCCCCGGTACTCTGGTGGCGGGATTCATGTGAGCTCCTGTGGTCAGCGGGTTCGTTTGCGCTTGCTGCGCTGTGCGGCCTTCATCTCCTCGAGCAGGTCGTCGAGCCTGGCGAAGTTCTCCTCCCAGTACTGGCGGTACCGCTCGATCCATTCGTTCGCGACGGCCAGCGGCTTCGCCTCGAGACGCCGCGGGCGACGCTGGGCGTCCTGGCCCGTCGAGACCAGCCCGGCGCGCTCGAGCACCTTGAGGTGCTTGGAGATGGCGGGCTGACTCATGTCGAACGGCTCGGCGAGCTCCGCGACCGAGGCCTCTCCCGTGGCGAGCCGCGCCAGGATGGCCCGGCGGGTGGGGTCGGCCAGGGCGGCGAAGATCGCGTCGAGCTGCCCGGATGAATAACCTTGAGGTTGCATAACTAAAAGGTTATATACAAGCCATTCCGGGATTGGTCAAGTGGCGAAAGAAAGAGGAGGCCCGGAGCGCTGCTCCGGGCCTCCGGGTCGGGGCAGCGCGTCAGCCAGCCGGCGTCCGCGTGGCCTCGATCGGCGTCGTTCGCGGCCTGACCAGCGACAGAGCCACCGATGCGCCGAGGATTCCCGCGATCACCGCCAGGGAGACGGCGACCGGAACCTTGTACACGTCGAGCAGCAGCATCTTCGCGCCGACGAAGATGAGGACGAGCGACAGGCCGACCTTCAGGTAGTGGAACCTGGTGATGACTCCCGCCAGCAGGAAATACAGCGACCGCAGGCCGAGAATCGCGAAGATGTTCGAGGTGAAGACGATGAACGGATCCGTCGTCACCGCGAAGATCGCCGGGATGGAGTCGACCGCGAAGATGAGATCGGTGACCTCGACCGCCACCAGCGCCAGGAGCAGGGGCGTGGCGAAGCGCTTCCCGTCGCGAAGGACCGTGAACGCACCGTTCGCGAGGTCGGGCGTCACCGGCATCAATCGCTGTATCGCCCGCACCACCGGATTGGCTTCCGGGTGGTATTCGCGCTCGCGCTGCAGGAGGAGCTTGATGCCCGTGACGGCCAGCAGGCCGCCGAAGACGTAGATCGCCCAGTGGAACCGCTGGAGGAAGGCGCCGCCGGCGAAGATGAAGCCGGCGCGCATGACCAGCGCGCCCAGCACGCCCCAGAACAGGATGCGATGCTGGTAGATCGTCGGGATGCCGAAGGTCGCGAAGATGACGACGAAGACGAAGATGTTGTCGACGGCGAGCGCCTTCTCGATCAGGTATCCGGTGGTGAACTCGAGGGCGCGCTCGCCACCGAACGCCGCGTAGACCACGGCGTTGAAGACGCCGGCGAGGGCGACCCACACGAGGCTCCAGATCGCCGCCTCACGGACGCTCACCTCGTGCGACTTCCGGTGGAAGACGCCCAGGTCCAGCGCCAGCATCAGCAGGACGAAGACGATGAACCCGCCCCACAACAGCGGGTTCCCGATGCTCTCAGGCATGGCTGATCATCTCCTGACCGCGCGCACGCATACTTCGCGGCTGATCGTTCATCGTCGGCTCCGCGCGATCCGGCGCGTGACGGCCTGGGCAGCGCGATCGATGGCCGCGCTGATGCCGGCGAACCCGTTGTCGCTCGTCTCGGTCAATGCCAGCGTTCTGAAACGACGCCCGCTCACCGTGACCAGGCAGGTCATGTCCTGCCCGCCGCGCGGCCCGTTGACGTCCGTGATGCGGACGATGACCGACCGGAGCTCGCGGGTGAACCGGTCGAGCTGGACGCGGATGCGCTCCCGCGCATGGTCGCGAAGGGCGGGCGAGGCCTGAAGTCCGCGAAACCGGATGTCGATTTTCACTGCTCTCCTCCCTGAAGTGGTTGGCCCGTGATCGGGTTCCACGAGAGATAGAGGCGGGGCGATCGTTAGACAATAACGAAATGTAGACACGTTATGTAGGTTTAAACGACATGACATCGGTTCAGTCGCTCAACTATCACCACCTCCGCTACTTCTGGTTCGTGGCCCGGGAAGGCGGGCTGGCCCAGGCCGGCCGGGTCCTGCGCCTGTCGCATCCGACGCTCAGCGCCCAGATCCACGCGCTCGAGGCGCAGCTCGGCGAGAAGGTCTTCGAGCGACGCGGACGCAAGCTGGTGCTCACCGGGGTGGGCCGGACCGTCTTCCGGTATGCCGACGAGATCTTCTCGCTGGGGTCCGAGCTCCTCGACACGGTGAAGGGACGGTCCACGGGGCAGCCGCTCCGCCTCGACGTCGGCATCGTCGACGCCGTGCCCAAGGTGGTCGCCCGCAGGCTGATCGAGCCGGCGCTCCGCCTGAAGGAGCCCGTCCGGATCGTCTGCTACGAGGACTCATACGACCGCCTGCTGGCCGACCTCGCCGCGCACACGCTTCAGGTAGTCATCTCGGACGCGCCGATCGCGGTCGGCAGCAACGTGCGGGCATTCTCGCACCAGCTTGGCGATACCGGAGTGTCTTTCTTCGCCACGAAGGACCTCGCGCGGCAATACCGCCCCGATTTTCCCCGATCACTGGATGGCGCGCCGATGCTGCTCCCGATCGAGGGGCTCGGGCTGCGCCGGGCCATCAACCAGTGGCTGGCGCGCGAAGACATCGTCCCCCGGATCGTCGGCGAGTTCGAGGACAGCGCGATGCTGAAGCAGTTCGGCGCGGACGGGTTCGGCGTCTTCGTCGGGCCGACCGCCGTGGAAGACGAGATCGCCCGGCAGTACGGGGCCGAGGTCATCGGGCGCGCCGACCGGATCCGCGAGCGGTTCTACGCGATTTCCCTGGAGCGGCGGCTCACGAATCCCGCCGTGGTCGCCATCTGCGACTCGGCCCGGGAGGAGCTGTTCGCCGGCTCCTGAAAACGAAACAGCCCCGGCCAATGGCCGGGGCTGTCGGACTCCCCGAGTAGGACTCGAACCTACGACCACTCGATTAACAGTCGAGCGCTCTACCAACTGAGCTATCGGGGATC
>CAMLHT010000256.1 GCA_946479895.1 uncultured Gemmatimonadota bacterium | reverse complement strand
CGCCGACTTCCACCGCAACCTCCTTGGCGGCGGCATCTTCGCCTATCCGGCCAACACCAAGTCACCGAAGGGCAAGCTGCGCCTCCTGTACGAGGCGAATCCGCTCGCGTTCATCGTCGAGCAGGCGGGCGGCGCCGCCATCGACGGACACCGGCGCATCCTCGACGTCCAGCCGACGGAGCTTCACCAGCGCACCCCGCTGTTCATCGGCTCGAAGAACGAGATCGAGGTCGCGAAGCAGACACTGGCCCGGCAGGCGGCGCTGCGCTGATGAAGTCCCTGCTGCTTGCCGTGGGTCTTGCGCTGACGTGCGCGAGCCACGCGGTGGCGCAGGGCACGACGACCTTCCGCGGAACCGTGCGTGACTCGGCGACGGGCCGGCCGGTCAGCGGCGCCATCGTCGAGTTGGTGGGTTCCGCGAGGCGACATGTCGTCCGCACCGACGAAGTCGGAGAATTCCAGGTCGATGCAGTCGCGCTCGGCGACTACCGTATGGTCGTCCGCCGCATCGGCTTTGCTCCGCTGGCTCGCGAGCTGTCGGTCATGTCGGGCATGAAGCCGCGGGAGTTGGTGCTGTCGCCGGTTGCGCAGGCACTGCGGGAGGTTCGCGTCCGCGGTGAAGGCACGGGCGTCTTCGGGCAGGTCGGGAGAGCCGAGGACCTGGCGCCGATTCCGGGCGCGGTTGTCCAGGTCGCCGGCACCAGGGACAGCGTGATCGCCGACTCGGCAGGCGTCTACTACGTGCCGGTGAAGACGCCGGGACGATACATGGTCCGCGTGCGCGCGCCCGGTTTCGCGGAGGAGATGTTCATCGTAGACGTGAAGCGCAACCAGGTGGCCGATGGCTCTCGCCTGCTTGATGCGGGCAGCGCCCGTCACATTCCCGCCGCGCTGTGGCAGGACTTCGACCAGCGGATGAGCTGGCGCACTCGCGGCGGCGCGGCGCTGCTCGCGGGTTCTGATGTGCGGCGCGCCGGCACGTCGATCACAGGGGCCTTGAAGGCATCCGGGCAAATAGTGGCGAGCGGCCTGCGGCTGGGCTCGACCGTCTGTGTCTTCGTGAACGGTCAACCAAGCCCCCAATACATTCTGGATGCCATCCCGCCCGATGAGATCAATGCGATCGAGGCGTACAGCGGGCGCGGTGGCGCGGTGCCGCTGCTGGCCGCCAGCTGGCCGCGAGGGATGCGTTGCAGTGAGACCGGCGAACGCACAACCGCGGCCGGAGGCCAGATCAATTACCTCGTCATCTGGACGAAGTAGCACCTCGATTCTCACCAGGCACGTCTATGGCGTGACGGGCCGGGCGAAGAGGCGGTAGAGGTACCGCAGGGCCGGAACGAGGATCGCTACTCCCAGCGCGAGGCCGACGGCCAGGAGCATGAGTGTCTCGGGCGGCGCCGCGGCGTCCCGGATCCGGATCGTTTCCGGAACGAGATAGGGGAACTGCGCGAGCGCCCAGCCCCAGAGAATGCTCGTCACCTGTCCCGCGGCGGCGATCCGCGCGAGGCCGAAGCGCCGGTACCACAGGGCGACGATCGCGCCGATCGCAAGGACGGCGGTGGCCAGCTGCACCGCGATCCCGATCGGCGTGATCGTGATGCCGAGCGCGATCCGCGAGGCGTGCAGGTGGCTCAGCACGAGCGCGATGCCCGCCATGACGAACACCGCCGCCGCGGCTCCCAGCGCCCGACGGCGGAACGCTTCACGCAGCTCGGCGTCGGCCGTGCCGTAGGCGAGGTAGACGGCGGCGAGAAAGGAAAACAGGGCGAGCGCGAAGAAGCCCACGGCGACCTGGAACCCGCCAAGCCATGGATGCACGAAGCGGTCGGCGAACGATCCTCCGCCGGTGGTGACCAGCTGCATCGCCTGGCCGACGCGACCGGAGGCGAGCGCGCCCACGCTCATGCCGAGGAAGACCGGAGTGATGGTGCTCGCGATGGCGAACACCGCGCCCCACCGGTGCCGCTGCGCCTCGGTGCGCGCCCCGTAGCTGCGAAACACGAATGCCGAGCCGCGCAGCACGATGCCGACCAGCATGATCGTGAGCGGGATGTGCAGCACGATCGCGACGGTGCTGAACGCGGATGGGAACGCCGTGAAGAGCATGACGACCACCACGATCAGCCACACGTGGTTCGCCTCCCAGATCGGCGCGAGCGCGGTGGCGATATGGTCCCGCTGCTTCTGTCGCCTCGGACCGGTGGCGAGCAGATCCCACACGCCGCCGCCGAAGTCGGCGCCGCCGGTCAGCACGTAAGCCGTAAGCGCCAACACCATCAGCGCGGCAATGACTTCCGGCAGGCCGAAGCGATACAGCTCGCTCATGTCGTTTCCCTCACGAGGCCCCGCATGACCACGACCACAACCCCACCGAGGCCGAGGTACAGGAGAGTGAACAGCGTCATGGGATAGACCAGCCCAGTCATGGGCGTGACGGCGTCGGCGGTGCGAGCGAGGCCGTTCACGACCCACGGCTGCCGGCCGACCTCGGTCACGATCCAGCCGGCCTCGGTCGCGAGGAACCCGAACGGCGTGATGATAGCCAGAGCTCGCAGCAACGCGCGCGAGTCATGAAGCGGGCGCCGGCGCGCCGCCGTGACGGCTGCCCACAGGCTCACCGCGGCCATGGCGGTTCCGAGCGCGACCATCACCTGGAAGCCGAGGTGGACGGGGACGACGGGAGGCCAGAGCTCACGCGGGTACGCCTTCAGGCCCTTCACTTCGGCATCGGGATCGTGAAACGCCAGCAACGAGAGTCCGCGAGGAATCCGGACGGCGAGGCGCGTCTCGGCGGCTTCGACGTCGGGCCATCCGCCGAGGGTCAGCGGCGCGCCGCGCATGGTCTCGAAGTGTGCCTCCGCCGCGGCGAGCTTGATCGGCTGCTGCTGGGCGATCACGCGCGCGCTGAGGTCGCCCGAGAGCGGCTGGAGCAGGGCGGCGGGCACTCCGACCATGAGGGCCAGGCGCAGCGCATGGCGATGGAAGGCCGCATCGGGTCGCCGGAGGAGGATGAAGGCGTGGATGCCGGCGACGGCGAGCCCGGTCGAGGCGAACGCGGCGAGCAGCATGTGCAGCGCCTGCTGGACCGTCGAGGGGTTCAGCATGCCCGCGATGGGATCGATCGCCGTGATGCGTCCACCGCTCACCGTGAGGCCCGTCGGCGTGTTCATCCACGCGTTCACCATGAGGACGAACACCGCGGAGGCCGCGCCGCTCACGGCCACGATCACGCCGGCGCCAAGGTGCGCGCGCGCTGGGATCCGGTCCCACCCGTAGAGATAGATGCCGAGGAAGATGGCTTCCGTGAAGAACGCGAACCCCTCGAGCGAGAAGGGGATGCCGATGATCGGCCCCGCGAACTCCATGAACCGGGGCCAGAGCAGGCCGAGCTCGAAGGAGAGGACGGTGCCCGAGACGGCGCCGACGGCAAAGAGAATCGCCGTGCCCCTGGCCCATCGCCGCGCGAGGACGCGGTATGTCTCGTCGCCGGTCTTCAGCCAGCGCCACTCGGCCAGCACCATCAGCACCGGCATCGCGATCCCGATCTCGGCGAACACGATGTGAAAGCCGAGTGACATCGCCATCTGGAGGCGGGCCGCCAGGAGATCGGTCATGGCTTGAACCTACAGTCCAGAGTGGGGCGAGGGATCTGCTTCGGGCGGTTGCCTCGAGCGCGGGTCCTCGCGTCGCCCGGGATGACAAAGGCTTATTTTCACCCACGATGCCCAACGACGAACGACTCTCACCCTCCGGGATCCCGGTATCGCCGGTCTATCGCCCCGGCGACGCGCGCGTGGACTACGACGCGGACCTCGGCGATCCCGGCAGGTTCCCGTACACCCGCGGCGTGCAGCCGACGATGTATCGCGGGCGGCTGTGGACGATGCGCCAGTACGCCGGCTTCGGGACGGCCACGGAGACCAACGAGCGTTTCCGCCACCTGCTCGCGGCGGGGCAGACGGGACTGAGCGTCGCCTTCGACCTGCCGACGCAGATGGGGATCGACTCCGACTCGCCGCGCGCGCTGGGTGAGGTCGGCCGCGTGGGCGTCGCGATCGACACCGTCGACGACATGCACCAGCTCTTCGCCGACATCCCGCTCGACAAGGTCTCGACGTCGATGACGATCAACGCCACCGCGTCGACGCTGCTCGCGATGTACATCGTCGTGGCCGAGGAGCGCGGCATCGACCGCGCGAAGCTCTCCGGGACGATCCAGAACGACATCCTCAAGGAGTACGTGGCACGGGGCACGTACGTCTATCCGCCGGAGCCGAGCCTCGCCCTCGTGGCGGAGACGTTCCGCTTCTGCGCGGCCGAGGTGCCGAGCTGGAATCCCATCTCGATCTCCGGTTATCACATCCGTGAAGCGGGATCGACGGCAGTGCAGGAACTCGCGTTCACGCTGTCGAACGCCATGGAGTACGTGACGCGGGCGACGGCCGCCGGCCTGAAGGTGGACGAGTTCGCGCCCCGCCTCTCCTTCTTCTTCGCCGCTCACAACGACCTGTTCGAGGAAGTCGCCAAGTTCCGCGCCGCTCGGCGCATCTACGCCCGGCTGATGCGCGAGCGGTTCGGCGCATCGGACGCTAGCTGCAAGCTGCGCTTCCACACGCAGACCGGGGGCGTCACGCTCCAGGCGCAGCAGCCCCTCAACAACGTCGTCCGCGTTGCCATCCAGGCTCTCGCGGCAGTGCTGGGCGGCACGCAGTCGTTGCACACCAACGGCTATGACGAGGCGCTTGCGCTGCCGACCGCCGAAGCGGCGACGCTCGCCCTGCGCACGCAGCAGATCGTCGCCCACGAGTCCGGTGCCGCCCTGACGGCCGATCCACTCGCGGGCAGCTATTACGTTGAGCGCCTGACTGACGAGCTGGAGACGCGCGCTCTGGAGCTGATGGCGAAGGTGGAGGAGATGGGCGGGTCGGCGCGCGCCATCGAGGCCGGGTTCCTCCAGGAGGAGATCGGCCGGAGCGCGTACGAGCTCCAGATCCGGATCGAGTCCGGGGAAGTGAAGCTGGTCGGCGTCAACGCGTTCACCGACGATTCTGAAATCCCGGTGATCCCGCGGCCGAACTTTGCCGAGCTGGAAAAGGGGCAGGTCTCGGCGCTGCGGGCGGCGAAGGGAAAGCGGGACCAGAAGCGCGTTGGGTCGGCGCTGGCGGCGATTACGGCATCCGCGGCTGGTTACCTGGGAGGCGACATCGGGTCGCGGGAGCCTCTCATGCCGCTGATCATCGAAGCGGTCCGCGCCCGGGCATCGGTGGGCGAGATCTCCGATGCGCTGGCGTCGGTGTGGGGGGTGTATCGGCCGGTGTAGCCGGTTCCAACGGGCCTCATTCGGGTTCCAGGAGGGTTGGGACGCGGATCACGCTGATGAACGCCGATGAACGCGGATCGGGTGCAACGCGCT
>CAMLHT010000255.1 GCA_946479895.1 uncultured Gemmatimonadota bacterium | reverse complement strand
CCTGCGCCGTGCAGACGTTGCTCGTCGCCTTCTCGCGGCGGATGTGCTGCTCGCGGGTCTGGAGCGCCATGCGGAGCGCGGGCTTGCCGTCGGCGTCGCGCGAGACGCCGATGATCCGCCCGGGCAGCGAGCGCTTGAACTCCTCCTTCGTCGCGAAGAAGGCGGCGTGCGGGCCGCCGAAGCCGAGGGGGACGCCGAAGCGCTGGGAGTTGCCGACGCAGACGTCGGCGCCGAACTCGCCCGGGGGCGTGAGCAGCACGAGGCTCATCAGGTCCGCGACGACCGTCACCGCCGCGCCGGCGGCGTGCGCCTTGTCGCAGAAGTCGCGGTAGTCGTACACCGCGCCGTCGGTCGTGGGATACGAGACGAGCGCGCCGAACACCTTGTCCGAGAACTCGAACGTCTTCCAGTCGCCGACGACGACCTCGAACCCACGAGCGCGAGCGCGAGTGCGCACCACATCAATCGTCTGCGGATGGCAGTCAGCGTCGACGAAGAAGGTCTCACGCCCACTCCCACTCCCACTCTTCACGGAATGACACATCAGCATCGACTCGGCCGCCGCGGTCCCCTCGTCGAGGAGCGACGCGTTCGCGATCTCGAGCCCGGTGAGGTCGATGACCACCGTCTGGAAATTGAGCAGCGCCTCGAGGCGGCCCTGGGCGATCTCCGCCTGGTAGGGCGTGTACGCCGTGTACCAGCCGGGATTCTCCAGCACGTTCCGCTGGATCACCGGCGGCGTAAGGCAGTTCGAGTAGCCGTAGCCGAGGTAGGAGCGGTAGACATCATTTTTCGAGATCGAGGCGCGGAGTCGCGCGAGGGCCTCGTGCTCGCCCAGGCCCGCGGGCAGGGCGAGCGGCCTGCGGAGACGGATCGACTCGGGGACGGTCTGGTCGATGAGGGCATCGAGGGAATCGACACCGATCGCCTTCAGCATTTCCTGCGTTTCCGTCTCGCTGGGGCCGATGTGCCGGGGAACGAAGCTGCGCACGTCCCTGGACGGCGCCTTTTGACGATTTGGCATGGAGGGTCTCTCTATTTGTATCCCGGGCGAAGCGCCGGTGTCGTCCCGAGCGAAGCCGGGAGTCATCCTGAGCGAAGCGAAGGAGAGAGTATTCCCTTCGCTTCGCTCAGGATGACGAATCGGTATTCGCGCAGGATGACGTCCAATTTACCTTAGTGCTCATCCCGATGCCCATGCGCCGATGGAGGACGCTGCTGACGCCCGCCGACTCCGGCGTCGCCAACATGGCGATGGACGCCGCGCTGATGGACCGCGCCGCGGCCACCGGGGAGTGGATCTGTCGGGTCTATGCCTGGCGGGAGCCTACGGTTTCCCTGGGCCGCAACCAGGCAGCCGCCCGACACTATGACGCCGAGCGCATCCGGGAGCGCGGTTTCGCGGTCGTCCGGCGCCCCACCGGGGGCCGGGCCATCCTGCACCACCGCGAGGTCACCTACTCCGTCGCCGCCCCGGTGGCCGACGCCGGGGGCCTCCACGAATCGTATCTCCTGATCAATCGTCTCCTCGTGGACGGGCTGCGCTCCCTCGGCATCCCGGTGACCGTGGCCGACGCCCGCGTGCAGGCCATGCAGCCGGGCCCGATCCCCTGCTTCGATCATCCGTCGAGCGGGGAGCTCGTCGCCGGCGGGCGGAAGCTCGTCGGCAGCGCGCAATGGCGTTCCGAACACGCACTCCTCCAGCACGGATCCATCCTCATCGACGATGACCAGGGACTGTTGACCGCGCTGCTCCGCCAGCCGGCGCCCGATCCGCCACCCGCCGCGACGCTCCGCGAGCTGCTCGGCGGCGAGCCATCGTTGAACGCGGTCGCGGATGCCATATTCTCCGCCGTCCGGTCCGACGATCCCGGCGCCGACCCGCTCGAGCCGGACGCCGCGCTGCTCGATTCGCAGTCCCACCACGCCGTTCGCTTTTCCGATCCCGCCTGGACCTGGCGTCGCTGATCTCCCGCCCACTCCACCACCACTCCGACCATGCGATTCCGAATCGTTGCATCCACGGGCGCCGCGCTGCTCCTCGCGGCCTGCGCCGGCGACAAGACCAGTGGCGACGGCGGCGGGACGCTCATCGCCGGCATGTCGAGCGACCCGAGCTCGCTCTTCCCGCTGCTCGCCAACGACGAGACGGGCAAGGCGATCACGGACGCCCTCTTCGCCAAGCTCGCGCAGATCGACGACAAGCTCACGACGTTCGGCGACGCGGCCTTCACGCCGCGACTCGCGAAGAGCTGGGACTGGTCGCGGGATTCGCTCTCCATCACGTTCCACCTCGACCCCGCCGCGCGCTTCCATGACGGCACGCCCGTCACGGCGTCCGACGTCCGCTACACCTTCCGCATCGCGAAGGACACCGCCCTCGGGTCGACCTTCACCACGCTCATCGAGAACATCGACTCGGTGACGGTCGTCGATTCGCTCACGCCGGTCTTCTGGTTCCACCGCCGCTCGCCGACGCAGTTCTACGACGTCGTCTACCAGCTCGCGCCCGTCCCCGAGCACGTCTATGGAAAGGTGCCGGTGGCCGAGCTGAAGACCTCGGACGTGACCCGCACGCCGGTGGGCACCGGCCGCTTCCGCTTCATGAAATGGGAGCCGGGCGTGCGCCTCGAGATCGTCGCCGACACGGCGAACTTCCAGGGACGCGCGAAGCTCGACCGCGTCGTCTTCATGCTCGGCCAGGCGCCCACCTCGGCCGCGCAGGCGATCCTCGCCGGCCAGCTCGATTTCTTCTCGGCATTCCCGATCGACCAGCTCGGGCGTCTCGACAGCGGCACGGTGGCGCGATCCGTCCCCTACCGCCAGAACGGCTACGGCTATCTCGGCTTCAATACGCATGACCGGAAGACGCCCTCGCGCCCGCATCCGGTGCTCGGCGACGTGGCCGTCCGGCGCGCGCTGTCCATGAGCCTCGACCGGCGGAGCATGCTCACCAACATCTTCCAGGGCGGCGCCGACCTGGCGTATGGTCCCTTCCCGACGGGGGCGCTCCTCAGCGACACGACGATTCGCGGCTTCGACTACGACACGACGGCCGCCGCGGCCGCGTTCGACGCCGCGGGATGGCGCCGCGGTCCCGACGGGGTGCGCATGAAGAACGGCAAGCCGCTCAAGCTCGAGATCCTGGTGCCCACGTCGAGCCTCATCCGCCTTCGCTACGCGGAGCTGATCCAGGAGCAGCTGCGCCGGGCCGGAGTCCAGGCCGAGCTGGCCCGGCTCGCCCCGCCGCAATTCGGGCCCCGCATCGGAACCGCCGACTTCGACGCGACGCTGCTGACCGTGAACACCGATCCCAGCGTCACCGGCGTCCAGCAGTTCTGGGCCGGCTCGGGGATCCCGGCCGGCAGCAACATGCTGCGGTATCAGTCGCCCGCGGTGGATGCCGCGCTCGACAGCGCGAGCCGCGCGCAGACGGCGGCGGACATGAAGCGCTACACGAAGGTCGCGTTCGAGCGCATCATCGCCGACGCGCCGGCGGTCTGGCTGTACTCGTCGGCAACGCCGGCGGCCCTCCATCGCCGGGTCGAACCCGCGCCGTTCCCACTCGACGGCTGGTGGGGCCATCTCGCCGACTGGTCGATCCCGGCCGACAAGCGTATCGATCGCGACCGCATCGGCCTCCGGCCGGCGACGCCATAACGCGTGCGGCGGTTCATCGCCGCCCGTCTCGCGCATGCCGCGATCGTCGTCGTCGTCGTGACGACGATCGCGTTCCTGCTGCTCCGGCTCGCCCCCGGCGAGCCGTTCAGCTACGAGGACCCGAACATGTCGCCGGCGATCCGCGCCCAGTGGCGCGCGCTCTTCGGCTACGAGCGGCCCGTGGCCGAGCAGTTCGCGCGTTACGTGGCGAACGTCGCCCGCGGTGACTTCGGCTATTCGATCCTCCAGCATCGTCCGGTCAGCGCGGCGATCGCCGACGCCCTGCCCAGGACCCTCACCCTCGCGGTGGCCAGCCTCTCCCTCGCGGTGATCGTCGGCATCGGGCTCGGCATCCTCGCCGGGTCGTCGCGCCGATCGGCCCGCGACCGCGTGATCAGCACGCTCTCGGTGGTCGTCTACTCGATCCCGGATTTCTGGCTGGCGCTGCTCGTGCAGCTCGGTCTCGGGTCGCGGCTCGGCCTCTTTCCGATCTCCGGCATCGCCGACCCGCTGATCGCCGACTACGGATCGACCTCACAGGTCATCGCCGACCGCCTCGCGCATCTCGTCATGCCGGTGCTGACACTGACTATGCTCATCGCCGTGATCCTCGCGCGGTTCCAGCGCGCGGCGCTCATCGACATCCTGCCGGCCGATTTCCTGCGGACGGCGCGCGCCAAGGGCGCCACGGAGCGGGTGGTCGTCGCGCACCACGCGCTGCGCAACGCGCTCACGCCGACAGTCACCATGCTCGGCCTGCTCGTGCCCACGGTTCTCGGCGGAATCTTCTTCGTGGAGTACGTCTTCGACTGGCACGGACTCGGGTGGCTGGCCGTCACCGCCGTGCAGGCGCTGGATTACGACGTGGCCACGGCGAGCGTGATCATCTCCGGCATCCTCGTGGCTGGTGGAAGCCTGGCCGCCGACATCCTCACGGCGATCCTCGATCCGAGGGTGCGGGATGCCTGAGCGGTTTGCGCGCATCCGCCGACCCGGCTGGGGCGTCGTCGCCGCGGGGGCGTTCGTGCTCGCCATGGCGATCATCGCCCTCGCCGCGCCGCTGGTGAGCCCGTACCCGCCGACCGCGCAGCTCGACATCGTCAATCTCCGCGCGCACGCGCCGACGCTCGCGCATCCCTTCGGGACGGACCTCGCCAGCCGCGACCTCCTCTCGCGGGTGATCCATGGCGCGCGCACCTCACTCTCCGTCGCGTTTCTCGCCGTGCTCCTCTCCACCACGCTCGGCGTCGCCTACGGCATGGTCGCGGGCTATGCCGGCGGCGCCGTGGACACGGTCCTCATGCGGGCGCTCGACGGGCTGATGGCGATCCCGCGCGTGCTGCTCCTCATCGTCCTCCTCTCGTACTGGGAGAAGGGGGCGACGGCGCTGATCCTCGGCATCGGCTTCACGGGGTGGTTCACGATCGCCCGGCTGGTACGGGCCGAGGTGATGGCCGCGAAGCCGCGGGAGTACGTGGCGGCGGCGGTCGCGCTCGGTGCGCGACGGACGCGCGTCGTGCTGCGGCACATCCTCCCGAACGTCATCGGCCCGGCGGTGGTCGCCGCGACCGTCGCCGTGGCGGGGGTGATCGCGCTGGAGGCCGGCCTCTCGTTCCTCGGCTTCGGCGCCCGCACGGCGAACGCGAGCTGGGGGGCGATCATCCTCGACGGGCACGGCGCCTTCTCGCAGTACTGGTGGATCCCGGTCTTTCCCGGCCTTGCGATCGTCGGGACGGCGCTGGCCTTCAACGTGCTCGGGGATGGATTG
>CAMLHT010000254.1 GCA_946479895.1 uncultured Gemmatimonadota bacterium | reverse complement strand
GGCCGGCGGTTCTGGTACTTGAGGTAGTACGCGTGCTCCCAGACGTCGAGGCCGAGGATGGCCTTCCGCCCTTCCATCAGCGGATTGTCCTGGTTGGGCGTGCTGGTGATCGAGAGCTTGCCGCCGTCGCTGACGAGCCAGGCCCAGCCCGATCCGAACCGCCCGGTGGCCGCCGCGGCGAACTGCTCCTTGAACTTTGCGAAGTCACCGAACGCGCCCTTGATGGCGTCGGCGAGCTTGCCGGTCGGCTCGCCGCCCGCCTTCGGCCCCATCAGCTCCCAGAAGAACGAGTGGTTCCAGTGTCCGCCGCCGTTGTTGCGCACGGCGGTGCGGACCGCTTCCGGAACCGTGTTGATGTTCTTCATCAGGTCATCGAGCGACTTGCCCGCCAGCTCGGGCGCCTTCTCGATGGCCGCGTTCAGGTTGTTGACGTACGCCTGATGGTGCTTGCCATGGTGGATCTGCATGGTCTGCGCGTCGATGTGCGGCTCGAGCGCGTCGAAGGCGTAGGGAAGGGCGGGCAGCGTGAAAGCCATGGAGTTCTCCCGTGTTGTCATCCCTCGCGCAGCGAGGGGTCTGCTTTTCTCGCGGCGGAACGCGCGCGGAGGTAGCTGATGATGCCGGGCAGCAGCGAGAGGAAGATGATCACGAGGATCATGACCTCGATGTGCTTCTCGACTCCCGGAATGTAGCGGCCCAGGAAATAGCCGATCAGCAGCATGCTCCAGATCCAGCCGATGCCGCCGGCGACGTTGTAGAGCGTGTACCGCCGGTAGTCCATCCGGGCCATTCCGGCCACGACGGGCACGAAAGTCCGCACGATCGGCATGAATCGCGCAATGACGATGGTCTTGCCGCCGTGCTTCTCGTAGAACGCGCTAGCCCGATACAGATGCTTCTTGTTGAACAGCAGCGAGTCTTCGCGGGTGAACAACCGGGGTCCGGCGACCCGGCCGACGTGATATCCCACGGCGTTGCCGAGGATCGACGCGATGGTCAGGAGCAGGCCCAGCAGCCAGACGTTCATCACGCCCATCGTCGCGCTCAGCAATCCCGCCGTCACGATCAGGGAATCTCCCGGCAGAAAGAAGCCGATGAGCAGGCCAGTTTCGGCGAAGACGATCGCCGTGAGGCCCACGTAGCCGCCCCAGGCGACCAGGCCGCGGACGTCGCGAAGTTTGTGGAAGAGCTCGACCAGCGAATCCATGCGGCGGGGGTGCGATGAGTGATATGATGCCCGGCGCAAAATCGACCGGTCGGCACCGATATTCAACCTTGGGAGACATCTCCTGGCTGAACGTCGGCGGAACCGCCTTCCTTGCAATTATCGCCGCCGGCTACATCTGGTCGTTCTTCAACCGCGACTTCGTGTCCTCTGCCTCGGCGAACGGCGACGTCTCCCCGCTGGCGACCATCGGCGCGGCGCTGACCCACAAGGACGCCCCGACTGCAGCCTACCTCACCAGTGCGACGCTCGACGCCCTCACCGACCGGATGCTGGCGAGCCAGCTCGGCAAGAGTGGGCGGCTCAGGGCGACCTTCCGGACGTCCGGGGGCATCTCGCCGGACACCCTGCCGGCGGGCGCGGAGCTCCGGTACACGCAGGGCGCCGACACCCTCGCCGCCCCGCGCCAAGCGGGCGTCTGGCGCGTGCTGATCGCCATGGGCAAGGCGCTCCAGCCGGTCTCGGACTTCTCGGTGATCACCATGCTGCCGTTCGAGGCGAAGAAGTCCGGCCGGATCGGGGGCTACCTGATCGGCAGCTGGCCGTCCGAGCGTGGGGCGCGCGGCCCGTCGAAGGCCCCGCCGGACCGGTACGCGAACCCGTCCGGGTTCATCGAGGTCACCCGCGAGAATCAGGACACCTGGGTCAGCCAGCATTTCCGGCTCAAGGATTTCCTGACCCACGGTCAGGAGAACGTCTGGCCGAAATACCTGGTCCTGTCTCCGAGACTGATCGACAAGCTGGAGCTGGTCCTGAAGGACCTCGAGGAGCGGGGGATCGAGACGAAGGGGGTCCGCGTCATGAGCGGCTTCCGGACGCCGTCGTACAACGCCGGTGGGGGCGAGACGAGTGGCCGAGCCGACCTCAGCAGGCACATGTATGGCGATGCCAGTGACATCTACATCGACAACGATGGGAACGGCGTCATGGACGACCTCAACCGTGACGGAAAGGTCGACATCAACGACAGCCGGGTGATTCTCGAGGCCGAGGAGCGCGTCGAACGCGCCAATCCGGAGCTCGTGGGGGGTGGAGGCCTGTACCGGGCCGCCTCCGGGCACGGACCTTTCATTCATATCGACACACGCGGGTACCGGGCTCGCTGGTAGGGAACTCCAGGAGGAAACGTGGAAAAACGCAGATTGACGGATAGCGATGGCGCCGCAGCCGACGCGCGCGACGCCAAGGATCGCGATCATGGCATGACGAGTCCGCTCGAGGGCCTTCGAGCGAGCGACATCGAGCCGTACACCGGGCTTCGGTATCTCTCGAAGCTCTTCCGCTTCATGGCGGTCGTGCTGCTGCTGGTGCTGGTCGCCGAGATCGCGACCGGCCTCTATACGCAGGGCGCGGCGTCGATTCCGACGCTTCTCGGCGAAGCGAGCCGGCTGGTGGTGCTCGCCGGCGTCCTCTGGGGCACGGGTGACCTCGCCCACCTCCTGATCGACGTCGGTCACGACGTGCGCGCGGGTCGCATCCTGATGGCGCGCGGCGCCGCCGGTGGGCGGGAGTTCATGCCGCGCGACCGCGCGACGCAGGCTCGTGCCCGTCGCGAGGGCGGGATGATCAGCGCCTCCGAGGTGCCGGTGTCCGACCGGTCCAACCTCGGCGCGGTCGGAGAACGGCCGGCCGACCTGGGAGAACCGCCGATTCCGTGAGGGTGAGCCGTGCCGGGTACGACTGTTGCTTTTGACCGCGGCACGGCTGGCTTCGTTTTCAACTGAGGAAGACTATATGCTCATCACCCTCGCAATCGTTCTGATCATCCTGTGGGCGCTCGGCTTCATCGCGTTCCACGTGGGTGGTGGCCTGATCCACCTCCTGCTGGTGATCGCCCTCATCGTCATCGTCTATCGCCTGCTGACGGGACGAAAGGTGGTCTGACGGGAAGCTCGACTTGAGCTTGGGAACGGCCGCGGCGATCCTTTCGCCGCGGCCGTTTCGTCTTCCATCCCCAGTCCCGGTTCCCGGGCCCGACCTCTTGGACTTCTACCTCGTCTCGCACACTCACTGGGACCGCGAGTGGTATCGCGCGGCCGAGGTGTTCCGGCAGCGTCTCGTCGACCTCATCGACGATCTCGTCGACCACCCACCGGCTGACGGCGAGGCGTTCCTCCTCGACGGCCAGGCGATCGTCATCGAGGACTACCTCGCGGTCCGTCCGTCGCGACGCGACCAGCTCGCCGC
This sequence comes from uncultured Gemmatimonadota bacterium, assembly GCA_946479895.1. The sequence goes on along the minus strand of CAMLHT010000254.1, from coordinate 2,018 downwards.
CTTCGTCAGGGCCGGGCGAATCGAGGCCGGCCCCTGGTATGTCCTCGCCGACGAGCTGATTCCGGGTGGCGAGGCGCTCGTCCGGAACCTCCTCCTCGGCAGGCACACGCTCGCCTCGCTTGGCGCGACGAGCCCGCCGGTGCTCTACTGCCCGGATTCGTTCGGGCATCCGGCCGTGCTGCCGGAGCTGGCGAACGGCTTCGGGCTTCCGATGATCATCGTGTGGCGCGGCTACGGCGGGAGCCGCTGGCCGTCGGGCGACGTCGTGCGTTTGGTGGGGCCCTCCGGGGCAGAGGCCATCGTGTATCACCTGCCGCCCGACGGGTACGAGTTCGGGTCGTCGCTGCCGGACTCGCCCGCCGCCGCCGCCCGGCGGTGGAAGCACATCCGCGAAACGTTCGCCGCGCGGGCATCGCTTGGCGTGGCGCTCATCCAGAACGGCGCCGATCATCACGCCCGCCAGGCAAACCGTGATGCCGCGGTCGCCCGGCTGTCGCAGCTCGCCATGGAATCGGGAGATCGCGTCCACGTCTCGTCCCTCCGCTCCTTCGCGGACGCGTTGCTCGCCCGCGCGAAGGCCCAGCGGCTGCCCGCCGTGAGCGGCGAGCTGCGCGACTCCTACGGCTACACGTGGACGCTGCAGGGAACGTTCGCCACGCGCGCCGCGCAGAAGCGGACGAATGCGATCGCCGAGCGGGCGCTGGGCCGGGCCGAGGCGTGGGCGGCGATGGCGCGAATCGCCGGCGGCCCATCGAGGGTCGACCACCTTCGCGCCGCGTGGCGGTCACTGCTCGAGGCGCATCCGCACGACACCCTGTGCGGGACGTCGATCGACGAAGTGGCGGCCGCCGCCGACGTGAGGATGCGCGCCGCGCTTCTCCAGGCCGAATCGCTGGCGATGGCGGCGATGGAGCGTCTCGTCGGCCACGATGCATCGACGGCCCGCGAGGAGAGCCTCCCGACGCGGGACCTGATCGTCGTCGAGAACGGCGTCCCTTACGCACGCGGCGGCGTCGCGATCATCGAGTACGTCGAGAAGCTCGCCGATGAGCCGGTCGGCCGCGGTTCGGGCGATGGTCCCCGGCTCGCCATGGTGGGCGAGGCGGCAGGTGAAGAGCCCCGGCTTCCGAAGGGAGTGCAGCTCCTGCAATCCCGCATCGCCCGTTCGCGGATCGAGGCCGACCGTCATTATCCGGACAACGACATCGCGCGAATCTCGACGGTCGCCACGTACGTCGGCTCGCAGCCCGGAATGTCGCTTTCCGCTTCCGAGGCGATTCCTCACGAATCGGCCCGCACTTCCACCGTGCGCGTGGGTCGCGACGGCATTCAGTGCGGCAACCTCAGGCTCGGCTTCGACAAGGCGGGGCATGTCAGCGTGGCCGCCGCCGCGGCGGAGATGGCCGACGTCCTCCGCTTCGAGGAGCGCGCGGACGAAGGTGACCTGTACACGCCGTCCATCCGGGCGGAGATCGCCAGGCCGCGGATGGCGAAGCAGCGCATCTCGCATCGCGGACCGCTCGTCGGTGAGCTGGTTCAGCACTGGCTGATCGAGCGGGCCGGCGAGAAGCGCGGCGCCTCATCGGCCGACTGCGAGCTGGCCTGGCGCGTCGTCGCCGACTCGCCACTCGTCGAGCTGACCGTTCGGGGAACGAACCGCGCCGCGAACCATCGCCTGCGCATCGGTTTCGCGACGCGGATTCCCCGCGCGCGGGCGACGGTGTCCGCCGACGCCGCCTTCGGCCCCATCGAACGCAAGCCGCTGGTCGTCCCTGACGAGGACCGGCGGCGGGAGACGCCCCCTGAGACCGCTCCGCTCCATCGGTACGTCTCGATCTTCTCGAGGAACGAGGGCGTCACCATTCACTCCGACGGTCTTGCCGAGTACGAGGTGGACGAGGAAGGCGTCGTCTGGATCACGCTCGTGCGCGCGGTGGGTGAGCTGTCGCGCAACGACCTGCCCGAACGCCCCGGTCACGCGGGCTGGCCGGAGGACACGCCGGGCGCGCAGTGCTTCG
>CAMLHT010000253.1 GCA_946479895.1 uncultured Gemmatimonadota bacterium | reverse complement strand
TCCACCGCCTGCTCGATGCGGTCGAGCCGCCCGGCGATCTGGTCGGTCTGCTGACCGTCCTTCCGGGCCGGCCGGCGAAGGCCTAGCACCAGGATGGCGAAGGCGCTCAGGAAGGTCGCGCTGACCAGGGCGAGCTTGAGGACGCTGGCGAAATTGTGATCCATGTTCCAATCCGGTGGAATGCTGTGTCCTACGCGAGGCGTACGGCCGCGGTGTCACACGACAAATGGAACACCGGCGACGGTGGATCGTCTTACACAGGTCGTCGTTCCCTCACTGAATCAATGCGCATCGCTCTCCCTGTACTCGTCCTGACCGCGGCCGTCGCCGCCTGCTCGAAACCGTCGCCCGAGACCCAGCCCGAGCCGGAAATGGTCGGGGCCCGCATCGCGACGAACCTGGAGGCGCCCATCGCCCGCGGCGACTGCCGGGAGGCAATGCGCCGGGCGGTCGCCAATCCGATGCTCGACGTCGAGAAGGTCGCGTCGCCCATCGCGATGGCTCCGCCGCTCGTGGACACGAGGAAGATGCCAAGGAGCGTCCCGGACCGGAACGGCTGGTATACCGTCAAGTTCCGCGTGCTGGTCGATACCGCCGGCAAGGCCGACATGAAGACCTTCGCCATCGACACCGCGTCGCACGCGTGGCTCGGGACCAGCGCGAAGACGGCGGTCGCCAAGTGGAAGTTCCGCCCGGCCGAGGTCGCCGGCTGCAAGGTTCCGCGGATGTTCTCGCTTGGCCTGACGCCGCGCGGCAAGTCGCCCGCGCCGGCGAAGGCGGCCCCGAAGCCGGCGGCGAAGAAGCCCGCCCCCGCGAAGAAGCCGCCGGTCTAGTTGCTGGTCAGGCGGGCCGGGGGACCGCTATCTTCCCCCAATGCCCAAACAAGCCACTTTCGAGACCGACCACGGCACCATCGTCGCCGATCTCTTCGAGAAGGACGCCCCCGAGACCGTCGCCAACTTCGAGAAGCTCGCCAACTCGGGTTTCTATGACGGCGTCAGGTTCCACCGCGTGATCGACGACTTCGTCGTCCAGGGCGGCGATCCGCTCTCCCGCGACCTCCCGGCCGGCGATCGCCGCATCGGCACCGGCGGCCCGGGCTGGACGATCAAGTGCGAGACGAAGGGGAATCCCAACACGCACAAGGTCGGCGCCCTGTCCATGGCGCACGCCGGCAAGGATACCGGCGGCAGCCAGTTCTTCATGGTGCTGAGCGAAGCCAACACCCGCCACCTCAATGGCGTGCACACCGTGTTCGGCCAGATCGTCTCCGGCCTGGATGCGATGAAGAAGATCCGGAAGGACGACGTGATGAAGACCGTCAGGGTCAAATAGGGGGATGGAGGGATAGCATCTCTCCTGCGCCCTGCCCCCTGCCCTCTACCCTCTCCTCCATCCCCCTCCCATGTCCGATCACGCCCACCACCACGAGTCCGACAAGAAGGCCGCCTTCACGGGCCTCATCGTCGGGCTGATCGCGCTGCTCATCATGGTCGTGACGATCGTGAAGCTCACGAACGCGAAGTACGCGAGCCACGAGAAGCCGGCCGCCGAAGCGACGCATTGATCGTCGAACGTGCCTGACCCCCGCGCGCCCCTCACGGGGCGCGCGTTGCATGTAAGAGTACGCATCCTCCAGCCTCCGTCCTCCGTCCTCCGCCCTCGTCTCCGCCATGCCTTCCCGCGCCGACGCCCTCGCGATCGTCCACGAGTTCACCCAGAGCGACTCGCTGCGGAAGCACATGCTCTCCGTGGAGACCGCGATGCGCGCGTACGCGAGGAAGTTCGGCGAGGACGAGGAGCGCTGGGGCCTCGCGGGCCTGGTCCACGACTTCGACTACGAGCGGTATCCCAACGCGGCCCATTCGCCCACCGAGGAGCATCCGGCGTGGGGCGTGAGCCATCTGCGCGGACTGGGCTGGCCGGAGGACATCCTGAATGCCATTCTCGGGCACGCGCAGTATTGCGGCGTTCCCCGGGAGTCCCGCATGGCGAAAACCCTGTTCGCGGTCGACGAGCTGACGGGCATGATCACCGCCACCGCGCTGGTGAAGCCGACGAAGAGCGTTAACGACGTGGACGCGAAGTCCGTCAGGAAGAAGATGAAGGACAAGGCATTCGCCCGCGGGGTCAGCCGCGAGGACGTCATCCAGGGCGCCGCCGATCTCGGCGTCGACCTCGATGAGCACATCCAGTTCGTCATCGACGCCATGCGCGCCAATGCGGTCGCGCTCGGTCTGGCCGGCGGGCCCCCGCCGGCGGCCGCGCCATGACCGGCCGCCGCGACGGGGAGCGGCCGCGCGCGGCTCGGAGCCGCCGCGCTCTCAACGATCGCGTCCACCCGCCCGTTGAAACAGCAGGAGTTCGGCACCGATTCAACGGGCCGCGACGACCGGGTTTTCGGCAGCGTTTCGCGTGACAGGACCCAGCGAGACGGCCCGCGCCGAGGAACGGTCGCTCGTCATTGCGGCGCAGGCTGGCAATGCCGAGGCGTTCGCTTCACTGGTGCGGCTGCACCAGCGGCGCGCGTACGCGGTCTGCCGCGCGATCGTGCTCACGCACGAGGACGCGGAGGACGCGGTTCAGGACGGGTTTCTTCATGCCTACAAGGCACTGGGGCGATTCCTTCCCGACCAGCCCTTTGGCGCGTGGCTCTACCGGATCATGGCCAATGCCTCGCTCGACCTCGTGCGACGGCGGAAGGTCCGTGACGCGGACGAGCTGCCGGACACCATCGCGCTTCCGTTTCGGGATCCTGGCGAGGCGGATGAGCTGCGCACGCGCCTTCAGAAGGCGCTGGCGACGCTCGGCGAGCGGCAGCGGGCAGTGATCGTGTTGCACGACATCGAGGGCTTCACGCACGGTGAAATCGGTGGGATGCTGGGGATTCCGGAGGGCACCGCCCGATCGGATCTCCACCATGCCAGGGCGGCACTTCGCAAGCTGTTGCAGGACTTCCGGACTCCAGATGACGACACCAAGCCATGACTGACCTGCACTTCCACACCGGAGACGACGACGTGACGCGCGGACTGCGCGGCCTCTACGCCGCGCCCGCGGGTCACGCCTACTGGAACGAGCTCGAGTCGCGCATCATGGCGCGCGTCGCCGAAGTCGAGCTGGGATGGTGGACGGAGCTCGATCGCTGGCTGCGGCCCGCGCTCGTCGCCGCCGCCCTGCTCGTCGTCACCGCCGGCGTCGCGATGTTCCACGCCCAGAAGACCGAAACCGAATCCGCATACGAAGAGCTGTTCGCGCCGACGCCCGTGCCGGGAGCCCCGGTCGAGGCGTCCGCCGTCCAGCGCTCCGCTCCGGAGCCGCGTGACAACGCGCTCCGTTTCATCATTTCCAGGTAAAGGAGATCACCATGCAGCGCTCCAAACAACAGGCGCTCATGTTCCTGCTCGGCGCGGTGCTCGTCGGCGGCGTGCTCGGCTTCTCGGCCGATCGCGTCATGTCGGCGAAGAAGCCCGGCGCGCGCGTGCCCGCGCGCATCCAGATGTACGACGACATCGGCATCTCCACCGAGCAGCGCGTGAAGATGGATTCCGTGCTCGACGAGACCAACTGCAAGACCGCCGAGATCATGCGAACCGTGCGCCCGGCGATGGATTCCGTCCGCGCCGAGGGCCTCAAGACGTTCGTGAGCATGCTCACGCCCGCGCAGAAGGCCGCGTACGAAGCGCGCGAGCAGCGCATGAAGGCGCGCATGGATTCGCTCGAGAAGGAGCGCGACGCGAAGTGGGCCCGTGAGCATCCGGGGAACGAGCGGCCGCGCCGCTGCGGCCCCGGGCGCGTCGGCACCGTACAGCCCGCCGCGGGCACGCGGTCCGCGCCGGGCGTCACCGCTCCCGAGCACCGCCCGGCCGGTCCGCTCTTCTACTAAGCACGATTTCGCAGGTCGCTCCACGGGGTGAGCGAGCGATCGCTCACCCTTTCTTCACCCCGCCAGACTGACCGGCGCCGCCGTCCCACCGCGACGCGCCTGAACACTTTCCGACTGGAGTTCCCCATGAAGCTCGCATTCGCCCTCCTCGTCCTCGCGCCGGCCCTCGGCGTCGCGCAGCAAGCGACGACGTCCGATGCCGGCTTCAAGCCGATCTCGCTCCAGGAGGCCGTCGCGATGGCCCAGGAGAACGCGCCGGCTGCGGTGCAGTCCCGTGGCGCGATTGAGAACGCCGCGGGCTCGCTGCGCACGACGAAGAACCAGCTCTTCCCGACCCTGACCGGCTCCCTCGGACACTCCCAGGGCGCGGGCCAGCAGCTCACCAACGAGGGAGCGCTCGTCACGCGCGTGTCGCGGCCGAACTACACGACGGGGCTCAACGCCAGCTACACGGTCTTCGACGGCGGAAAGCGCGTCAATGACATCCGCGCGCGGCGCGCCGATCTCGAGGCGGCCGAGGTCGCGGCGTCGGCGACGACGTACAACCTGTCGCTCCAGGTCAAGCAGCAGTACTTCGCGATCCTCGCCGCGCGCGAGGCCGAATCGGCTTCCCGCGCCGCGCTCGATGTCGCCCAGCAGCAGCTCGCGGCGTCGGTCGCGCGCGTCAACGCGGGCGCCGCGATCATCTCGGATTCGCTCCGCTCGTTCGTTGCGGTCGGCAACGCGCGCCTCGCCGTGCTCACCGCCCAGAACAACGTTCGCAACGCCAGCCTCGCCCTCACCCGGCTGACGGGTTCGGAGACGCCGATCACCGCGACGCCGAGCGACACCGCCGGATTCGTCTTCCAGCCGGTGGACAGCGCCTCCGTGGTCGCCCTGGCCCTTGCGGGTCCGTCCGTGAAGCAGGCCGAAGCGGCGCTGAGCGCCTCGAATGCCGCCGTGCGCTCGGCGAAGGCGGCGTACCTGCCGAGCCTGACCGCGTCCCTGCGGTACAGCGGCAGCGGCTACGACAAGTTCTACGGCATCGGACCGGACAAGCTCGCCTACGGAAACACGTTCAGCCTAAATGCCAGCCTCCCGATCTGGGACGGCCGCAACCGGCAGGAAGCGGTGCATCGCGCCGAGGTCACGGTCGCCAACAACGAGGCGGCCCTGCGCGACGCCCGCCTCCTGGCCCAGCAGAACATCCTCCAGCAGATCGCCACCCTCCGCAGCGCGGAGGAGCGGGTGCGGATCCAGCAGCTGTCCGTACAGGCGGCTCAGGAGGACCTCCGCGTCCAGCAGCAGCGTTACAACCTCGGCAGCTCCACGCAGCTCGAGGTGACGACGTCGCAGAACGCCCTCAACACCGCCCGCCAGGCGCTCATTCAGGCTCGTCTGGACTACCGGACGGCCCGCGCCCAGATCGAGGCCATCATCGGACGGGACCTCTGACAGAGGACGGAGGACGGAGGGCGGAGGGGTTCCTCCGTCCTCCGCCCTCCGCCCGCTCCCCTCCGGTCAGCACTCCCGGCCCGAAAACCGTAGTTACTGACAGAGAACCAC
>CAMLHT010000252.1 GCA_946479895.1 uncultured Gemmatimonadota bacterium | reverse complement strand
GCGCCGACGCGATCCACCCCGGCTACGGCTTCCTCGCCGAGAACGCCGAGTTCGCGGAGATCTGCGCGGCCTCGAAGATCGCGTTCATCGGGCCGACCGCCGAGCAGATCCGGCTCATGGGCGACAAGGCCGCCGCCCGGAAGACCATGATCGAGGTCGGCGTTCCCGTGGTGCCCGGCACGCCGGGCCCGGTCGAGGAAGCCGAGGACGCCATCGAGTTCGCGCGGAAGGTCGGCTTCCCGGTGATCATCAAGGCCGCGGCGGGCGGCGGCGGCAAGGGCATGCGCGTCTCCCGCGACGAGGATGATTTCGCCCGGTCGTTCCAGCTCGCGCGCTCCGAGGCCCTGTCGGCCTTCGGCAACGGCGAGGTGTACGTCGAGAAGTACCTGGCCCGCCCCCGGCACATCGAGTTCCAGATCCTCGGCGACAAGCACGGCAACGTCATCCACCTCGGTGAGCGCGACTGCTCGGTGCAGCGGCGCCACCAGAAGCTCATCGAGGAGGCGCCGAGCCCGGCGATGACGCCGAAGCTGCGCGAGAAGATGGGCGACGCGGCCGTGGCCGGCGCGAAGGCCATCGACTACGTCGGGGCGGGGACGATCGAGATGCTGCTCGACGAGGACGGCTCGTACTACTTCATGGAGATGAACACCCGTATCCAGGTGGAGCATCCCGTGACGGAGATGCTGACCGGGATCGACCTCGTGAAGGAGCAGATTCGCGTCGCCGCGGGATACCCGATGAAGGTCAAGACGCTGCCGCCCCTGCGCGGACACGTCATCGAGGTTCGCGTGAACGCCGAGGACCCGGCCCGGAACTTCCAGCCGTCTCCCGGCAAGATCATTGCGTTCCACCCGCCCGGCGGTCCCGGTGTGCGGCTCGACACGCATGTGTACGACGGGTACACGGTGCCTCCGTTCTACGATTCGCTCCTGGCGAAGCTCATCTGTCAGGGGTCCGACCGGGAGGAAGCGATCGCGCGAATGCAGGTCGCGCTCGACGGGTTCATCATCGAAGGCGTGACGACGACCATTCCGTTCCTCTCCCGGGTGATGGACAACCCGCGGTTCCGGGCGGGGGACGTCGACACGAAGTTCCTCGAGCGCGAAACGGATCTACTGAAGGAGCCAGCGTAGTGCGGATCGACGTGTTCTTTGGAACGGCGGGAATCACTCCCGCCGATGTCTCGGGCCGCGCGGTCGCCGTGATCGACGTGCTCCGCGCCTCGACCTCGATCGCCGTGGCGCTCGACAACGGCGCGAAGGCGATCGTCCCGTTCGAGAAGTCGGACGAAGTCATCGAGCGCTCGAAGGCCTTCGAGAAAGGCGACGTGCGCCTCGCCGGCGAGCGAAAGAGCCTGGCGATCCCCGGCTTCGACCTCGGGAACTCGCCCCAGAGCTTCACCCGCGAGCTGGTCGACGGCAAGACGATCCTCATGGCGACGACCAACGGCACCGGCGCGATCACCGCGACGCAGGGTGCTCGCGACGTCATCATCGCCTCGTACGTGAACTTCTCGGCCTCCGTCTCCTTTCTCCGCGCCGCCCTGCGCGCCGGAACCGACGTGGCCCTGATCTGCGCCGGCCAGGACCGGCGGTTCGCCCTCGAGGACGCCGGGTGCGCCGGACGATACGCGCATCACATCGCGAAGCGCCTCACCACCGTTACCCTGAACGATGGCGCGCAGGCCTGCGTCCTCATCGACAGGAAATACGGGGACAACCTCCGCAAGCTCTTCGACGCCTCCGATCACGGTCGCGTGCTCAGGGAGGCGGGGTTCGCCGAGGATCTCGAGGTCTGCGCCGCGGTGGATTCGCACACAGTGCTCGCGGTGTACCAGGACCGGCAGATCACGAGGCTGGGCTCGGACCGCTAGCACCGGTCGGGTAGTCACATTTGTGCGACTTCCCGCGTTTTGTCGAGAAGTCGCGAGTGACGAAGCTCGCTGCATTTCAGTCTGTTTTTCGGCTGCAATGAGTGCATCTTGAGCCGTCTCGTGCCCGCATCCCTGAATGGCCGCCTCCCAGAAACCCGCGCCGCCTGAAGCTCCCGCGCCGCGTCGCCGCGCCCCTCGGGCCGATGCGACGGCGCGCGCCGACGCGGGCGACGCGCCCTCGACCGCCGTGCCTTCCCGCTCCGCGGAGCTGAGGCGCGAGCTCAAGGCCATCGCGCTCATCCTGTTCGGGCTCTTCCTCGCGGGGGCGCTCGCCGCCGTGGGCTTCGCGTCGCTTCGCGCCGGCTACAACGCAACCGGCGCCGTCGGACTGATTGGCCGGATCCTGGTCGAGCCGCTCGTCTGGCTGTTCGGCTGGCCCGCCGCAGTACTCACCCCGCTCGTCCCGGTCGTCCACTCCCTGCGCCTGTTCGGGCGGCTGGAGCAGGACACCGACCGGTCGTGGATGATCTTCTTCGCGGGACTCGTCCTGCTCCTGCCGATCGCGCTCGGGCTGTCCTTCTCGACGGACCTGCCGTACTGGAACGCGATCACCGGGACCTGGGGCGGGATCCTCACCGGGCTGCTGGTGTCCGGGTTCGGCCAGTTCGGCGCGTGGATCGTCTGGATCCTCGCCATGTCGCTGCTCATGGCGGTGACGCTGCGCTGGAATCCGATCCGCATGCTCATCGGCCGCCGGCCGGCGCCAGTCGTCGCCTTCGTTGCCGATGACCAGGTCATCGCCCTCGACGCCGAGCGCGTGGATGAGCCGAAGAAGAAACGCCGGAAGAAGGACGACGTCGCCCCGGTGGATCTCGCGCTGTCGCTCGAGCCGCCGCCGGAGGAAATGCCGGCCATCGAGCCGCCGGCCGACCCCGCCGCGGAGATCGGCGGCGAGGAGCCGAAGAAGAAGCGCAAGAAGAGCAAGGCCGAAGTCGCCGCCGACCATGCGGCCGAAATCGCCGCCGCCATCGAGGCCACGGCGGATGCGGCCGACCCGGCGGACCTTTCCGCGGACGAGCTTCCGAGCCCCGAGCTCCTCACTCCCGCTCCGGCCCGCAACACGGAGCAGAACAGGCGCGAGCTCGACCAGGCCGGCGCGAAGCTGATGGAAGCGCTCCGCACCTTCCGCGTGGACGGGGAGCTCGTCGGCCGCACGACCGGCCCCGTGGTCACGCAGTTCGAGGTCGAGCCCGCGCCCGGCGTGAAGGTGCGCCAGTTCGCGAATCTCTCCAACGACCTCGCCCTGGCGATGAGGGCGTCGAGCATCCGCATCGTGGCGCCCATTCCGGGCCGCGGCGCGGTGGGCGTCGAAGTGCCCAACCCCAGCCCGGAGATGGTGTACTTCCGCGAGCTGATCGAGACCCGCGACTTCGGCAGCGCCCGCATGGCGCTCCCGATCGCCCTCGGCAAGGATCTCGAGGGCAAGCCGATGATCGCCGACCTCGCCAAGATGCCGCACCTGCTCATCGCCGGCGCGACGGGCTCGGGCAAGTCGGTCTGCGTGAACACGATCATCACCAGCCTCGTCTACCGGCACACGCCGAAGACCCTGCGCTTCCTGATGGTCGACCCGAAGATGGTGGAGCTCTCGGTCTACAACACCCTGCCGCACCTCCGCCACAAGGTCATCACCGACAATCGTGACGCCGCGGCGGTGCTCAAGTGGGCCGTGCTGGAGATGCAGGAGCGGTACGAGCTCCTGGCGGCGAACGGCTGCCGCAACATCCAGGAGTTCAACAAGCGAGTCCAGGAAGGCACGCCGCTCAAGCAGGCGAAGTCTGCCGACGTCGGTCTGGGGAGTGCCGCGTATGCGGGCTCGCTCCTGCCGTACATCGTGGTGATCATCGACGAGATGGCCGACCTGATGATGACGGTGCAGGGCGAGGTCGAGACGCCGATCGCGATGCTGGCGCAGAAGGCCCGCGCCATCGGCATCCACATGATCCTCGCGACGCAGCGCCCGTCGGTGAACGTCATCACGGGCCTCATCAAGGCCAACTTCCCGAGCCGCATCGCGTTCCGCGTGGCGTCCCAGATCGACAGCCGCACCATCATCGACGGCGCGGGAGCGGAAATGCTCCTCGGCAACGGCGACATGCTCTTCATTCCGCCGGGCAAGTCCGAGCCGTCGCGCGCGCAGGGGGCCTACCTCTCGAGCGAGGACACCGAGAACCTGATGAACTGGTATGCGGGCCGCCGCGAAGCCCGGAAAGCCGCGCTCGAAGCCGCCGGCATCTCGGTGGAGGAGCCGGTGCAGTCCGAGCCGGACATCCTCGAGGCGATCCGCGCCCGCGAGGCGCTGGAGACCGGCCAGGGCGATGGCGAGGGCGCCGAGGAGGCGGGAGATCGCGACAAGCTGTTCCGCGAGGCCGCCGAGGTGGTCATCCAGCACCAGCTCGGGTCCACGTCGCTCCTCCAGCGGCGGCTGAAGGTCGGGTACGGGCGAGCCGCCCGGATCATCGACCAGCTGCAGTTCGCGGGGATCCTCAGCCCGCCGGACGGGTCAAAGCCAAGGGACGTCCTCCTCGGCCTCGAAGACCTGGACCGGATTTGCGGACCTCGTACATGACCCGTCGGATAGCTGGCGCCGCGCTCATCCTGGTGGTGAGCGCGGCATACGCGCGCGCGCAGATCACCCCGGTTCCCGGCGGCACGGACTCGATCGCGGCGCGGATCCGGCCGGACGGCGGCGCCCTTTCGCCGGTCGTGCTGACCTACATGGCGACGGCCCAGCAGGGCGCCGACACGCGGCCCCTCGGTGAGCGGTCGGTCCAGCTCACCAAGTCCATGTATGCCGGACTGTCCGCCTGGGAGATCATCGAGACCCGCGGGGCGGGGACCTCGGCGGCCGTGGACACGATGGTGGTCGACTACCTGTCGCTGGCGCCCTTCCACTGGGGCGCCGTCCAGCCGATGCCGGGCGGCGTGGGCGGTGCGACGGCCGCGGCCCGAGTCTCGGCCGAATTCCGGTCGGATACGATGATGGGTGTCATGTCATCGCCGGCCGGACGGCGGACGATCGTCGCCGGGCTGCCGTCAGGGGCCTGGATGACGGCGGCGCACTTCGAGGTCGGCCTGCGCGGCCTGCCCGTCGCCGCCGGCTGGCGCGACTCCACCTGGGTCATCATGACGAGCCTCGGCAAGACGACGCCGGTGCCGGCAGCCATCTCGGTGGTGGGTGAGGAGAAGATCCTGACCGCCGCGGGGAGCTTCGAATGCTGGGTGGTGAACCTGACCACGGACGGGGGGAGGACCCAGTACTGGGTCTCCAAGCCGGACCGGATCGTGGTGCAGTCGGCGCAGCTGGTCCCCGAGACCGGCGCGCTCCTTCAGTACCAGCTGTCCCACATATCCCACTAGATGGGGCCGGGGGTCGTGCTATAGGCAACGTTAACCGAGCCGTGCAAACTGTTGATGTAAAGGCGTTTGCTGTGCTTGGGGTAATGTTGTTTCCCAGGCTGGGTTTCGTTGGAAAGAAAGAGCATTTACCGCAGAGGTTCGCGGAG
>CAMLHT010000251.1 GCA_946479895.1 uncultured Gemmatimonadota bacterium | reverse complement strand
CGGCGTTAGGGCTTCCAGAAAGAGCCTTTTACCGCAGGGGTTCGCGGAGGACCGCAGAGGTGCGCAGTGGGGGCGGCATCAACCCGTGCCGGGTCCGATGCCGCCCCCTCCGCGCGCCTCTGCGATCCTCCGCGATCCCCTGCGGTAAATGCTGTTTCTATCCTTGCGACGACAACCTACGCCCGCCCGAGCATCCTCGACTTGAGCGTCGCCAGCCGCTTCCGCACCGACCCATCCAGCACCGTATCGCCGACGCGCACCACCACGCCGCCGAGCACCGCCGGATTCACGAAGAAGTGCGGCACCACCTGCTTGCCCACGACCTTCGACAGCCGCTCTGCGATCACGCGCTTGTCCTCGTCGGACGCCGGCTTCGCCACCGTCACCGCCGCGTGCACGCGGTTCTCCACCACGTCCACCAGCGAGTGGAACTCGGTCGCGACCTGCGGGACGAGCATCTGGCGGCGGTTGCGGACGAGGGCCTGGAGGAAGCGCAGGAACGGGGTCGGCACCTGGCCGTCCAGCGCCGCGGCGAGGACCTTGTTCTACTGGGCGGCCGAGACGCGCGGCGACTCCATGAACACGTGCACCTTCGCGTCCGAGCCCATGGCGTCGGCGACCTGGTCGATCAGGCGGCCCCACTTCGCGAGGTCGCCGTCCTTCTGCGCCAGGTCCAGCAGCGCCTCGGCGTAGTTCTTCGCGATCGTCGGCTCGCGCATTACGACGTCACCTTGTTGGAGCCGATGGACGAGAGGTAGCCCTCGACGAGCTTGCGGTTCTTGTCGCTGTCGAGGTTCTCCTCGATGACCTTGCTGGCGCCGAGGATCGCGAGCTCGACCGCCTCGCGGCGGAGCTGGGCGATGGCCTTGTCGCGCTCGCCCTCGATGTCGCGGCGGGCGCGCTCGAGCAGGTCCGCCTGCTCCTTGCGCGTCTGCTCGAGGAGGTCGGCGCGCATCTTCTCGGCCACGCCGCGCGCGTCGGCGATGTACTTCTGCGCCTCGCCGCGGGACGCGTCGAGCGCGGCCTGCTGCTGGGCGAGGAGCTGCGCCGCGGCGTCGCGGTCCCGCTTCGCGCCCTCGATGGCCTCCTCGAGCGCCTTCTCGCGGGCCTCGACGGCTTTGAACATCGGCGGGAAGGCGTACTTCTTCAGGAAGAAGAACGCCGCGAGGAACGTGACGAGCGTCCAGACCATCAGGTTCATCCTGATGTCCGTCAGCGCGAAGGTCTCGTGCTCGCCGGCCGCGGCCGCGGCTTCGCCGTGCTCCTGGGCGAAGGCGAGGGCGGCGTTGCCGAGGGTCAGGACCGTGGTATATGAAAGAATGCGAAAGCGCATGAGGTATTCCGGTGGTGCGCGGATCGACTCACCCGGGTGAATCGATCCGCGCGGATCCGTCGGATCCGGAGATCCGCGTGATTAGAACGTGAACTTGAGCGAGATGAGCAGGCAGACGACGATCGCGAAGAACGCCGCGCCCTCGACGAGGGCCGCGAGGATCAGGCCGCCCGTCTGGATCGTGCCGGCGATTTCCGGCTGACGCGCCATGCCCTCGGTCGCCGAGCCGCCGATGCGGCCGATGCCGAGACCAGCGCCGATCGCCGCGAGACCCGCGCCGACGGCCGCGCCGAGCAGGCCCCACGCCGCCGAGTACTCGCGGGTGTAGCCAGCCGCCGCCTGAAGCATTGGAAGGATGGTCATGAACTTTTCCTTATGTGAAGATTCTTGCCGTTTACTCCGCGCCTCGCGGCGCTCTCCGCCAGCGGGACCCCGGGTCCCAGCGGAAATCACCAGTCACTCGACTGGCTACCCTGGTCGTCGCGGAGTGACACGACGCCCAGCCCAACACACTCCGGCCTCCGTCCTCCGGCCTCCGCCCTCCGCTAGTGGTGCGCAGTCCGGATCTGGCCGATGAACACCGACGCCAGCACCGCGAAGATGAACGCCTGAAGCACCGCGACGCCCAGCTCCATGAACATCATGAGCACCGCGAAGCCCAGGCCGAACACGCCCAGCGCCACCGAGGTGAAGATCATCCCCATGAACGCCAGCAGGATCACGTGGCCCGCTACCATGTTCGCGAAGAGACGCACGGTCAGGGCGAACGGCTTCGTGAGCTTGCCGAGGATCTCGATCGGCGTCATCAGGATGGTGAGCAGCGCCTTGCCGAAGAACGGCATGTCGTGCGGCCAGTAGATGAGCGTGCCGATGTAGCCCTTGCCCAGCGCCCGCATGCCCGCGACTTCCACCATCACGAGCGTGATCAGCGCCAGCGCGCCGGTGACGGCCAGGTTGCCCGTGGCGCTCGCGCCCCAGGGCAGGAGCCCGAACAGGTTGGCGATCATGATGAAGAAGAACAGCGTCATCACGAACGGGACGTACTTCTCGCCGCCGTGGCCGCCCAGCGCCTTGAGGAAGACCTCGTTGCGCAGGTAGAGGACGACGCCCTCCAGGCCCGCCGGCGCGCCGCGCGGCCGGCCGATCGCGTCCGTGTCGCGGGCATGGCGACGCGCGAGCGTGATGAGCAGCAGGCAGGTCACGAACGCCGTGAGGATGAGGAACACGCCGTGCTTCGTCGGCATGATGTCGAAGTGCGTGCCCGGCAGGTACACCGTCGGGATCGCCACGCCGCACGCCCATTCGCGCCAGTTCTTCACGCACGGGAGCTCGAGGTGCTTCGAGTCCGTGAGGTGCGGCATGATGTAATCGGCATTCCCCTTCTTCTCGGCGGCCACGGGAATCGTGTCGAGGCCGGCGATCGGCGCCGGCGTCGTGGCATGCTGCTCGGCCGGAGCGGCTGCCGGGGCGGCGCCGTGCTCCTGGGCGGAGGCGGAGGCGAATGCGGGAGCCGCGACGAGCGCGGCGAGGATCAGCGTCTTGGAGAGGTTCATGACCGTAGGAACAGCGGTTCGATCACCATCGACATGAAATAAAACAGGGCCAGGCTGACGAGGGCGGGCGTCATCGACAGGTGGAGCGCGAAGTTGCCGACGAGGGCGTAGACCAGGAGGGTGGCGAACCGGACGAGGCTTCCCGCCCCCCAGCCCACCATGAGGTTGGCCGCGGTGAGCTTCCGGACCGCCGGGAAGGCGGCGATCTGGGAGACGGCGGCGACGACGGCGCTGAGCCAGATCGCGCGGGCGTCGCCCGGCCCGGTGAAGACCAGGGTCAGGGCTCCGGCGCCGGCGGCGATGAGCGCGATGGTGGCGGCAGCGAAGCCCGGGAGCCCGCCGATTCGGCGGCGGGTCGGCGCCGCGGATTCCATGGCCGTCATCCGGCCCGGTTCCGCCGGTCGGCCGATTGCCGACGTTCGCCCAAGCGCTGTCCCTTCATGAGGTTGCGATACAGTGAGTAGAAGCCGAGCGCCGCGCCGGCGAACACGGTGACGATGACCATCCAGGGGGTGGTGCCGAGCTTCCGGTCGAGCCAGATGCCGGCGAACGCGGACAGGATGACCATGGCCGCGAACTGGAAGCCGGCCCCCGCGAACTGCGCCCCCGAGACGGCCGGAAGGTCGCTTTTGGCGCCCGTTTCCGGGTCGTTTTGGCGTCCGTTTTCCCCCGTCATTCGGCGCGAAAGCTAGGACTTTGTGAAATTTTTCGCAAGCGAACCACGACCATAGTGGAGCCCGCCATCGAGTGACCCGGGACACGTGAGTCCAAGTCAGTGTCCTGCCGGAAGATGGAGTGTGACGCTTCATGTTGCGCAATCGTCTGGCCGTTGATAAGTTCGGCATCGCACGATTTGTGAGCGACGCCCTCAACAATTGCATCGTGCCCCCCGCTGCTGGTCCCATGAACCTCCGTCACGCTGTTTCACTGGTTTTCGTCGGTACGCTGGCTTCCGCCTGCGGCCCGAGCACGCGCTCCGATGTCGCCATCGATCGCGACGTCGCGCAACAGGGCATCGCCCTCGCGTCCATGGCCGGCGGCGGCATGCGTTCCACGGACGCTGTTGAGAAAACTGTAAAGAGCGGATCCGCAACGCTCGCCACCACCTTCGACGTCGCGCAGAGCGGCGACGAGGTCCGCTTCGCCCTTCGCGTCGTCAACAAGACGCCGAAGAGCGTCGAGGTGAACTTCCCCTCCGGCCAGGCCTACGACTTCGTCGTCGTCGACTCCGTCGGCCGCGAAGTGTGGCGCTGGGCCGACGGCCGCCTCTTCACCCAGTCGGTGCAGAACAAGCTGCTCGGCAAGGGCGAGAGCATCACCGTCAGCGAGAAGTGGTCGCCGGCGATGGCGGGCAAGTTCACCGCGATCGCGGTGCTGCGGAGCAGCAACTACCCGATCGAGCAGAAGGTCGCGTTCGAGCGACCCTGAGCCGGGCGGTGGGAGTGGCGGGGAGGCCGGGCTGATCGCCCGGCCTTTTTCTTTTCGGGTGGAAGGTCGACTCCGCGCGGCTTCCGCTTTCGGCCTGGCTGCAGGCGTCAGCTGTCGGTGCCCGCTCGCAGCTGTCGGCTACCGCTATGGCGGGCTCTCGGTCATCCGCCTGAAGCTGGCGGCCAGCCGCTGGCGAGCCGCTGGCCGTCAGCCGCCAGCCCAGCCATAGCCATAGCCGAGAGCGGAAGGCCGGCACCGACAGCCGACAGCCGCAGCCAGGCCGACAGCCAGCCCGCCACCAGTAGCCGTCCCCGCCACCCCATTTCTCCCCTTCCCCAGGCCCGCGGCCCGCGTCGTGCACCTCGCGCTGACGCAGTCAGCCACCCATTTCTCGTGTAACGGAGAACGTATGTCCATTCGCATCATCAGAACCGCCGCGCTCGCCGTGGCCCTGTCGGCCTGCGCGTCGCTGAACACCCAGAAGGAGAAGGGCGCCGTCATCGGTGCGGCCGCCGGAGCCGCCGTCGGCGGCGTGATCGGGAACCAGACGGGCTCCACCGCCCGCGGCGCCATCATCGGCGCGGCCGTCGGCGGCGCCGCCGGCGCCATCATCGGCCACCAGATGGACCAGAAGGCCAAGGAGATCACCGCCAGCGTCCCCGGCGCCACGGTCACCCGCGTCGGCGAAGGCCTCGTCGTCACCTTCGATTCCGGCATCCTCTTCGACTTCAACTCCGACGCGCTCAAGCCCGCCGCGCGCCAGAACCTCGACAACCTCGCCGCGAATCTCGCCAGCTTCGGCGACTCCAAGCTGATGCTCGTCGGCCACACCGACTCCGTCGGCACGGCGCAGTACAACCAGACGCTCTCCGAGAAGCGCGCGCTGTCGGTCGCGAACTATCTCATCATGAAGGGCGTGCCCTCGACCCGCGTCGTCTCCGCCGGCCGTGGCGAGAGCGAGCCGGTCCAGTCCAACGACACCGAAGCCGGCCGCGCCGCCAACCGCCGCGTCGAAGTCGCCGTCAGCGCCGGTGACCAGATGAAGGCCGACGCCCGCAGACAGGCCCCGCCGCCACTCGACTGATCGACTGCGCGGCGAGGAGTCGGGACGAGTCACGCTGCTGCCATAGCC
>CAMLHT010000250.1 GCA_946479895.1 uncultured Gemmatimonadota bacterium | reverse complement strand
CCTCTGCGAGCCTCTGCGAATCCTCCGCGACCTCTGCGGTAAATGCTTTTTCTGTCCGTGTGGGGTGACCCTTCTTTTTCTGTTTATCTCAAAGACATTTAGGAATGGCGCCGTCTCCGCTGAAACCCTTTCATCCGATAGTCACCGGATGGTTCAGGGAAACGCTGGGCAAGCCGAGCGCGCCTCAGTCCCAGGGCTGGCCCGCCATCGCCGGCGGCGACGACACGCTCATCCTCGCGCCCACCGGCACCGGCAAGACGCTCGCGGCGTTTCTCTGGGAGCTGAACCAGCTCATCGTCGACGGGCTCGAGGCGCCGCTCGGCAACTCGGTCCACATCCTGTACGTCTCGCCGCTCAAGGCGCTCAACAACGACGTCCAGCGCAACCTCGAGGCCCCGCTCGCCCAGCTCGCGGCGCGGTTCGCGGCCGCCGGAGAGGCGTTCCCGGAGATCCGCGTTGCCGTGCGCACCGGAGACACCTCCGCCTCCGCGCGCGCGAGAATGCTGCGGAAGGCTCCGCACATCCTGATCACGACGCCGGAGTCGCTCCACATCATGCTCACGTCGCTGCGCGGCCGGGGCATGTTCGGCTCCGTGCGGGCAGTGATCGTCGACGAGATCCACGCCATCGCCGGCACCAAGCGCGGGGCCCACCTCGCGCTGACGCTCGAGCGCCTCGACGAGCGCTGCGAGCATCGCCCCCAGCGGATCGGCCTCTCTGCCACCCAGCGTCCGCTCGACGAAATCGCCCGCTTCCTCAGCGGCGGCGACCCGTCACTCCAGTCCGGGGACTCAGCGCCCCGCACGCGGATCGTCGATTGCGGGCTCGTGAAGAAGATGACGACAGTGGTCGAGTCACCCGTGGACGACCTCAATCGCATTCCCGGAGGGACGATCTGGCCATCGGTCGCCCCCGCGGTGCTGAATCACATCCGCGAAGCGCGGACGACGCTCGTCTTCGTCAACAACCGCGCCCAGGCTGAGAAGATGGCGGTGCGGCTCAACACGCTCGCCGGCGAGGAGCTCGCGCTACCCTACCATGGATCGCTCTCGCGCGAGCGGCGTCTCTACCTGGAGCAGCTGCTCAAGGCGGGATCCATCCGCGCGCTGGTCACCACCAGCTCGCTGGAGCTCGGCATCGACATCGGCACCGTGGACGTCGTCATCCAGGTGCAGTCGCCGAAGCGCGTGGCCAGCGGCCTTCAGCGCGTCGGGCGCGCGGGCCACACGCTCGGCGCCGTCAGTCGCGGCGTCATCATCCCGACCTTTCGCGATGACGTCGTCGAGGCGGTGGCCATCGCCGCGGCAATGCGCGAGGGAGACGTCGAGCCGACGACCATCGTGCAGAACGCGCTCGACGTCCTCGCGCAGGTCATCGTCGCCTGCGTCTCGGTGGACGACGAGTGGACCCGCGACTCGCTGCTCGCCATGGTGCGCCGCGCCTACCCGTACCACCGGCTGAGCGACGCGGCATTCGACGAAGTCCTCGAGATGCTCTCCGGCAAGTATCCCGCGGACGTCAGCAGCGAGCTGGACGCGCGAATCACCTGGGACCGGGTGAGCAACCGGCTGTCCGCGCCGCGCTCGTCGCGGATGATGGCCGTGGTCTCGGGCGGAACGATTCCCGATCGCGGCCTCTACACGGTCAACCTCCCCGACCGCACCCGCATCGGTGAGCTCGACGAGGAGTTCGTTCACGAGACGCGCATCGGCGACATCTTCCAGCTCGGGTCGTCGACCTGGAAGGTGCACGCGATCGAGCACGACCGCGTGATCGTTCTCCCCGCGCCCGGCGCGCCGGCGCGCATGCCCTTCTGGCACGGCGAGTACATGTCGCGGGCGCCTCACCTTGCCCGCCGCATCGGGGAGCTGCGCCGCGACGCCGCGGCGGCGGAGGACGGCCCGCCGGTCACCGCGCTCGCGAAGAAGTATCAGGCGGACGTCGCGTCGATGCGCTCGGTCGTGAACTACGTGCGCGAGCAGCGCGCGGCGACGGGCGTCGTCCCCGACGACCAGCTCCTCGTCGTCGAGCAGTTCCGGGACGAGATCGGGTCCATGCGCGTGGTGGTCCACTCCCCGTTCGGCGGACGCGTCAACGCGCCATGGGGCATGGCGCTCGCGCACCGGGTCCGCGAATGGCTCGCGACGCAGACTCCGTCCGGGCAGCAGCCCGCGGGATCCCGGCCGCGGCGGGGCAGCAGCGGCCCGCTGTACGAGCTTCAGGTCCAGACGAGCGACGACGGCATCATGCTGCGCCTTCCGTCGCTGGCGCAGCCGCTGCCGATGGACGTGCTGCGGGGCATGACGCCCGATGAAGCACGGCGGCGCGTGCTGGAGGAGATCGGCGGGTCTTCGCTGTTCGGGGCAAGGTTCCGGATGAACGCCGCCCGCGCGCTCCTTCTGCCGCGGGGCGATCCGCGCCGCCGCATGCCGCTCTGGCTCCAGCGCCTGAAGGCGCTCGACCTGCTCCAGTCGGTGCGCGAGTACCCATCGTTCCCGATTCTCGTCGAGACGTATCGCGACGTGCTGAGTGACGCCTTCGACATGCACGCCCTCGAACGTGTTCTCGGTCGCATTGCGCGCGACGAGCTCCCGATGAAGCACGTCGAGACGCGCATGGCCTCTCCCTTCGCGTCGTCCCTCCAGTTCGGTTTCGTCATGGACTGGCTCTACGGTGACGACGCGCCGCGGGCCGAGCAGCGCGCGGCCCTCCTGTCCCTCGACCAGGCGCTGCTCGACGAAGTGCTCGGCACGGAGGGCGCGGACGCCGAGACGCTGGCGATGCTGGACGAGATCCTCGCGAAGCGCCGCGGCACCGTGGCCGGATTTCGCGCGCGCACGGCCGACGAGCTGTCCGTGCTTCTCGACCGTGCCGGCGACCTGACCCACGCGGAGCTCGAGCAGCGCGTCGCGTCGGTGGAAGAGGGTCGGCGCCCGATGACGGACCCCATCGCCGAGCTCCTGGGCGCGGGCCGCGCGGTGGCGATCGAGGTGCCCGACACCGGCGCCTCGGAAAGGCGATTCGTGCTCACGGAGAACCTGCCGCGCTACATCAGCGCGTTCGGCGACGGGATCCTGGACTCGGCCCGGGGTGGCGTCGATCTCCAGCAGGTGGGCCCCGCTGCCGTGCCCGAAGGCTTCCGGCGCGGCACCCTGACGCGCGACGCGGCGCGCACCGAGCTGCTCGCGCGGATACTCAACCTCGACGGCGCGCTGTCCATCGACGACATCCAGCGACGCTACGATCTGGACGAGCACTGGCTGCGCCGGCGGCTCGAGACGTGGCGGAAGCACGGAAAGATCGTGCGCGGCACCTTCGGCGTCGCCGACGGCCATGAGCGCTGGTGCTCCCGGCGGCTCCTGGAGATCGCCCGGCGGCGCGAGCTCGCCCGCGCCCGCAAGCAGATCCAGGCGGTCGACCTCACGACCTATGCGAGGTTCGTCGAGCGGTGGCAGCACGTCCACCCGGATACGCGCGCGGCCGGAGAGCCCGACACGACGACCGTCATCCGCCAGCTCTATGGCGTTTCGCGCGCGCCCGAATGGTGGACCCGCGAAGCGCTCCGGAGCCGGTTCGCCGTGCCGGGGATGGATGCGTTCAGCCGACTCGCCAGCGCCGGTGAGCTCGTGTGGGTCGCGGATCCACCACCGGAGCCCGGCGCGGGCAGGATGGGCGGCATCCGCGTGATCCGGCGCGGGACGGGCCGCGCATGGCTCGCGCCCGATGCCGATCTCGATCTGTCCGAGCCAGCGCGAGCCGTTCGCGACGCGATCCGGGAGAATGGCGCGTCGTTCTTCGACGAGCTGATGACGATGACCGCGCTGCCGTCTCGCCGGTTCCGCGACGCGTTGCGCGAGCTCGTCGCCGGCGGTGTCGTCACCAGCGACTCGTTCGAGGCGCTGCGCCTTGCCGCGCGCTGGCGCGCGATGCCCCGGGACGTGGGCCGCGAGGCGCCCGATCCGACGCGCTGGATCCCCGTCGATCCCGACCGTCCGCGTCCCGTCGTCCAGCGCCGCGGCGTCGTGCGACGCTTGCCGAAGTGGAAACGCCCGGACGTCGAGGGCACCGACCCGGAGCGGTGGCCGGGCCGATGGTCGCTGGTGCGCACCACCGGCATTCTCGGTCCGCAGGTCGACGAGGCGGCGATGGCAGAGTCGATCGGCCGGCAATGGCTCGACCGATACGGCATCGTCGCGCGCGAGCACTGGAAGCGCGAGGGGCCGGCACTCGGATGGCGGCCGATCTACATGGAGCTGCGCCGGCTCGAGATGCGCGGCGAGGTGCGCCGCGGCTACTTCGTGGACGGACTCGCCGGCGTGCAGTTCGCGAAGCCGGAAGCGGTGGACCTCCTTCGCGCACCGGCGGACGATGAGCCGCCGGTGATCATCCTCTCGGCGGCCGATCCCGCGAACGTGCAGAACCTCCCGCTCCAGCCGGAGAAGCGTGACGGCTTCGCCCGATCGCGCGGGCGCGGAGCGTGGCTGGCGACGATCGGGGGGCTGGTGGTCCTGGTGGCGGAATCGCGGGGGAAGGCGATGCGCGTCCGGCCCGGGACCAGCGAGTCAGACATCACTCGCGCCGCGAAGGCGATGGCAGAGCACCTCGTGAGGAGGAGCGCCCGGCCGCGGGACCTCGTCGTCGAGACGATTGACGGCGTCGCGGCGGCGACGGCGCCGGCCTATGCGCCCTTCGCCGCCGCCGGCTTTCGACGCACCACGCGGGCGATTCGCTATTACGCGAGATTCTAGGCGGGCCGCGCGGCGCCCGAAGTCGCTTCCGGCTCGCGGCCCCTCCGCATTCAGGCTCGACTCGCTCCTCCTTCACCGCCAGCCCGCCAATGACCGACGATACCCTTCGCTTTCCCACCGGACGCTTCCAGCGCCCGGCCGGCCCGCTCGATCCTGCCACCCGCGCCAGGCACATCGAGACCATCGCCTCTACGCCGGCGCGGCTCGCCGAAGCAGTGGGCGGGCTGACGGAGGCCCAGCTCGACACGCCCTACCGCCCCGGCGGATGGACCGTCCGCCAGGTGGTGCATCACATGGCCGACAGCCACATGAATGCCTACGTGCGGGTCAAGCTCGCGCTCACCGAGAACGCTCCGCTCATCAAGACCTACGACGAGGATGCCTGGGCGAAGCTTCCGGATTCGAAGGACACCCCGGTCGAAGTCTCGCTGTCACTGCTCACCGCGTTGCACGACCGCTGGGTACGCACGCTTCGCGCGATGAAGCCCGAGGATTTCCAGAAGGCGTGCACGCATCCGGAGCACGGGCCGATCACCGTGGACTTCCTGCTGGCCCTCTACGCCTGGCACGGGCCGCACCACATCGGCCACGTGAAGTCCGTCCGCTCGTCGTCCTGAGCGACGCCAGTCATCCGGAGCTCGATTCGCGATGGCCGGCTGGCTCGGGAGTGAAGAACCCCAGTTCCATTTCGAGCATGCGAACCGATTCCGAGCATGCGTCCCGATAAACCGGCAATGAGC
>CAMLHT010000249.1 GCA_946479895.1 uncultured Gemmatimonadota bacterium | reverse complement strand
TGTCCCGGCGTAACGACCCGATCAAGGGGTCTTGGATCCCGCTGGCGGCGCCGGCTTCGAGAAATCCACCGTCGGCGCCGTGTTCGCGTTCGCGTTCGTCGCCTCGTAGTACGGCTTCGGCTTGGCGCCCGTCGCCTTGGCCGTGAGCACCGTCGGGAACTGCGTGATCAGCGTGTTGTACGTCTTCACGGCGGTGTTGTAGTCACCGCGCGCGGTGGCGATCCGGTTCTCCGTCCCCGTCAGCTCGTCCTGGAGCCGCAGGAACTGCGCGTCGGCCTTGAGGTTCGGATACGCTTCCGCGACCACCATCAGGCGGCCGAGGGCGGTGTTCATCGTCGCGTCGGCGTTGGCCATCTGGCCCGCGTCGCCGCTCTTCACCGCGTTCACCAGCCCGGCGCGGGCCTCGGTCACCTGCGTGAAGACCGCTTCCTCGTGCTGGGCGTAGCCCTTCACGGTGTTGACGAGGTTCGGAATGAGGTCGGCGCGACGCTGCAGCTGCGCCTGAATCATGCCCTGCGCCGCATCCACTTCCTGGGTCGTGGACTGGATCCGGTTGTAACCGCATCCGCTCATGAGAGGCGCGGCAACCAGCAACAGCGCGAACATCCGGCGTTTCATTGTCGACTCCATTTCGAGAGAGAGTGGTCCCTGCGTGGCCGGCTGACCGGCCGAGTGAAGATTACGTAGCCTGCATGCTGCCAGTTTTGGTCCGCTTTCAGCCCCGGAAGCCGTCAAGATGGCCGACCAGGCGTTCGAGTCCGCCAACGTAGCCGGCGGTCACCGCCAGGGCCTCGGCGGTCGGCACCGCCGACTCGCCGCGCGACAACCGCACGGCCCGCTGGAACGGGTCGCCGTCGATCCCGGCCAGCCGCGACACCTGCTCCACCAGCCGCGCGTTCTCCGCCGCCGGCTTCTCGCCGTGCAGGCGGCACACGGCCCGGAAGATCACCATGATCGCGCTGGCGGTCGACCCGAGCAGCTCGATGAGCTTCCGGTCGTCGCCGGCGGTCGCCAGCACCGCCTGCCGCAGGTGCAGCAGCTTCCCCATCGTCTCGTTCTCGAGCTGGAGGCGGAGATCCTCCGTGCGGACGACGATGCCGTCGAAGGGCGACGTGCCGTGCAGCACCCGATGCCGGTCGAGGATGTCCGCGTACTCCATCGGGAAGATGTCGGACGACCCGCGCCATTCGCTGTCGGTGAAGACGAGCGGCGGCGGGTTGCCGGCGTCGGCCCACGCGCGCGACGTCGCCGCGATCGCCTTCGCCGCGGTCATCGGGACCTGCTTCACGATCACGAGCACGTTGTGGTCGGATCGCTTCGGATTGTGCTCGCCACCGGCCGCGGAGCCGTACAGCACGACCGCCGTGAGGTCGCTGCCGAACGCGGTCCTGAGCTGGGCCACGAGCTCGTCGAGTGTCAGTTTCGCCATACCAGTCCTGATCAGAGCGAGGGGGTCGTCCCGTCGTGGGACAACCGCCGTCGCGTAGTGTCACCAGCTCCGGCTCGAGCCGCCGCCGCCGAATCCTCCGCCGCCACCGAACCCGCCAAAACCCCCACCGCCCCCGAACCCTCCCCCGCCGAATCCGCCGCCGCCGCCCCAGCCGCCACCCCCCATCGGGATGAAGATCGGCAGGCAGCCGCGCCGGCGGCGATTCCCGCCCATCATCGACACGATGATCATGAAGATGATGAAGAGGACTAGCGGGTTGATGCGGCCCGACGTCTGGCGGGGACGGCGCGCCGTCGGCTGGTTCGCGATGACCTCCGGCGACAGCGTGAAGTTGAACTCCGTCGCGTAACGCTCGGCCACCCGGGTCGCCATGAGCTCGATGCCGCCCGCGTAGTCGCCGGCGCGGAACAGCGGCAGCGCCTCGTCCTGGATCGCGCCGGTGGTGCCGTCGGTGAGGAAGCCCTCGGACCCCGTTCCGGTCTCGATGCGCAGGTGGCCGCGGCCGTCGGCGCTCGACTCCTTCGGGACGACGAGGATGATCGTGCCGGCATTGCGCGCCTGGGTTCCGATGGCGCCGGCGGCGCCGACCTTCCATTCGCGCCCGATCGTGCGGGCGACGTCCTCGATCGGACGGCCGCCGAGGTCCGACATCGTCACGACGACGATCTCGCCGCCCGACTTGGCCTTCACGTCGTTGGCGATCGCCTCGATGCGCGCGGCCGACGCCGCGTTGAGGATCCTCGCGAAGTCGTTGACGTATCCGACGGGCTGCGGCAGCGTGATGCCCTGCAACAGCAGAAGCGCGGCGACACGAAGACTGAACATGTTCTCAGGTGGAGCGGTGCTGGAACATAACGACCCGCGATCTCCCGCCGTTTCAGCGGTGGCCGAGTCGGACGTCCGGCCGGTCGATCAGCGCGTTGACGAGCCGCGCCGTCAGCTCTTCCACCTGCTCGATGACCTGCTCGGCCTGCGCGGTGAAGAATCCCTGCGCCAGCAGCAGCGCCGCGGCGACGCCGAAGCCGGCCTCGATGGCGCGCATGCCCATCGCCACGGGATGGGCGCCCGACGGCATCGTGCCGCCCGCTTCGTAGAGCACGCGAATGCCGTCGGCGAGTCCGATGCAGCCGAGCAGCCCGGCGATCACCGCCAGCATCGTGAAGTAGGGCAGCCGCCGCCGGAGGCGCGGCACCAGCGACAGCTCGGCCGCCGAGGCGACTTCGCGGAGGTCGTTCTCGTCCCTGGTCCGCGTCCGCAGGATCAGCAGGGCGATGTCGGCGAGCACCGTCCGCGAGGTGGCGCAATGCTTGATCGCCTCGTCGGTCTTGCCGGCCCGGACGAGCTGGATCACGCGCTCGATGAAGGGCCGGCCATTGAAGCCGGACCGGGACAGTGCGACGTACCCTCGCTCGATGATGAGCAGCAACCCGACCGCGGCGACGATCCAGATCATCTGTACCGCCGGGCCGGCCCCGCGAAACCATTCGTCCATTAGTGTTCTATCTGTCCCGAGCGAGTCGTGGCGGCCCCATGCAGGTGCAAGACTGGTGCCCCCTGCCGGGGTCAGCCGCTTCCCTTTCGACCTGCCAGAACGCCTCCAATGACGCTCCGCCGATTCCTGCTCACTCTCTGCCTGCCGGCCGCCGCCGCCTGCGCGGGCAAGCCCGATGCGACGGGCGAGGCCAGAACCCCGGCCGCCCCCGTGACCGCCACCGCCGCGCCGGCGACCGCCGACTCCTCGCTCATCCGCGCCGACAAGGCCCGCATCCAGGGCAGCGACAGCGCGAAGGTCTGGTTCATCATGGCCAGCGACTTCCAGTGTCCCTTCTGTCGGGCATTCCATGACGAGACCTGGCCGCGCATCGAGAAGGACTACGTCGCCACCGGAAAGATCCGCGTGGCGTTCGTGAACCACCCGATGCCGGGGCACCAGTTCGCGATGCCGGCCGCCGAGGCGGCGATGTGCGCCGCGAAGCAGGACCGCTTCTGGCCCATGCACGACAAGCTGTTCCAGACGCAGGAAACGTGGGTGAAGAGCGCCAATCCCCAGGCGATCTTCGACTCGCTCGCGACCAGCGTCGGCGTGCGGATGGACGACTGGCGCTCGTGCGTCACCACGCACGCAACCCGCGGGATGATCGACGCCGACTTCGATCGCACGGCGCAGGGTGGCGTGACGGGCACGCCGGGCTTCTTCATCGGCGGCCAGCTGGCCGTGGTGGGCGCGGAGCCGTACGGCACCTTCCGCCGGGCGCTCGACGCCGCCATCGCGCAGGCGGGCGGACGCTGAGCGGCATGCGGGGTCCGCTGCGGCTCGCCTACGACGCCGTCGCGGGCCTCGCGCGGGCGGCGACGCTCATCGCCCCCGCTGAAGGCCCCAAGGCGGCACGCGCCCTGGCCGAGCGCCGCGGGCTGATGGACCGCTATCGCTCATGGAGCGTGGCGAGCCGCGATTCCAGTCGCCCCCTGCTCTGGATGCACGCTCCGTCCGTGGGCGAAGGACTGATGGCCCGGCCCGTCCTCCAGCGGATGCGCGAGGAGCGACCGCTCACGCAGGTCGCGTATACGTGGTTCTCGCCGAGCGCGGTGAAGTTCGCCGCGGATCTCGACGTGGACTTCCGCGACTACCTGCCGCTCGATACTCCCGGTGACGTGGCGGCGGCGCTCGACGCGCTGCGGCCCACGGCACTCGTCTACTCGAAGCTCGACGTCTGGCCGAACCTCACCCGCGAGGCGCGCGCCCGGGGCGTTCGCCTCGGAATGATCAGCGCGGCGCTCGCCGAGGGATCGTCGCGGCGATCGGGTGTCGCGCGGGCGCTGCTGCGCGACGCCTACGCGGCGCTCGACGCGGTCGGAGCCGTGGACGCCTCCGACGCCGACCGGCTCGCCGAGCTTGGCGTGCGCCGCGAAGTCATCGAGATCACGGGCGACACCCGCTACGACCAGGTCTGGGAGCGCACGGCGAACGTCGGCGCGAAGGAGGCCCTGCTCGCTCCGCTGCGGTCGGAGCGGCCCCTCATCGTTGCCGGATCGACCTGGGCGGCTGACGAAGCGGTGCTGTTGCCCGCGTTCGTGCACATCCATCGATCGGCGCCGGAGGCGCGATTGCTCATCGCGCCGCACGAGCCTTCGCCCGGGCACCTGGCGCCGATTCGCGAATGGGCGAAGCGCGCCGGCTTGCGCGCGGCGACGCTCTCCGAGCCGACGGCCGGTGCGTCGGACGTCGTCATCGTCGACCGCGTCGGAGTGCTCGGCGATCTCTACGCGCTGGCGAGCATCGCGTACGTCGGAGGCGGCTTCCACGCCGCGGGCCTCCATTCGGTGCTCGAGCCGGCGGCGTTCGGCGTGCCGGTGCTGGTCGGCCCGCAGCACCGCAACAGCCGCGATGCGCTCGCCCTCATCGCCGGCGGCGGTGCCGCGGTCTTCAGCGATGAGCGCTCGGCGGTGGCGACCATCACCCGGTGGCTGCGAAACGAAGACGCGCGGTCCTCCGCCGGGGGCGACGCGCGGGCGGTCGTCCAGGCGGGCCTCGGCGCCGCCGACCGCTCATTCAGCCTGGTCCGCTCGCTCCTGGGCTGACCACGGGCTTCATTCTCCGGGAGAGAGAGTAGTTCGCGGATTTCGCTGATGAACGCAGAAACAACGAACCGGGATCGCCAAGGGCTCTTCGAAGCCCCTTGGCGATCCCGGCTTGCCGTTTCTGCGTTCATCAGCGAAATCGAGCTACAACTCTATCCCGGACAATGAGATCGCCCGGGGAAAGCGATCTGCTCAGCGCGCGGCGGGCACTGGCGCGAGCTGCGGATTCGACGCGCGCACCGGCGGCGCGCCCGAGGGCTTGTGGAGGAAGAATCCCTGGACGAGGTGGACGCCGAGCGCCTTGACCGTCTCGAACTCCTCGGAGCGCTCCACGCCTTCGGCGATGACCATCGCGCCATGCTCGTTGGCGAAGCGCACCATCCCCTCGACCAGGTTCTGCTTGATGAAGTTCGTGTCGATCGAGTTGATCAGCGAGATGTCGAGCTTGATGAAATCGGG
>CAMLHT010000248.1 GCA_946479895.1 uncultured Gemmatimonadota bacterium | reverse complement strand
ACCTTCCGGAGCTGCGCCGCCAGGCGCTGCTCGACGGCATCACCATCGAGCCGCTCACCAATGCCCAGGTCGATCGCATCCGTGCGGAGATGACCGGGGCGAACATGGACGCGATCCCCCTGGAGAAGGCGCCGAAGGTGGCGGTGTATACGCCGCCCGACGCCGCGCCGTGGGACGACGCCGTCACGCTCGCCCTCAAGTATGCGGGCATCGACTACACGCCCATCTACGATCTCGAGGTCGAGCGCGGTGACCTGGCGAAGTACGACTGGCTGCACCTCCACCACGAGGACTTCACCGGCCAGCTGAGCAAGTTCTACTACACGTACCGCGACACGCCGTGGTACGTGGAGATGACGAGCGCGAATCTCCAGACGGCGAAGACGCTGGGCTTCGCGAACATCCCGGCGCTCAAGAAGGACGTGGCCGAGCGGATCCGGGCGTTCGTGGAGAAGGGCGGATTCCTGTTCGCGATGTGCGGCGCGACCGAGACGCTCGAGCTGGCGATCGCCGGGCGGAACGTGGACATCGCGCAGGCCTTCGCCGACGGCACGCCGGCCGATCCCGCGGCCGACGCGAAGATGGACTGGAAGCGCTCGTTCGCGTTCCGCGACGCGAAGCTCGAGCCGTCCGCCTACGTCAGCTCGATGAGCGACATCGATGGCCACCAGGTCAACGTCCCCGGGCGCCGCCAGAACCTCGGCACCTTCACGCTGTTCAACTTCTCGGCGAAGTTCGACCCCGTCGCGTCGATGCTCGTGCAGGACCATCGGGCGGCGATTCCGGACTTCTTCGGCGTGACGACGAGCTTCATGAAGGAGAGGCTCAAGCCCGGCGTCACCATCCTCGCGTTCGAGCAGAACGCGCCCTGGGTGAAGTACATCCACGGCGACTACGGCAAGGGAACGTGGACGTACTATGGGGGCCACGACCCCGAGGATCCGCAGCATGTGATCGGGTCGCCGCCCACGGACCTGTCGCTGCACAAGAACTCCCCGGGCTATCGGCTGATCCTGAACAACGTGCTGTTTCCGGCGGCGAAGAAGAAACCGCTGAAGACGTCGCCGTAGTCCGCGCACCAACCTGCCTGCCTGGTTTAAGCAGGTGTTCGCGTAACGGTATTTCTTCGGTCCATTCGATATCTTGGGGGATGCCCGCCGCGCCTCCGTTGAACCGGATTGCCCCTTCCGCCGCCAATGGACTGCGGGCGGCGATCCGGCTTGCCGGGGGCCGCGAAGTGTGCTTCGTCTGCACGCTCGATCATCAGGGCGTGATCCAGACTGCCCGCGTCGTCGCCCGCGGGAGCGTCGACCAGGTGCTCGCCCTGCCGGGGGTCGCCAATCGCGGCGACATGCTCGTCCACAATCATCCGTCGGGTGAGCTGTCACCGTCGGATGCCGACCTTGGCGTCGCCGCGCGACTGCACGACGACGGCGTCGGGTTCGCGATCATCGACAACTCGGCCACCCGGCTCTACGTCGTCGTCGAGGTCCCGAAGGAGGACAGCTACACCGAGCTCGACCTCGAGTCGCTGGACGCGGACCTTGGCGCGCACGGCCCGATCGCCGCGCGCCACGAGCGCTATGAGGACCGCGCCAGCCAGCGCGCGATGGCGACGCGGATCGGGAGGACGTTCAACGACGGTGGCGTCGCGCTGCTCGAGGCGGGGACCGGGGTGGGCAAGTCGCTCGCCTACCTGGTGCCGGCGCTCCGCTGGTCGGCGGCCAACAACGAGCGGACGATCGTCTCGACGAACACGATCAACCTCCAGGAGCAGCTCGTCGGCAAGGACCTGCCGTTTCTCCAGAAAGCGCTCTCCGACCAGAAGGTGCGGTTCGCGCTGCTCAAGGGCTGGCGGAACTACCTGTGCCTGAATCGTCTCGACCAGGCGCGGATGGCGGGGGTCTCGCTCTTCGAGGATGGAACCGAGGCCGACCTCGACGCGATCACCGCGTGGGCCGATCGCACCGCCGACGGATCGCTGAGCGACCTGCCCATCGCGCCGAAGCCCGAGGTGTGGGACGAGGTCGTGGCCGAGCCGGATCTCTGCCAGCGGATGAAGTGCAGGTTCTGGGACCGCTGCTTCGTCTTCAAGGCGCGGCGCATCGCCGCGAACTCGGATGTGATCGTGGTCAACCACCACCTGCTCATGTCCGATCTCGCCGTGCGCCGGACCACCGGCAACTGGGGCGATGCCGCGGTGCTGCCGGCGTACGCGCGGCTGATCGTCGACGAGGGGCATCATCTCGAGGATGCGGCGGCGGCCCACCTTGGCGCGAACGTCTCGAACCGGGGCATGCAGCGGCTGTTCAATCGCCTGGAGCGGCGGGGCAAGGGGCTGCTGCCGACGCTCACGGGGCACCTGATGAAGAGCCGCGACGACATGCTCAGCGCCGCGAGCCTCGACCAGGTGCACAATCGCCTGCATCCCGCCGTCGAGCGCGCCCGCGGCCGGAGCGCGGCGCTCTTCGAGATGCTGGCGACCGTCATGACCGGGGGCGAGTCCACCATGCGGCTCACCGACGACTTCGCGACTCACCCGCTGTGGAAGGCGGGACTCAGCATCGCGCTCGAGGACGTGATCGCCGATCTCGACATCATCTTCGATTCGCTCCGGATCATTCGCGAGCGCATGGAGGCGGCCGAGCGTCAGGACGACGCGCTGCTCTCCCTCATCGGCGAGGTGCGCGCGGTGTCCCGGCGCCTCACCGGAGCGGGCGACGCGCTCGCCCAGACCCTCAACCCACCGCCGGCCAACGGGTCGGTGCGCTGGCTGGAGATCAAGGGTCGCGATCAGGGAGTCACCGCGGCGTCGGTTCCGCTCGACCTGGCGCCGATGCTGCGCGACGACCTCTTCGCGCGCACGAAGACGACCGTCGTCACCAGCGCGACGCTGGCGACGGATCCTGAGTTCGAGTTCCTGAAGAAGCGGCTGGGACTCGAGGGCCGGCTCGAGCCCTACACCGAGATCTTTCCCTCACCGTTCCGGTTCGACCGGCAGGCGCTCCTGGCGATCCCGGATGACCTGCCGGCGCCGAACGTGGATCCTGCTGCCCATTCGCGCGCCGTCGTCAGGCTCGCGACCGACCTGGTCGAGGCGGCGAACGGCGGCGTGTTCATCCTCTTCACGAGCCACCGCGAGGTGCGGGCGGCCGCCGCCGCCATGCGCGCGGCTGGCCTGGACCGGAAGTGGCCGCTGCTCGTGCACGGAGAGGAACAGCGGGATTCGCTGCTCGCCCGCTTTCGCGAGTCCGGCCGCGCCGTGCTGCTCGGCACCTCTTCCTTCTGGGAAGGCGTCGACGTGCCCGGCGATGCGCTCCGGGGTCTGCTGATCGCCAAGCTCCCGTTCCGGGTCCCGACGGAGCCGATCACCGCTGCCCGGTGCGAGGCGATCGTCGCGAATGGCGGAGACGCATTCGCCGAGTACATGATTCCGCACGCGTCGCTGCGGCTGAAGCAGGGATTCGGGCGCCTGATCCGGAGCGCGACGGACCGGGGCGCGGTGCTCATCGCCGATTCGCGCATCGTGTCGAAGGCCTATGGCCAGGTGCTGATCGACGCGCTGCCACCGGCGCGGCGGTTCATCGGGCCGGTGGCGGAGGTGGTTGGGGAAGTCCGGTCGTTCTACCATTTGTCATCCTGAGTTGTCCCCCCATTTGTCATCCCTCGCGACGCGCGGGATGACGATCGTCAGAGAGGCATCATGAGACTTGCACGACTCCTCCTCGTCGCGGTGGCAGTCGCCGCCTGCGCGCGGCAGCCACGGACGACCGCGATCCCGCAGGGCGGCCAATACGACGTCATCATCGCCGGCGGGAAGGTGGTCGACGGAACCGGCAATGCCTGGTTCCACGGGGACGTCGGCGTGCGCGGCGACCGCATCGCCTGGGTCGGCCCGGCCGGATCACTGGCCGGGGCGACGGCGTCGCGGCGGATCGACGCGCGGGATCGCGTGGTGGCGCCGGGGTTCATCGACATCCAGAGCCACTCGTGGGACGCGCTGCTGTGGCGCGACGGACGAGTGGTCGGCAAGGTGACCCAGGGCGTCACGTCCGAGATCCTCGGCGAGTCCACGACTCCGGCGCCCATGAACGCCGAGATGTTCAGGCTCGAGGAATTTCCCGACACCCTGCCGCAGCTCATCGCGCTGCACCACACCTTCGAGGGCACGCACGGCTTCGGCGCGTGGCTCGACGCGATGGGGCGCCACCCCAACTCGGTGAACGTCGGGTCGTACCTCGGCGCGACCACCGTGCGCACGTACGCGATGGGCCAGCGCGCCGGTGAGCCCACGCCCGCGGAGCTCGACACCATGCGCGCGGTGGTCCGCAACGCGATGGTCGACGGCGCCTTCGGGATCTCGAGCGCGCTCATCTACCCGCCGGGCAGCTACGCCACGACGCGAGAGCTCGTCGAGATGGCGAAGGCGATGTCGCCCTACTTCGGGTCGTACATCACCCACATGCGGTCGGAGGACGACCAGCTGTTCGAGGCGATGGACGAGGCGTTCCGCATCGGACGCGAGGGCGGCGTCTCCGTCGACATCTACCATCTCAAGGCCGCCGGCCGGTCCAACTGGCCGAAGGCCGCGGGCATGGTCCGCAAGATCGACTCGGCCCGCGCGTCCGGGCTGGACGTCGCGGCGACCATGTATCCGTATGCCGCCTCGGGGAACGGTCTCGATTCCTGCTTCCCGGACTGGGTGGCCGAGGGCGGAAAGCTGATGCAGAACCTGCGCGACCCGGCGACGCGCGCCCGCCTCGTGGCCGAGATGACGAAGAGCGGCTCCTGCGACCCCTCGCAGTCGTCGCACGCGGTGAACGGCTTCAGGCGCCCCGAGCTGAAGAAGTACGAGGGCTGGCTGATCGCCGACATCATGAAGGACATGCAGAAGTCCGCGCCGGACGTCGTCATCGATCTCGTGCTGGCCGAGAACAACGGCCTCGGGAAGATCAACTTCAGCATGAGCGAGGAAAACGTCGCGATGCAGCTGAAGCAGCCGTGGGTGATCATCGGCAGCGACGCGGGCGGCCAGAATCCCGACAGCGCGCGGAGCCTCGTGCATCCGCGCTCGTACGGGACGTTCGCGCGGGTACTCGGGAAGTACGTCCGCACCGACAGCGTCCTGCGCCTCGAGGACGCCGTGCGCAAGATGACGGGAGCGACGGCGGCGCGACTGAAGCTGCGCGATCGCGGCCTGCTGCGGGAGGGAATGTTCGCGGACATCGTGGTCTTCGACGAGAAGACCATCCGGGACGTGGCCACGTTCGACAAGCCACACCAGTTGTCAGTCGGAGTGGATCACGTGCTGGTGAACGGAGTTGCCGTGGTGTCCGATGGAAGGCACACGGGGGCCACCCCTGGCCGGGCGTTGCGGGGGCCGGGGTATCGGCGCGAGTGATTGGCGTCATTCGCAAGTAGAGAAGGGGGACACGCGGATCACGCGGATCTCGCGGATTACCGCGGATTGGCAACGCGCGGGGCCACCCGTCGGGTATGG
>CAMLHT010000247.1 GCA_946479895.1 uncultured Gemmatimonadota bacterium | reverse complement strand
CGAACCGAGGGAAAGCGTCTCGAAACGAGCACGCTTCGATGGTTCAGCCAGGGGTATCGTCCTTCGGATAGAAATACAGGACGACGACCTTTCCCTTCAGGTCCCGGAGGGCGAGGGTTTCACCAGTGTCGGTCAGGGCCGAGAAATCCGGGGCCTGCTGGCCGACCCGGATCGTTTCGCTCGAGGATCGCATGGCCCGGAAACTAGCGGGTGGAATCCGGGCGCCTGCCGCTCGACTAGGAGATCACCCGCCTCACGTCGTGACGGGAATGGATGCGCAGCTTGGTGAGCACCCGCTCGGTATGATGCCGGGCCGTGTGCACGCTCACCCCGAGTCGTTCGGCGATCTCGCGGTTCGGCCGATGATCGGCGAGCAATACCGCCACGCGCGCTTCCTGCACCGTCAGGCCGAACCTTCTCATCAGCCCGGTTTCTCCGAGGGGCGCGGCCTGGGCGCAGAGTGATTCGCGGCGAAGAAGCACCATGGCTCCCACGTTCTGGGTCGCGATGTCCGGGCCCGCCGTGACGAAGGTGACGACGATTTCGGTCGACCCGGCCTGGATGCGGTGCGACGCGTTGCGGGACCCGTCGCGGCGGCGGTCCCCGATGACGGTCCGTGCCGCCCGCTCGATGTACTCCCGGAGCTGGTCGCCCATCCAGCCACCGAAGAACGCCACGGCCGGGGCATTCATCACCGCCACTCGCCCATCCCGGCCGATGAGGACGACAGGGGTCTCGACTGCATCGATGAAACGGGCCAGCGAGCTTCTGGAAGCCGGGACGGCATGAATGCGATCGGCAGGACGGCGCGATGGCATCGGGTGGGTGCTCTCGACCAGTTGGATCATGGCTGGCTCGGGTGGGCTTGAGGGTTGGGCCGGGACTTCGTGTGGGTGGCCGAGCTCAATCTCCGTCCGGCGGGTTAGGCGCCAGTTATCAACGGGTTACCTCGGCGGGAAATCTCCGGGTTTTCTCTGGCGGCCCCCTGGTCCCGGCTGCACTTTGGGTGGGCCAAGTGCCACACCAGTCAGGAGTTCCGTCGCCGATGACCGTTCTCGCTCCCCCCGGGCCACTCCGCCTGTCTGTGCTGGGCGGGCTTCACGTCCAGGCCAGCGGGGGATCGCTGGGTCCGGCGGCCCAGCAACCACGGCGCATTGGGATTGCGGCGCTGGCCGCCATAGCCGGCGAAGAGGGCTTGTCGCGGGACCGGCTTCTCGGGTTCTTCTGGCCGGATCATGACGAGGCGTCTGCCCGCAACGCGCTGAAGCAGGCCACACACGCGCTTCGGCGCGACCTCGGCGCCCCCGACCTGTTCCTCGAGGGCAAGTCGCTCCGCCTCAATCCCGCGGTGGTGCAGGTCGATCTCTGGGATTTCGACCGGGCGTGCGCAGCCGGGGACTGGTCTACCGCCGTCTCGCTCTATCGCGGCCCGCTGCTGGACGGGACGCCGGCCCTGGGATCATCGGAGCTCGAGCACTGGCTCGACATGGAACGCGAGCGCACGTCGCGCCGATTCGCGTCCGCGGTCGAGGCGGCGGCGAGCGCGGCGACCGCTCGCGGCGATCACGAGACGGCGCTCCAGTACTGGTACAAGCTGGCGACCATCGACCCGCTGAATGGAAGAGCGGCCGAAGCCATCGCCCGTGGCCTGGCCGGGACGGGGGACCGCAATGCGGCTCTCCAGCACGCCCAGGGCCACGTCGAGCGCGTGGCCCGCGAGCTCGGGCTGCCCGCCGATCCGAATATCACGGCGCTCATGGAAGAGCTGGCGGCTCCGTCGACACGACTCCGGGCCAGCCCGGCTCCCGTGAGCCTGCATCCGCAGAGTGCGACCTCGATCGTGGGCCCGGGATTGTCCCCGGTGCCGGCCCGCGTATCCCGGAAGCTTCGCCGAATGGCGATCATCGCCGGCGGCGTGGTCCTCGCCGGTGCCGCGGTGCTCTACGCGCGTCCATGGTCCGAAGCGGTGGAGCCCGCGAAGATCCCCTCGATTGCCGTGCTTCCCTTCGACAACCTCGGCGCACCCGAGGACGGGTACTTCGCTGATGGCCTGACCGACGAAGTGACGGACCGCCTCGGCGCCATCTCGGGCCTTCGAGTCATCTCGCGGAAAAGCGCGTCGTCGTACAAGGGCTCGAGAAAGGCCCCGTCGCAGATCGCCGCCGAGCTCGGGGTCGAGTATCTCCTCGAGGGCACGGTGCGCTGGCAGAAGAATCCGAACGGGGCCAGTCGCGTCCGCATCACCCATCGGCTGATCCGCGCGTCCGACGGCACCGGGCTGTGGTCCAATTCACTGGAAGAGCCGCTCGGCCAGGTATTCGTCGCGCAATCCGCCATCGCGAATCAGGTGGCGCAGAGCCTCAGGGTCTCCATGCTCGGCCCCGAGCGTGATCGGGTGCTGGGCCGGGCCCCGACCGCCAGCGACGAAGCGCACGACTACTACCTGCGCGCGAAGGCGGTCCTGGCGAAAAACGTCGGCGAACGCGACCTGCTGATCGCATCGCAGCTGTTTCACAACGCCGTCCAGGCCGATTCGAATTTCGCAGACGCCTGGGCCGGCGTCGCGCTCACGGCCGCCGAGTTGTACTGGTCGTACTACGACCGCACGCCGCAGCGGTTGTTCGAGGCTGGCGAGGCGGCCGAGCGCGCCGTCCGGCTCAACCCGGAGTCGCGCGCGGCGCGGCTCGCGATGGGCTATTACCACTATTACGGCTTCCTGCATTACGATCGCGCGCTCCAGGAATTCCAGGTCGCGCGCCGGATCGCGCCCGGGGATGGTGACGTCCTGGAGGCGATCGCGTTCGTTCGCCGTCGTCAGGGCCAGTGGGACGAGGCCATCGCGAATCTCGAGCAGGCGCTCGCCGCGGATCCACGCGCCTTCATGAAGGCCTACGTGCTCGGCGAGACCTACCTGAAGGTCGGCCGTTACGCGGAGGCGCAGCGCCGCCTGGAGAGCGCAATCGCCATCAGCCCGACCAGCGGCCAGACCTATTCAGCCCTCGCCCTCCTCCACCTGAGCGCTACTGGCGACACCGTGAAGGCACGCCGGGCCATCAGGCAGGGCCTGCAGACTGCTGGCCCGGCGTCCATGATGCGCGCCGCCATGCTCGTCGGTGGTGTCGTGATCCGCGTATTTCCGGCGGAGTTCGAGACGGCGCTGCAGGGAGTGGACGTCAGCGACTTCGACCCCCAGTCCGAGGTGTTCTATCTCGGACGCGCGATGATGTGCGAGCGCCTTCCCGGCCACCGGGGCTGCAGGGCCCTGTATGATTCCGCGCGGGCCATTCTCGAGCCGAAAGCTGCGGCCCGCGGTGATCTCCTGGCCTATTACCACGCCCTGCTGTCGGTCGCCCATGCCGGCGCCGGGGACACCGAGGACGCAATTCGCGAAGGGCGCCAGGCGGTCGACCTGCTTCCGATCAGCAAGGATGCGTCGAACGGTCCCAACATCGCGCTGTTCATGGCCCAGGCGTATGCCATGCTCGGACAGAACGAAGCGGCGGTGCGCGAGCTGCGCATCATCCTGAGCGCGCCCAGCCTGTTCAACGAGCGGCTGCTGGCCGTGGACCCGGTGTGGAACGGATTGCGGGCCAACGGCAGTGGACCGTGAGCAGCGGCGAGCCAGGTACCGGGGGCGCATCGCGGATGCGATTCGGCCCCCGGAACGTCGGCTTCACGGCACGTCGAACGGCGAGTTGACGAGCGTGGGAAGCGAAGTGTTGACCAGCGAGCCGATACCGAGCTGCCCGAACTGGTTTCCGCCCCAGCACCAGACGCGGTTGGCGCGCCGTCCGCAGCTCGCCGTTCCACCCAGCGAGAGGCTGTTGAACCGGAGACCTCCGGCAACCGCCACCGGCACCAGCGAGCTCGTCGTCGTTCCGTCACCAAGCTGACCGGCGCCGTTCCAGCCCCAGCACCATGCCTCACCGGCCGGGGTCAGCGCGCAGGTGTGTCCCGCCACCGCCTGCCCTCCCACCGGGGCCGGGACGTTGCCGCCCACGGCGAAGTCGCTGCCCGCGGCAACATAGAAGAATCGCTGCCGCCCGCCGACGAGCGTCGGAGTCGCGACGTCCGTGGTAGTGCCATCGCCAACCTGACCGGTGGCGTTCTCGCCCCAGCAGAGGACCTGGTGCTGCAGCGTGACACCACAGGTATGGGTGGCGCCGAGGCTGAGCTGAATGAACTTGTAACCGCCGGCGACCGGAGCGGGCGACCGGTGATCCGTCGTGTTGTCGATGGTGCCAAGGCCGAGCTGCCCGCGGGAGTTGTCGCCCCAGCAATACGCCTCCCTGTCCGCGGTGATTCCGCACGCGTGCAGCCAGCCGGCAACCACGGACCTCCATGCCAGCCCGCCGTCGAGCAGCGCGGGCGCGGTGGTGAGGCTGGCGGGAACGTTCGAGCCCCCGAGCGGCACGCTGGCCCGGCCGATCTCACCACGCTGGTTGCTGCCCCAGCAATAGCCCTCACCAGTCGTGGACACGCCGCAGGCGCTGAGGCGGTTGGTGGTGATTTCTGCCCAGCTGATGCCACCGGCGACGGGCGCCGGCGTGTTGCGGAACAGGTCCAGCGTGCCTCGGCCAGTCATACCGAATCCGCCACGTCCCCAGCATACCGCGCTGCGATCGCTCCTGATGCCGCAGAAGAACTGCGACGCCGGCCCACGCGCCATCTCGACGAAGCCGAGCTGCACGGCGGCCGGCGCGAACGGTGACGCCTGGTCGGGGCCGGGACCACCATGATTCCAGAACGCGTTCTCACCCCAGCAGTACAACGTGCCGTCACTCAGCGAGCACGCGCTCGCCTCTCCGACATTCCAGTCGCGGGCAACGTAGTGGAACGCGGGATCCGAGCCGAGCGCGGTCGAGGCGCCGGAAGGAACACGGACGGCGGTTGGGGCAGTGTTGTCGGAACAGGCGGTGCCGAACGCAAGGACGGCAACTGCGACCGCGTGGTGGGGAAGCAGACGCATGGGCGCGGGCCTCGGAGAAGGGTTGGGCTGCGAAACTCCCTTCTATGTGGGTGCGCCGTAGTCGCCGGCAAGGGCAATTACATAGGCAGTTCGCGAGACGGCCAGATGTCGATAGTCGCCAATATCATGTGTGGAAACAGCGATGGTCATTCATGGCGTTCGCTGTTGCCCGCCGTGCTCGGAGACTCAGTACCGGCGCGCCATTCCGATGAACAGGCGCACGCGCTCCGCGTGCGCGTTCAGCCCGAGGTTGGCCCCGACGTCGAACTGCGCATTCGGCCCGGCAGACAGGGTGAAGCCGCCATTCGCCGTCGCCGCGACGACGTCGACGGAGCCGCGGATCAGCTCCGCCGCAAGCTCGGCGTAGGCGGCCAACGGGCCGGCCACGTCGTGACCGACCGTAACCGTCTGGACCAGGTTCACCTGCCGGCCGACTGCTCCGTCGCGGCGCACGACGTCGACCTCGGGCATCACCCCGAGGCTCCACCCGCGCGGGAGCCCGATCGCCAGCGGAACGATGAGACCACCCTCGACCGCGCG
>CAMLHT010000246.1 GCA_946479895.1 uncultured Gemmatimonadota bacterium | reverse complement strand
CTCGAGGCCGATCAGCCGGTAGTGATGTGCGCCAGGTGCCGTGTGGATCACCGGCTCGGATGCATACTGGGAGACAAGCTTCGGCATCTGCGCCGCGTTGCCCGGCCCGACGCGCGTGCCAACCGCCGGCAGCGTGCCGCTCGAGCGCACGATGATCCAGCCATTACCCGTCTTTGCCGGCAGCGTGAAGGGTCCGTTGAACGTTGCGCCGGCCTGCACGACGATCTCGTCACCCGGTTGCGCCGCGTTGAGCGCGGCCTGCAGGTCACCGCCCGCATTCACCTTGATCGACTGACCCGTCACTGCCGGCATCGCCACGTCAACCAGCACTCGCGGCAGCTCGGGCGGAGTCACGGTGACCGGTGACGGCGTCACAGCCGTGTCCGGAGCCGAGGGCGTACTCGACGCGGTGACGACCACCTTCGCCTTCGCCGATGCACTGGCGACACTCGCCGTGATCGTCGCAGCGCCTGGCGAGATTCCCTTCACCTGGCCCTGGTTGTCCACCGTGGCGATGTGGTTGTCGGAAGTCTGCCAGGAGATGGAGCCTACCGAGCTCGGATCCGCCACGTTCGACAGCGTGGCAGACAGGGCGATCACCTTGCCGGTATCGACACTCACGCTGTCACGCGAGAGCTGGATGCTCAGCGACCCGGTCGTCGGGCCCGTGACCGGACCCGTCCCGATGTCACCGGTGAAGCTGTCGCTCGAACAGCCGGGAAGGGCGACCGCTGCGATCAGCAACG
Organism: uncultured Gemmatimonadota bacterium; assembly: GCA_946479895.1. The sequence continues at coordinate 4,859 of CAMLHT010000246.1, read as the reverse complement.
ACGCCCAGATGTGAGCTCGCATGAATACACTCCTCTCGGGGTACATTCGGCGGCCCGACTGGCGTGGCGCGACTCTCGTCGCACGATAGCCTCGTAGCTTTGCGTCGCCGGCTTTCGCCGGGTTTGCCTTTGTCGCGACCCTGGCGAACCAGGAGCGATCCTGCCGACAGTTGTGGACTTCACCTCAGGGACGATCGATCCGAGAGCATGTCACCGGTCGAACTGTCACCGCCTGAGGTGCATGGGAAGGCACTTCGACCGCATCATAAACACGATGCCATTCGATCTCCAGTGACAGCCGTCACGAGTTGCGAAAAAATTTTGCAGGTCCGCGCGGCGCCGCGCCTGGCGTCGATGATTTCGTCGTCGGTGACTCTAAGCCAGCTGCAGCGAGGCGTCACCGAGCGGCTGCGCGAGCTCGCCGCGCTTCAGCGCCTGCAGCCAGAGATCGAGCACGAGCACTCGCCACAGCATCTGACTGTGATCACGGCGTCCGCTGCGATGCTCCCTGATCAACCTCACAACACTTTGGTGATCCACGTACCCGTATACCGGGCGATCGGGGCGCGCGAGCGTCTCCAGACGGTGCGACAGCTCGGCACGAAACCACCTGACGAGCGGCACGCCGAATCCCCGCTTCGGCTGCTGGAACACGCTCTCCGGCACCAGTCCCCTGATAGCCTCTCGCATGATCCACTTCCCCGTGCCGTCGCGCCGCTTCAGCCGGCCCGGCAGCCCCGCCGCGAACTCCACGAGCAGGTGATCGAGCAACGGCACGCGCGCCTCCAGCGACACGCTCATGCTCGCCCGGTCAACTTTCGTGAGAATGTCACCGGGCAGATAGCTCATCATGTCGACGAGCGTCATCTGCGTGAGGAAGTCGCGATCGCTCACCTGGTCGAACCATCGGTCCAGGATATGATCGAGCGAAAGCTGCGGAGACACGTCACGGATCACGCCGCCCTCATCGACATCCAGCGCCTGCGCAACGGTGGACGCGTATCGACCGCGGCGCGTGCGGGAAAGGTCGAGCATGCGATTCCGGCCGTACGCCGAATGCGGCAGTCGGGCGCCGAGAAGTCGGGCCATTCGACGGACGGCACCGGAAGAGAGCGCGCCCCGCGACTCGAGCTCCCCGTATCGCGTGTATCCCCCAAACAGCTCGTCCCCACCATCGCCTGACAGCGCGACCGTCACCTGCTGGCGCGCCAGCTCCGAAACGAGCATCGTCGGCAGGGCTGAGGAATCCCCGAATGGCTCGTCGTAGGTTCGCGCCACCCGCTCGATCAGGGCGTCCGCGTCCGGCCGCACGATCAGCTCCGTGTGCCTGGTTCCCAGCTCGCGGGCCACCTGCGCGGCGTGCGGCGCTTCGTTGAACTCCTCCTCCTCGAAACCGATCGAGAAGGTCTCCACCGACGACGTGCTGAATCGCTTCATCTGCGCGACCACCGTCGAGGAATCGATGCCCCCGGAGAGGAACGCACCGAGGGGAACGTCCGACTCGAGGTGTGATCCCACGGCATCGGCGATGAGACGGCGCAGCTCCTCCACCGCTTCGCGTTCATCAGCCACCGGCAGCTCGGGGCGTACCGGCGACCAGTACTGCTTGACGTCGATGCCCTTTTCCGCATCCCACGTGAGCAAGTGACCTGGCGGCAGCTTCCGGACTCCCTTGAAGATGCACCCGGGATCGGGAACGTATCCGAGCGCCAGGTACTCCCGGACGGCATTCGGATCGATCTCCCGCGGGAAGTCGTCCAGCGCGAGGAGCGACCGAAGCTCCGAGGCGAAGGCGACGCCGTCAGCCGTCGGCCAGTAGTACAGCGGCTTGATGCCGAGCCGGTCACGGGCGATCGTCAGGCGTGCCAGCCGCTCGTCCCAGAGTGCGAAGGCGAACATGCCGCGCAGCTCGTGTACGAGCGCCGTCCCTCGCTCCTCGTAGAGGTGCACGAGGACTTCGGTGTCGGTTCGCGAATGCAGGACGTGCCGCGGAGCGAGTACCGAGCGAAGCGCGTGATGATTGTAGATCTCACCGTTGAAGACGACGTGTATCGTGCCGTCCTCGTTGGAGATCGGCTGCGATCCGCCTGCCACGTCGATGACGCTCAGTCGTCGCATCCCCAGCCCGACCCCGGGCCCTACGTGGTGTCCTTCGTCGTTCGGGCCGCGATGTCGAATCGCCGCGCACATTACGCTCAGCGTGGCGTCGGCGTCAGCCCGCCTGCCGCGGCTGCCGGCAAACCCGGCGATCCCGCACATTATCGAGTCACCCTCGGCCTGGTTGCCGGCGAGGTGAATCGCATCGGGCGCCGCACATGGAAGGTGGCGGCATTGCCGGCGGAGAGCTCCTCACGCAGTGTGTGCGCCGTGGAGTAGAGGACGGCAAGGTAGAGGTAGGTGAGCACCATCATCGAGTAGGATCCCCAGATGCCAGCCACGAAGTACCCAACGAGACCGACCTCCATGTAGAAGAGCTGCGCCGCTTGCGCCGGGTGGGACTGCTTCGCTCGGCGGCGCACGAGCTCTGCCTCGCGCATGCTCACGGCGACCATCGAGAAGAACAGGACGAAGCCGACGATGCCCGTCTCGGCAAGGAGGTTCAGGTAGGTGCTGTGCGTGTCGCGGCGCCCGAGTGCCGTCGGGTCGAACGTCGCTCGCTGGGCGTACACGTAATGCGCGTATGGGTAAGCACCAAGGCCGACACCCGTGACAGGGTTCTCGGCGAAGATCGTCCTCGCCACACGCCAGATCTCGATACGCTGTCGGGCCGACCCCTCGTCATTGACCGTGGCCGCGGATTCAGCGCTGGTGACTCTGGTGATCGTCCCCAATCGCTCCCACACCGACGAGGGCGCGGCGATGGCAATCACGACAGCCGCAGCTCCCGCCAGCAGGATGATCTTCCCTCGCCGTCCCTTCTGTCCCTTGAGGATGATGAGCGCAACGACCGCGAGGGCGATGAAGGCGCCGCGCGACTGTGTCAGCAGGATGACGAACGGCAGAACGACTGCTCCCGCAATCGCGCAATATCGCACCCACCGCTCGCGCTCGGTCATGAGCATGCCCGCCGCGAAGGAGAGTGGAAGGAGGCAGAGGGACGCCATGTCGTTCGGGTTCGCGTACACGTAGTTCCACGCCGCGCGCCCTTCGACGTTTCCGCCGTAGATGAAATACGAGAAGAGCGCACCTCGCACGGGATAGAAGGCGAAGAACCCGAGGAAGGCGAGCATGAAGAAGCGCACGCGCTCGCGGGTCGTCAGGACGTTCACGGCGACGAACATCACGCCGCAGATCTTGGCGAGCTCCGTCAGCTGCTTCCACACCGCATCCGGATAGCTCGACGTTCCCCACCCGACGAACGCCCACGCGAGAAAGGCCAGCGCGAACATGACGGGGGGTGGCAGCCGCAGCGGCCGTCGCTCGAGAGGCAGCAGCACGAGCGCCGTGAGCATGGACTCGGTTCCGAGCGGCAGCCTGTAGGTCGTGATGACGAACACGTAGACCAGGAAGGCGACGTACGCCGGACTCCACTGGACGCCGCGAAAGACGGCGAACCAGCCGCCGCCACTGCCGCTCGTGCGGTTGCCGACCGCTGACCGCCGCATGGCTCTTCGCTGCATGGGCACCGCGCTCACATTCCGCCTTGCACGAAGTGCCTGTACATGTCGGTGAGTGAGCCGAGCGCGCGCGAGGCGGTGAACCGCTCCCTCGCACGCAGCTTCCCGGCACGGCCGTAGGCCGACCTGAGCGCAGGGTCCTCGACCAGGCGGAGGATCGCCCTCGCGAGCTCCTCAGGCTGTGCCGGTGGTACGAGGAGTCCTGTCCGTCCCTCGTCCACGGCGTCTACGCTCCCGCCAACCCTCGTGGCCACGACCGGCTTTCCTGCCGCCATGGCCTCCAGCAGGGTGTTCGGAAAGCCTTCACTCAGCGATGAAAGCACCGAGATGTCGAAGCCACGATGCAGGTTGCCCGCTGACCTGATCTCGCCAGTGAACTTGACGGCTTGGGACACCCCCAGCTCGACGCTCAGACGCTCGAGCCGGGACCGCAATTCGCCGTCACCGACGAGCACGAGGAAGGTCTGCGGTTCGCGTGCCTTGACCTGCGCGAATGCCCGCAGAAGGCTTTCGTGATCCTTCAACGCGTCGAGGCGGGCGACACATCCCAGGACGACTGCCTCGTCAGGAATGCCCCACTCACCCCGGAGTCGGCGCTGTTGCTGCCTTTCCAGCTCTTCGAAGGCGTCATCATCCACGAAATTCGTGATGGTTCGCACCTTCCCGGAAGCCGACGGTGTCTCCTGCACGACGAGATCCGCCACGGCCTCACTGTTGGCAAGGACGGCAGTCGAGCGGGCCACCGCGAACCGGCTTCCGATCGCGAGATTGCGATTCGGCAAGGCATTCCACCACCGGCGGCTCGTGATCAGCACCGGGATCCTCGCCACCGGCGTCCATACCGCAGCGAAGATATTGCTGTAGATGTCGTGTGCATGCACCACGTCCGCCCCGGCCTTCCGGACGTACCGCACGAACTGCCACCCGCTCCGGAGCATGCTCCAGCCGTAGAAGCTCCGGATGGGCATGTTCACCACCGGCACCCCTATCGCCCGGTAACGCTCCGTCAGCGGTCCATCCTGGCCAAGGCACACCACCCGCAGCTCGAACCGATTCCGATCGAGTCGTTCAGCCGTGCGCACGGCGTTCAGCTCCGTCCCCCCGAGCCGCATGTTGTCGATGATGAACACGACGACGATCCGGCGGTCGGCCTGCCTCCTCGACGCCGAAGGGGCAACGCCGACCGACTGCGCAGCCGCCGTGTCTGGGAGGACCATCTCTGAGCTCATCGTCTACCTAATA
>CAMLHT010000245.1 GCA_946479895.1 uncultured Gemmatimonadota bacterium | reverse complement strand
ACGCTTGCCGCGCTGGTAGCCGATGATCGATCCGGCGATGCCGCCGACCAGGGCAGTCATCGCCGCGCCATCTTCCGACAGTCGGGCTCCGGAGGCGCCGACGGCAAGACCCACTGCGGCCCAGCCCCGCAGGGCGCCGTCGGTCGTCAGCGCGTTCTGCGCCTTGGAGATCGTCCGGGTGCGCGCGAACTGGTTCACCACGAAGAAGGTGGTTCCCACGCTCAGCAGATACGCGCCGCTCCCTGCCGCCTCGTCGTGCGTCAGCGACGACAGTGCCGGTCCGTACAGGATCGTGGCGAGGAGCATCTGGTCCCGGACGAATGGTCCTCGCGCCGGTTCGGATATCACGGTCGCCGCGTCCTCCGCGACCACCTTGCCCTCGCGCGTGAGCGCTTCCTGGAACGCGGCGCGAAGGGCCGTGAACTGCTGGTCATCGAGCGCGAACCGCTCGAGCGATCCACTGGGCCGCGAGACCGTCATCACGTAGCCGCCGCTGCTGACCTGATAGAGCCTGGCTTCTATGAACTCACCGGTCACCGGCCACACCGGAGCCGTGAGGTTGAGGCGTGTCGCGAGCGACCGGCCCACGCTGAGGATCCGGCTCGCGTTGTCGAACGCGACGGGGGTCTCGGTCGTTTGCGCGCCCGCGGCAACGACGGCCGTCAGGAGCAGGGCGGGAAGCAGGAATCGAAAGCGCATGGGTGGGATTTGGAGACGGTGTGGACGCGTGACCTGGCGGACTTCCGGCTCATGGACGGTTGTGGTCGCCAAGCTGTGGGATGTTCCCCGATCCCACCAGCGGTTTTCCTGACGGGATTCGACTGAACACGCGGCCAATCTCGGCCCCCTCGGTCATCGCGCCGTCCTCCGCGGGTCATTTCCGTTGGCGAAGGACCCCGCCCGGACTAACTTGCGCCAGCTTTTCCCAACTCAGCGAGGTTTGGCGGTGAAAATTGCCGTCTGTATAAAGCGCACTCCCGATTCGGAGTCGCGCTTCAGGATTGCGGGAACCGGAGCCGGCATCGACGAGGCCGGACTGAAATTCGACCTCGACGACTTCGCGAGCTACGCGGTCGAGGTGGCCCTTCAACTGAACGAGAAGCAGGGACCCGGCGAGACGGTCGCGATCGCGGTCGGCCCGGATTCGGTCCAGGAGACCCTTCGCAAGGCCATGAGCATGGGGGCCGATCGGGCCGTCCAGCTCAAGGCCGACAGCCAGCCCGTCGACGGCCTCGCGGTCGCCAGGGCGATCGCGGCCGAGCTGAAGGACGGCGGCTACGACCTCGTCCTGTTCGGCAAGCACGCGTTCGATACCTCGGCCGGCATCGTCGGCACGGCGGTCGGCGAGCTGCTCGGCCTCCCGGTCGTCACCGCGGTCTCGAAGCTCGAGATCGCCGGCGGCAAGGGCACCGCGCGCCGCGAGATCGAGGGGGCGGGGGAGATGGTCGAGTTCTCGCTCCCGGCCGTCGTCACGATCGACGAGGGCATTGCCCGCCCGCGGTATCCGTCGCTCAAGGGCATCATGGCGGCGAAGAAGAAGCCCCTCGAGACGAAGCCGGCGCAGCTCGGCGCCGCGCGGGTCACGGTCAAGTCGATGGAGCTCCCGCCGGAGCGTCCCGCCGGCCGGATCATCGGCGAGGGCGTCGCCGCCGTGCCCGAGCTGGTCAAACTCCTTCAGACCGAAGCGAAGGTGCTTTGAGAACGCGAAGCGTTCTCGAAGCATCCCGAGCGTAGCGAGGGATCTCTTTCAATCCTATATGGCCAACATCCTTGTATATACGGAATCGCGCGGGGGCGATTTCCGGAAAGTCGCCTTCGAGGCGGTTACCGCGGGCCGGGCCCTCGCCGACAAGGTCGGCGGTGAAGTGCACGCCATCGTCTGCGGACCGTCCGGCATCAGCGGCAAGGCCGCCGATCTCGCGAAGTACGGAGCCGACGTCGTCATCGTCGCCGAGCATGCCGGCTTCGCGAGCTATGCGCGCGAGGCGATCGCCGCGACGATCGCCGACCGGGCGAAGTCCGGAGGCTACCGCGCGGTGATCCTGGGCTTCACCGCCCAGGGCCGCGACCTCGGGCCCCGCCTGGCGGCCAAGCTCGATGCGCCGATCGCGTCCGACGTCACCACCATCGACGCCGCGGGCGACAAGCTGACCGTGAAGCACCCCGGCTACGCGAACAAGGTGATCGTCACGCTCGAGATCTCGGGTCCGCAGGCCGTCGTCTCGGTGCGGCCGAGCGCGTTCACCGCGAAGGAATCGCCGAAGGCCGGGAAGGTCGAGACGATCCAGCCGGCTGCCGATCCGGGCGCCGAGCGGGTGGTGGTGAAGGAGCTGATCGAGGGGAACAAGGGCAAGATCGACCTCGGGGACGCGCCGGTGATCATCTCCGGAGGCCGCGGGCTCAAGTCGGCCGAGAACTTCAGGCTCGTCGAGGACCTGGCGGCAGCCTTCGGCAATGCGGCGGTCGGCGCGACGCGTGCCGTCACCGACGACGGTTGGCGTCCCCATTCCGACCAGATCGGCCAGACGGGCCGGCAGGTCAGCCCGCAGCTCTACGTGGCGGTCGGCATTTCCGGCGCGATCCAGCATCTCGCGGGAATGCGGACGTCGAAGACGATCGTCGCGATCAACAAGGACAAGGAAGCGCCGATCTTCAAGGTCGCGGACTACGGGATCGTCGGGGATGTCCTCGAAGTGGTCCCCGCCCTCACCGAGGCCGTGAAGGCGGCAAGGAGCCATTGACGCGTTGGCCGCGCGCACCATATTTGCATACAATTGGGGCAGCGGCCATTCACGGAGGTGCTCATGCGATTCACGTTGGCGCTGGCGGCAGTGGCGGCGATCGTCGCCTGTCACAAGTCACCGGAGGTGGAACCGCGTCCGGTTCGCGACCTGGGTGACTACGCCTACCGGTTGAACATCCGCGGGGTGCCGGTCGAAGGGGGCTTCAGTATCGAGGCTGACACGGTCACGCTGGATGCCGAGAACTACTCCTGTCGCCGCGCCCCCACCGGGATCATCGATCCGCTGGCGCACCCCTTCAGCTGTGGCGGCGGGCCGACCTCGTTCAGCATCGTGATCGACTCGAAGCGGCCGTCGCAGTCCAGCTGGACGTCGTACACGCCGGTGAAGAAGACCCACCAGATCTGCACGCGGTACGCGACGACGAAGGAAGGACAGACCGTATGCGTCGCCACGAGCACGGAGGTCGTCACCGTGAACGAGCGGATCGGCGGACGCCTGGAGGTCAGCCGGATCGCATCCGTCGACAGGCCCTGAAGCGTCGTAACCCGGAGGCAGGCGAAGGGGCTGGTCTCTCGATGAGGCCAGCCCCTTCGCCGCGCTCGGGGTGACACGTACCTTTTTCGGATGTTCCTCCTCATTCTCGTCCTCGCCGCCGGCCTGTTCGCGCTCAACGCGCAGCGCCTCTTCAGCTACATCCGACTCGGCGTTGCCGAGAATCGACTGAACAATCCGGCGAAGCGGATCGAGAATCTCCTCACGATCGGCATCTTCCAGCGGAAGATCTTCCGGGAGGCCGTCGCCGGCGCGATGCACGCGACGATCTTCTGGGGCTTCATGGTTCTCACCGCGGGGACCATCGAGATCCTGATCCAGGGCGTCGTTCGCGGATTCACCTTCGAGCGGATCCTACCGCGGCCGGCGTACCAGCTCTATTCGCTTTCCCAGGACGCCTTCGCGGTCCTCGTGCTCGGCGCCATCGGCTTCGCGTTCTTCCGCCGGCTCGTGCTGCACCCGAAGCGGCTCGAGGGGGACAAGCTGGAGCACACCGACGCGCTGATCATCCTCTCGATGATCGGCGGGCTGATGGTGACGCTGCTCCTCACCAATGCCTTCGCGATCGTGGCCAACCCTGGCGCCTTCGGCCCGGAGAAGGTGGCGTCGCACGTCCTGTCGGGGATCCTCTCCCCGGTCGGCCCGGGCACCGCCGTCACGCTCGAGCGCGCCTTCTGGTGGTCGCATGCGCTGCTCATCCTGGTCTTCCTCAACTACCTGCCGTACTCGAAGCACCTGCACGTCGCGACGTCGCTGATCAACGTCTATCTCTCGAACACGAGCGGGCCGGGGCAGAAGGGCGTCATGCGGCCGATGGACCTCGAGGCCGACGTGCCGCACTTCGGCGCGCAGGACATCGAGGACCTGTCGTGGAAGAACCTCCTCGACGGCTACTCGTGCACCGAGTGCGGGCGCTGCACCGCGGCCTGCCCGGCCAACCTCACCGGGAAGCTGCTGAGCCCTCGCAAGATCATCGTCGACACGAGGCGCCGGATGATGGAGAAGGCGCCGGCGGTCACCGGCGATTCGATGCCGTTCGCCGCGAACATCAACGCGCTCGTGCACGGCGAAGGCGAGGATGGACCGTTCGGCCCGTCGAAGGACGCCGTCACCACCGAGGCCGCGGCGCCGGACCGCCTGCTCGACAAGTACATCACCGAAGAGGAGCTGTGGGCGTGCACGAGCTGCCGCGCGTGCGTCCAGGAGTGTCCGGTCTCGATCGACCAGCTCGACGTCATCAACCAGATGCGCCGGTACCTGGTGCTCAGCGAGTCACGCTTTCCCGAGGAGGTCCAGCCCGCGTTCGAGTCGCTCGAGCGCAACGGGTCGCCGTGGGCCTTCAACCCCGGCGATCGCGCGAACTGGGCGCAGGGCCTCGACATTCCGACGATGGCCGAGCTGGCGGCGAAGAACGAGCGGCCGGACGTCCTGTTCTGGGTCGGCTGCATGGGCTCGTTCGACGATCGCGCGAAGAAGATCGCGGTCGCCTTCGCGCGCATCATGCAGGCGTGCGACATCCGGTTCGCCATCCTCGGGCAGGAGGAGCACTGCCACGGCGACCCGGCCCGGCGCATGGGCAACGAGTATCTCTACCAGATGCTCGCGAAAGGGACCATCGAGACGCTCGATCGCTACAAGGTGACGACCATCGTCACCAGCTGCCCGCACTGCTTCCACCAGATGGGCAACGAGTTCCCCGACCTCGGCGGGCACTACGACGTCATCCACCACTCGACCTACATCGAGAAGCTGCTCCTCGAGAACCGCGTCCCGCTCCAGACCCGGGAAGGCCAGGCCCTCACGGTCGCCTATCACGATTCCTGCTACCTCGGCCGCTACAACGACGTGTACGACGCGCCGCGCGAGACGCTCCGGCGCGCCCTCCCCGTCGTGAATCTCGTGGAGCCGCAGCGCACGAAGGACCGCGGGCTGTGCTGCGGCGCCGGCGGCGGGCGCATGTTCATGGAGGAGAAGACGGGCAAGCGGATCAACATCGAGCGCACCGAGGAGCTGCTCGCGACGGGCGCTGACGCGATCGCCGTCGCGTGCCCCTTCTGCATGACGATGATGTCCGACGGCGTCAAGGCGAAGGAGTCGGCGGTGCCGGTGCTCGACATCGCCGAAGTGGTGGCTCAGCAGTTGTCGAGCGGCCTGTCATCCTGAGCGCAGCGAGGGATCTGCTTCACGTCGGCAAAAAGCAGATCCCTCGGTCGCTTCGCGACCTCAGGATGACAGGGTCCGACGAGCCAGCGGCCACCGGAGGTCGATCAGCGTGATCTCCTGCCGGATCTCGCCCTCCTCGTACTTCATCTTGC
>CAMLHT010000244.1 GCA_946479895.1 uncultured Gemmatimonadota bacterium | reverse complement strand
TCGTGCTCCTCGAGAACACCCGCTTCCTCGGCGGTGAGGAGACGAACGACGAGCGTCTTGCGCGCAGCCTCGCGCAGCTCGGCGACCTGTACGTGAACGACGCCTTCGGCTCCGCGCACCGCGCCCACGCGTCCACCGAGGGCGTGGCGCGCTTTCTCAAGCCCGCCGTTGCCGGGCTGCTCATGGAGAAGGAGCTCGAGTACCTCGGCGGGGCGCTCGACAAACCGAAGCGCCCGTTCGTCGCGATCCTCGGCGGATCGAAGATCTCGGGCAAGATCGACGTCGTCGAGGCGCTGCTCCCGCGCGTGGACCACCTGCTCGTCGGCGGCGCGATGGCGTGCACGTTCTTCAAGGCGATGGGCCTCGAGACCGGAAAGTCCCTGGTCGAGCCGGATCGCGTCGACATGGCGAAGGACCTCCTGAAGCGAGCCGGCGACAAGCTCGTGCTGCCGACGGACGCGATGGTCGCCCGCTCGCTCGAGGAGAAGGGGAGCGCGAAGGCCGTGAAGCGCGACCAGATCCCCGCCGACATGGCGATGTACGACATCGGTCCGGAGACCGTGGCAGCCTTCGGCAAGGTCATCGCGAGCGCGATGACCACGGTATGGAACGGGCCGATGGGCGTCTTCGAGACGCCGCCCTTCGACAAGGGCACCCGCGCGATCGCCGAGGCGATGGCGAAGGCCACTTCGAAGGGCGCGATCACCGTGGTCGGTGGGGGCGATTCGGCCGCTGCCGTCACCGAGGCCGGCCTGGAGTCGAAGATGAGCCACGTCTCGACGGGCGGGGGAGCCTCGCTCGAGTTCCTCGAGGGCAAGGCGCTGCCTGGCGTCGTCGCGCTCGACGATCGCTGATGCAGGCGCCAATCTTCGCGGCGAACTGGAAGATGCACCACGGGCCGCGCGCGGCCCGTGAGTTCGTGTCGCAGTTCCTCCGCCAGTACCCGAAGCACAACGGCCGCACCGTCATCCTTGCCCCGTCGGCCGTTGCGATCGAGGCGGTGGGCGCCAGCCTGGCGGAGCGTCCGGAGATTCTCGTCGGCGCGCAGAACATCCACACCGAGCCCAGGGGCGCCTTCACCGGTGAATGTTCCGCGGCCATGGCGCGCGAGGCCGGCGCGACCATCGCCATCGTCGGCCACTCCGAGCGGCGGCACGTGTTCGGGGAGACCATCGAGCAGACGTCGCTCAAGTGCCTTCGCGCCTTCGAGGCCGGCATGGTGCCGATGCTGTGCGTCGGCGAGAAGATCGACCAGCGCGAAGGCGGCACCACCGAGCAGGTCGTCATCGAGCAGCTGCGGGGCGGGCTGTCGAAGCTCACGCCGCAGCAGATTGCGCAGATGCCCGTCGCGTACGAGCCGGTCTGGGCGATCGGGACTGGAAAGACGGCGACGCCGGCCGATGCGTCCGCCGTCCACGCGGTCATTCGCGCCACCCTCGTCGAGATCGCCGGCAAGGGCGCGGAGACCGTCCCGATCCTCTACGGCGGGAGCGTCAACGAGGGGAATGCGGCGTCGCTTCTGGCCGCCGCGGGCGTCTCCGGCCTTCTCGTGGGGGGCGCGAGCCTCGATCCCGGCGGCTGGGCGCGCATCTGCCAGACTTGACTGAGCGCGCTAAGTCCTGAGATATTTAGAGGTTACCAACCAACCCGTCATCCCGAGCGCAGCGAGGAGTTGGTCTAAGTCGAGGGTAATTCCTTCGCTTCGCTCAGGATGACACCAAGCCTCGACGATGTACACTTTCCTGCTCGTTCTTCTCGCCATCGATAGCGTCGTGCTGATCGCGGTCATCCTCATGCAGGCCGGTCAGGGCGGAGGCATGGCGGCGACCTTCGGCGGAGCGAGCAGCTCGACGACGTCGATCTTCGGCACGCGCCAGGCGGGCAACCTGCTGACGAAGACGAGCTGGTGGGGCGGCGCGCTGTTCCTCCTGCTGGCGTTCATGCTGTCGCTCGCCTCGACGCGCTCGCGGCAGCCGAAGTCGATTCTCGACCAGGCCTTCCCGACGCAGACGCCGGGCGCCACCGCGCCCGCGACGACGCCCCCGGCCGGCGTGAACCTGAATCCGGTCGATCCGAACGCGGCGACGAATCCGCCGGCGACGACGACCCCGCCCGCCGGCACCAAGCGCCCCTGATGGCCGCTCCGGCCATCAAGCCCGGCTTTCTACTCCTCGAGGACGGGACCCTCTTCAAGGGTCAGCTCGCGGGCGCGAGCGACAACGTTCCCTCGGTCGCCGAGGTCGTCTTCACGACGAACATGAGCGGCTATCAGGAGGTCTTCACCGATCCGTCCTATCAGGGCCAGATCGTCGTGATGACCTCCCCGATGATCGGGAACTACGGGGTGAACCAGGATGATCCGGAGTCACCCGGCGCGCAGGTGGCCGGTGTCATCGTCCGCGAGCTGTCGAAGAGCTACTCGAACTGGCGCGCGAAGGGCGACCTCCAGTCCTGGCTCGAGAAGGCGAACATCCCTGTCCTCGAAGAAGTTGACACCCGTCGCCTTACGCGGCACCTGAGGACCGGTGGCTCCATGCGCGGCGTGATCGGGGCCGGCGTGACGCCCGACAAGGCGGCGCTCGCGGCGCTCGATGCGTGCCCCTCGATGGAAGGCCTCGACTTGGCGACGGTCGTCTCGACGAAGGAGCCCTACGAGTGGGGCAATCCGCAGGCGAAGAGCCACATCGTCGCCTACGACTTCGGCATCAAGCGCAACATCCTCCGCCTGTTCGCCGAGAACGACTGCCATGTGACGGTCGTTCCGTCGGAGACGCCGGCGGAAGAGGTGCTGGCGATGAAGCCGGACGGCGTGTTCCTCTCGAACGGGCCGGGCGATCCGGCCGCCGTGGACTACGCGCCGAAGGCGGTCAAGTCGATCGCCAAGGCGGGCGTCCCGATCTTCGGCATCTGCCTCGGCCACCAGATCCTGGCGCTGACGTACGGGGCGGAAACGACCAAGATGCCCTATGGGCACCGGGGCGGAAATCACCCCGTGAAGGAGGTGAGCTCCGGAAAGGTGCTCATCACGTCCCAGAACCACGGGTTCGCCGTCCAGGGCACCGAAAAGGAGATTCCGGGGGCGCCGGAGCTCGAGGTGACCCACGTCAACCTCAACGACGGCACCATCGAGGGCCTCAGGCACCGGACTCAGCCGATTTTCGCGGTCCAGTACCACCCGGAGGCCGCTCCAGGGCCCCATGACGCGCGTCCGCTGTTCAACGAGTTCATGGAAACGGTGCGTTCGCGAGGCCGTCGAAGTGGCCCAAACTCTTGACACATAAGAGTTAACGCTCCTAAGTTCGGTACACGGCCGCCCCCTCTTTCCCGGCGGCCGAACGAACCTGAGGCCCCAGAATGACCAAAGCCGATCTCGTCGAGAGAGTCACCGCCCAGATTTCGCGGACGGCGGGTCCGATGATCTCCAAGAAAGACTGCGCTCGAGTGGTCGACGCATTTCTCGACGCGATCAAGGAATCGCTGCAAACCCAGAAGAACATTGAAGTTCGGGGTTTCGGCACCTTCAAGATCCGGCACCGGAAGACGCGCATGGCGCGGAATCCCCGGACGGGCTCCCCGGTCGAAGTGTCGGCCCGTCCGGTTCCCGTCTTCAAGCCGTCGAAGGAGCTTCGCGCCATGGTCGCGGGCATCGACATCGAGGACATGGAGGACGACGAGGAGGAACTCTCGCACGCGTAAGCAGTTGCGGGATTTTTCGCCGTCATCGCGAGCGTAACGAGGGACCTGCTTTTTCCCGAAAGGCAGGTCCCTCACTGCGTTCGGGATGACAATACGGTTATCCTGTTAGTGGCATGACGGTTACGGTCCTTCTCTTCGCGTCGTACGCCGAGCAGCTCGGCCGCAGCTCGATCACCCTCGATCTGCCCGAGGGCGCGCGCGTGGAGGACGCATTGCGAGAGGTCCAGGCGGGCGCGGCTGGCCGATTGCCGCTGAAGCCGATGGTGGCCGTCAACCAGAGCTACGCGCGGGTTTCCGACCTCCTCCGCGGCGGGGACGAGCTCGCGATCATCCCCCCGGTGGCAGGCGGATGACTCCGCGCGTCGCCGTGGTGACCGAGCCGATCGACGTCGCGCGCCTCCTCGCCGCCGTCGAATCACCGGCGCATGGCGCGTCGGTCCTCTTCGTGGGCACGGTCCGCGAGGTGAACGACGGCAAGCCGGTGCAGGGCATGGACTACACGGCGTACACGGCCATGGCGGAAAAGGAGATGGAGGCCATCGCCCGCGAAGCGAACGAGAGGTTCGCCGGCAGCGTCGTCGTGATCGTGCACCGCATCGGAGAGCTCGCCATCGGCGACGCCAGCGTCGCCATCGCCACCGCCCACGCGCACCGCGACGCGGCGTATCAGGCCAGCCGGTACGTGATCGAGCAGCTCAAGAAGCGCGTCCCGATCTGGAAGCGGGAGCACTACACCGACGGCACCCGCGAGTGGATCGATCCGACCGGCAAGGTGTCGGAAGTGGGGACAGGATGAATTCCGTCACGAGCCAGCCAGATCCTTCGGCATTGACACTGCCTCGGGACGGTCGCGCCTTGCGCGACCAGTTCGGCCGGTCCATCGAGTACCTGAGGATCTCGGTGACGGACCGGTGCAACTTCCGCTGCATGTACTGCATGCCGCTCGAGGGCCTGCAGTGGCTGCCGCGAAAGGACCTCCTCACGTACGAGGAGATCACGGACGTCGTCCGGCAGCTCGCGCCGCTGGGCCTCCGCCGCCTGCGGATCACCGGCGGTGAGCCGACGATCCGGCCGGACCTCGTGGAGCTGATCCGGATGCTCAGGGCGGTCGAGGGGATCGAGGACATCGCCCTCTCGACGAACGGGGTGAAGCTGCCGGAGCTTGCCGGCCCGCTGCGGGCCGCCGGGCTCGATCGCATCAACATGAGCGCGGACAGCCTGCAGCCCGACCGCATCGCGAAGATCGCGCGGCGCAACCTGGGCTTCGACCCGATCGTGGGGGCCGAGGCCGCACAGGCGGCCGGGCTGGGTCCGATCAAGATCAACGTCGTCGTGATGAAGGGGATCAACGACGACGAGGTCGAGGATTTCGCCCGACTCACGCTCACGCGGCCGTGGTACGTACGCTTCATCGAGCTCATGCCCGTGGGTGACATGCGTGAGCTGACCTGGGAGCACGTGGTGCCGAGCGACGAGATTCTCGCGCGCCTGCGTCGCATCGCGCCGCTGGAGGCGTTCTCGCCGGAAGTCCGGGGGAACGGACCGGCGGCGTACTACAGGCTCGCCAACGGCCTCGGGGCCGTCGGCGTGATCACGCCCATGACGCACACCTACTGCGCGTCGTGCAATCGCGTGCGGCTCACGGCCGATGGACGCCTGCGCACGTGCCTGTTCGGCGATCACGAGGTGGACCTGCGGACCCCGCTGCGCGCCGGCGAGCGGCTCGAGCCGTTCTTCGTGAAGGCGCTGGAGGAGAAGCCGAAGGAGCATGGCCTTCTCCAGATGCAGATCGGAGGGTTGAAGGCATTGTCCCAGGTCGGCGGATAGGCGGCTCGGCGATCCGCTCCGCTGCGGCTGTGGGGGGGGGGGGCGGGGGGGGGGGGTGGGGGGCGGCGAGATCGGGGGGGCGGGGGGCCGCCCCGCCGCCCCCCCCGCCGGGGGGGGGAGG
>CAMLHT010000243.1 GCA_946479895.1 uncultured Gemmatimonadota bacterium | reverse complement strand
CATCAACAGGGTTGTCATCCTGAGCGAAGCGAGGGATCTGCTTTTGCAAGTAAAAGCAGATCCCTCGCTTCGCTCAGGATGACACTGGTGAGGGAAGCAGATCCCTCGCTTCGCTCAGGATGACAGCGCCTCGACTGCGCTCGGGATGACGAACCTTCTTCTTCGACTCGCCGAACGCGGCCTCTACTGCGCGGCGGGTGATTTCTACATCGACCCGTGGCAGCCCGTCGAGCGGGCCGTGATCACCCACGCCCACGGCGACCATGCGCGCTGGGGATCGGAGCGCTACCTCTGCTCGCGGGAGGGCGAAGGCGT
This sequence comes from uncultured Gemmatimonadota bacterium, assembly GCA_946479895.1. The sequence continues at coordinate 5,334 of CAMLHT010000243.1, read as the reverse complement.
CCTGCGCACCCGGCTCGGCGCCGGTGCGCCGATCCAGCCCCTCGAGTGGGGCGAGGCCGTCACGATCAACGGCGTCCGCGTCTCGCTGCATCCCGCCGGACACATCCTCGGCTCGGCGCAGGTGCGCGTCGAGCATCGCGGCGAAGTGTGGGTGGCGTCCGGTGACTACAAGACCGACCCCGATCCCACCTGCACGCCGTTCGAGCTCCAGCGCTGCCACACCTTCATCACCGAGAGCACCTTCGGCCTTCCCGTCTACCGGTGGTGCGACGACGCCGAGGTCTTCGCCGAGATCATCGCATGGTGGCGCGCGAACCGTGACGCCGGCCGCGCGTCGGTGCTCTTCGGCTACGCGCTCGGCAAGGCGCAGCGACTGCTGGCCGGACTCGCCGGCAACGACGTCGGCCCGGTCTACACCCACGGCGCCGTCGAGCGGCTCAACCGGGACTACCGCGCCGCGGGCATTCGCATCGTCGACACGACGTACGCGAGCGAGCTGCCGCGTGGGCACGACTTCGCGGGGAGCCTGATCGTCGCGCCGCCCTCCGCGGCGGGCAGCACCTGGATGCGGCGGTTCGGCAGCATCTCGACCGGCTTCGCCTCCGGGTGGATGCGCGTGCGCGGCGCGCGGCGGCGACGGGCGCTTGATCGCGGCTTCGTCCTCTCTGACCACGTGGACTGGCCCTCGCTGACGGAGACGGTGCTGGCCACCGGCGCCGAGCGCGTCTGGGTGACGCACGGGACGCGCGAGCCGCTCGTCCGCTGGCTGACCGAGCGGGGCATCGAGTCCAAGCCGATCAGCGCGCACTGGAAGGGCGAGGAGGACACCGACCCCGTCGAAGTCGCCGGCGAGGAGATCCGCGAATGAAGCGATTCGCCCGGCTCTTCACCGCCATCGACGAGACCAATCGCACCAACGAGAAGGTCGACGCGATGGTCGAGTACTTCCGCGAGGCCGACCCGGCGGACGCGGCGTGGGCCGTCTATTTCCTCGGCGGCGGACGTCCGAAGCGCCTGATCCCCGTGCGCCGCCTCGCCGCCTGGGCCATCGAGGAGGCAGGCATTCCCGACTGGCTGTTCGAGGAGAGCTATCACGCCGTGGGCGACCTGGCCGAGACGATGTCGCTCCTCCTGCCCGACGCCGGGGGCGGGACCGACGAGCCGCTGCATGCGTTGATCGAGCAACGGCTGCTTCCCCTCGCGAAGCAGTCCGAGGACGACCAGCGCGCGACCGTGCTGCGGACGTGGCGCGAGCTCGCGGGCGTCGAGCGGTTCGTCTGGAACAAGCTGATCACGGGCGCCTTCCGGGTCGGCGTGTCGCAGCAGCTCGTGACGCGCGCGCTGTCCCGCGCCAGCGGCATCGACGAAGGCGTGATCGCGCATCGGCTGTCCGGTCACTGGGAGCCCCGCGCGTCGTCGTTCACCGCGCTGCTTGCCCCGGAGACCGGCGACGCCGACGTCTCCCGCCCCTATCCCTTCTACCTCGCGTATCCGCTCGAGTCCGAGCTCGACGATCTCGGTCCGCACGGTGATTGGCAGGCCGAGTGGAAGTGGGACGGCATCCGCGCCCAGGTCATCCGCCGCGAGGGGCAAACCTTCATCTGGACCCGCGGCGAGGAGCTGGTCACCGATCGCTTTCCGGAGATCGCCGCCGCCGCCGAATTTCTTCCCGACGGCACGGTGCTCGACGGCGAGATCATGCCCTGGCGCGACGGCCAGCCGCTGCCGTTCGCTCAGATTCAGCGACGAATCGGCCGCAAGACGCTCGGGCCGAAGATCCTCGCCGAGGTTCCGGTCGTGCTGGTCGTGTACGACCTGCTGGAGATCGACGGCGAGGACGTTCGCGATCGCCCGCTGGGATGGCGACGCGCCCGCGTCGCGGAAGTGCTCGAGCGCGCGCGGGCAGCGCAGCTCGTGCTGTCCCCGATCGTCACGCTCGAGTCATGGGAGGACGCGCGCGCCGCGCGCGGACGGTCGCGCGAGATGTCGGCGGAAGGGCTCATGCTCAAGCGCCTCGACGCCGCATATGGCGTGGGTCGCAGGAAGGGCTGGTGGAAGTGGAAGGTCGATCCGTACTCGGTGGACGCGGTGATGATCTACGCCCAGCCGGGCAGCGGACGCCGCGCGTCGCTGCACACCGACTACACCTTCGCGCTGTGGGACGAAGACCGGCTCGTGCCGTTCGCCAAGGCGTACTCGGGCCTCACCGACGCCGAGATCCGCGAGCTGGACGCGTGGATCCGGCGCAACACGGTCGAGAAATTCGGGCCGGTGCGCCATGTGAAGCCGGAGCACGTGTTCGAGCTCGGCTTCGAGGGCATCCAGAAGTCGCCGCGGCACAAGTCCGGCATCGCCGTGCGCTTCCCGCGGATCCTGAGATGGCGCACCGACAAGAAGGTGGAGGAGGCGGATACGCTGGCGACGCTGCGGGGGATGGTGGACTGAGTGGGAGTGGGAGTGGGCTCGAGGAATGGTTCCAGTCGCGCGGGTGGACGCCATTCGGGTTCCAGCGTGAGGTGTGGGCGGCGTACGGGCATGGCGAGAGCGGGTTGATTCACGCGGCCACCGGAACGGGAAAGACGCTCGCCGCGTGGGGTGGGCCGCTCCTCGAATGGCTGTCCGAGTCTTCGTTGCCGGCGGGGCGTGAGAAGGCGCCGCGCGTGCGGCGAGACAGCGCGCCGCCGCTGCGCGTCGTCTGGATCACGCCGCTCCGCGCGCTCGCCGCCGACACCGAGGACGCGCTGCGCCAGCCGCTCGACGACCTCGGCATTCCCTGGACGCTCGAGGCGCGAACCGGCGACACCTCGGCGGCCGTGCGTGCGAGGCAGAGCCGCCGGCTCCCCACGGCGCTCATCACCACGCCGGAATCGCTCTCGCTGCTGCTCACGCGCGAGGACGCCCGCGACGTCTTCGCCGACCTGCGCGCCGTGATCGTGGACGAATGGCACGAGCTGATGGGAACCAAGCGCGGCGTGCAGGTGGAGCTCGCGCTCGCCCGCCTGCGTGCCTTCTCGGGCGATGCGGTGAAGGTGTGGGGCGTGTCGGCCACCATCGGCAACCTCGCCGAGGCCGCCGACACGCTCCTCGGCGTCCACGCAACGCGGCGCGAGCCAAGGATCATCAGCGGTGTCGACCCGAAGCAGGTCGTGATCGATGCGCTGCTGCCGCCCGTCGTCGAGCGCTTTCCATGGGCCGGGCACCTCGGCACCCAGATGCTGCCGCAGGTCGTCGAGGCCATCGAGGAAGGCCGGACGGCCATCGTCTTCACCAACACGCGCTCGCAGACGGAGATCTGGTATCAGGCCATTCTCGACGCGCGCCCGGACTGGGCCGGCAGCATCGCGCTCCATCATGGATCCCTCGACCGGAAGCGGCGCGAGTGGGTCGAGGATGGACTCCGCGCCGGCACGCTGCGCTGCGTCATCGCGACCTCGTCACTCGACCTCGGCGTGGACTTCTCGCCGGTCGACCGCGTTCTCCAGGTGGGCAGCCCCAAGGGCGTCGCGAGGCTGCTCCAGCGCGCCGGGCGCAGCGGGCATCGCCCCGGGGCGGTGAGCCGCGTGACCTGCGTGCCGACGAACGCGCTCGAGCTCATCGAGGTCGCCGCGGCGCGGGACGGAGTGGAGCAGGGGGCCATCGAGTCGAGGCTGCCCGTCGAGCGGCCGCTCGACGTCCTCGCGCAGCACGTGGTGACCGTGGCCCTCGGCGGTGGCTTCGAGTCCCGCGCGCTGCTTGCCGAAGTGCGGACGACTCACGCGTACCGGGATCTCAGCGACGCCGAGTGGGAGTGGGTGATCGGGTTCCTGGCGTACGGGGGCGAGGCGCTGCGCGCGTACCCGGAGTACTCGCGCATCGTCGAGCACGACGGGCGGTTCGTGGTCGAGAGCCGCGAGATCGCGCGGCGGCACCGCATGTCCATCGGCACAATCGTCAGCGACGGCCAGATCGGCGTGTTCTACCTGCGCGGCGGCGCGCTCGGCTCGGTCGAGGAATCGTTCATCGCCCGCCTGAAGCAGGGCGACCGCTTCGTCTTCGCCGGCACGCCGCTCGAGTTCATCCGCGTCCGCGACATGAAGGCCTGGGTGCGGCGGGCGCCTAACGGCAAGGGCGCGATCCCGCGCTGGATGGGGAGCCGCCTCCCCCTGTCCGGGCAGCTCGCGGCACTCATCCGCACGCGCCTGGGCGAGGCGGCGCGGGGCGAGTTCCGCGGAGCGGAGATGAACGCGATCCGTCCGCTGCTCGAGGTGCAGCGCAAGTGGTCGCGCATCCCGGCGCCGGACGAGTTGCTCATCGAGCGCGTGAAGACCCGCGAGGGCTGGCACCTGTTCGTCTTTCCGTTCGAGGGCCGGCTCGTGCACGAGGGGCTGGCCGCACTGTGCGCGTACCGCCTGTCGCGCATCGCGAAGATCAGTTTCTCGATGTCGTCGAACGACTACGGATTCGAGCTGCTGTCCCCGACCGAGCCACCGCTGGCCGAGGCACTGGGCCCTCGTCATCCTGAGCGCAGCGAGGGATCTGCTTTCCTCTTCGATCCGCAAGACCTGATCGACGACATCATGGAAGCGCTCAACGCCACCGAGATGGCGAAGCGGCAGTTCCGCGAGCTCGCCCGCGTGGCCGGGCTCGTGTTTCCCGGCCTCCCGCGCGCCGGCAAGACCGCGCGCCAGCTCCAGGCGTCGAGCGGATTGTTCTTCGACGTGCTCCGGCGCTACGACCCCGGGAACCTCCTCCTCGCGCAGGCGACGCGCGAAGTGCTCGAGCGCCAGCTCGAGAGCACCCGACTCGGGCGCACCCTGCATCGCCTGGCGGCGTCGACGATCGTCGTCACCGAGCCGAAGCGGCCGACGCCGCTCGCCTTCCCCCTCGTCGTCGATCGCAATCGCGACAAGGTCTCGTCCGAATCGCTGAGCGATCGCATCCGTCGCATGCAGCTCTCGCTCGAGAAGGCCGCCGGATGACCGACCTCACGATCGACGTTGCCGGTGAGTCGCTGACGCTCCTGCCCGAACGGGCGGCGTTCTGGGCGCGCGAGTCGACGCTCCTCGTCGCCGACCCGCACTTCGGAAAGGCCGCCTCGTTCCGCGTCCTCGGCGTCCCGGTTCCGCGCGGAACCACCATGGGAACCCTCGACCGCCTCGACGCGATCATCCACCGCACGGCCGCGCGGCGCCTCGTCTTCCTCGGCGACTTCCTCCACGCCGCCGAGGGACGGGGCGCCGAGACGTTGCGGGTGCTCAACGAGTGGAGACGCGGACATGGCGCCGTCGAGATGACGCTCGTTCGCGGCAACCACGACGCGCGGGCCGGCGACCCGCCCCGCGAGCTCGAGCTCAA
>CAMLHT010000242.1 GCA_946479895.1 uncultured Gemmatimonadota bacterium | reverse complement strand
CGATCTCGATGAACTTGCCGTCGCGCGGGCTCTTCGAGTCGGCGACGACGATGCGATACATGGGGGCCTTCTTACGACCTACGCGGCGGAGACGGATCTTGACGGCCATGGTTGGAACTCCTGAAGTGGTTTGTGCTGCGCTGGGCTCATCGCGTGCGCGGGAGATCCGCGCCGCACCCAGTACTGCGGTTACGGGTGGGGAGTGGAGAGTAATGGGTGACCGCGTTCGCCGTCACTCATGACCCACCACCCGCCACGCGCTACTGCTACCTGAGTCCTCCGAACATCCCCGGCGGCAGCGAGCGACGTCCGCCACCCGGGGTGCCGCCTGCAACTTTCTTCATCATCTTCTGCATCTCGCGGAACTGCTCGAGCAGGCGATTCACTTCGCTGATCGGACGGCCACTGCCTTTCGCGATGCGTGCGCGGCGCGAGCCGTTCATCAGCTCGGGCTTCTTGCGCTCCTCGCGCGTCATGGAGAGGACGATCGCCTCCATGTGCTTCATGCGCTTCGGATCCGCGTCGCGCACCTGCTTGAGCATCTTGCTGTTGACGCCCGGAAGCATCTTCATGAGGCCCTCGAGCGGTCCGAGCTTCTCGAGCTGCTTCATCGCGGTGAGGAAGTCCTCGAGGTCCATTCCTTCCTTGCGGACCTTCTTCTCCATCCGCCGCGCGACGTCCTCGTCGAACGCGCCCTGTGCCTTCTCGACGAGCGAGACGATGTCGCCCTGCTGAAGGATCCGGCCCGCCATGCGGTCGGGATGGAAATCCTCGAGCGCGTCCGTCTTCTCGCCGACGCCGATGTACTTGATCGGCTTCTTGAGGACGCCGTAGATCGAGAGCGCCGCGCCGCCCCGGGCGTCGCCGTCCATCTTCGTGAGGATCACGCCGGTGACGTCGAGGCGGGAGTCGAAACCCTGCGCGATCTTGACCGCGTCCTGCCCGGTCATGCCGTCGGCGACGAAGAGGATCTCGTCGGGGCGGATCGCCTCCTTGAGCTTCTCCAGCTCGCCCATCATCTCGTCGTCGATCTGGAGACGGCCGGCGGTATCGACCAGCACGACGCGATCGCGCGCCCGGCGCGCCTGGTCGATGCCGTTGCGGGCGATCTTCACGACGTCCTGGTGACCGCGTTCGGCGTACACCGGGATGTCGAGCTGCTGCCCGAGCGTCTCGAGCTGGTCGATCGCGGCCGGACGATACACGTCGGCGGCGATGAGACGCGTCTGCCGGCCCTCGGCCTTGAGCTTGCGCGCGAGCTTCGCGGCCGTCGTCGTCTTACCCGAGCCCTGGAGCCCGACCATCATGACGACGGTCGGCGGTACCGAGCTCAGCTTGAGACCTTCGCGCCGCTCGCCGAGCATCGCCGTGAGCTCGTCGTAGACGATCTTCACGAGCTGCTGTGCAGGCGAGACCGTCTTCAGCTGGCTGACACCGACGGCCTTCTTCTCGACGCGCTCGAGGAATTCGCGGGTCAGCGCGAAGTTCACGTCCGCTTCGAGCAGGACGCGGCGCACCTCTCGCAGCCCGTCCTTGATGTCGGCTTCGGTGAGGACGCCGCGCCCGCGGAGGCGCGAGAAAGCAGCCTCGAGTTTCTCTGAAAGCTCGTCGAACATAGCCTTGAAGCTTAAGGGAAGGTGAAACGCATTACAAGCTGTTCATGGTGAACGGTTTACGGTTCTTGGCGTGCCCCGGGACGCGTCGAGTGGCCACGAGCATGCCGAGGTCGGCCGCAAACCGTTTACCGACAACGGCTCACGCCGTTTTCAGTCATGACATTCGCGACGTTCCGTCGTCAGTAAACACGCGTGCCCGCGGTTTGATTCGCAATTACTTTTGAGCCCATGCCGAAGCCTCAGCGCAAGGAAGAAATCCTGAAGTCAGAGCTCCCGCCGACGCTGCCGTTGATGGCGCTGCGGTCCACGATCGTGTATCCCCTCGGCACGATCGCGGTCCAGATGGGCGCCCCGGAGAACCTGGCGCTGCTGCGCGGGCACGAAGAGGCCGGGCTCGTGGTGGCACTCGTCGTCGCCGGCGGCGACCACGATGACCCGATCGACTCCCAGCGGTTCATCGGCCGAGTCGGTGTCGCGGCGCGGGTGCACGAGCGGATCAACCTTCCGGGCGACACGGTGCAGATCACGCTACAGGGGCTGCGGCGGATCGTCGTCGAGGGGATCGACCGGAATGAGCCCTACCCCGTCGCGGCGATCCGCGCGGCGAAGGAGACGCCGGCCGACCCCGCCGAGCTCGACGACCTCGTAACGCGTGTGGTGTCGGCGGCGGAGACGCTGGCCGAGCTCGTCGATCGGATCCCGGACGAGGTGCCGGCGATCCTGAAGATGAACGTCTCGGATCCGGGGCGGTTCGCCGACCTCGCCGCGACGAACATGAACTTCCGCATCTCCGACAAGGACGAGGTGCTGCAGCGTCTCGACGTCGGGCAGCGGCTGCGCTTCATCCTCAACCGTCTGGAGCGCGAGGTCGCACGCGCCCGCGTGATGGAGGACGTGAAGCGACAGACGGAGATCAAGATCGAGCAGCACCAGCGCGAGTTCTACCTGCGCCAGCAGCTCCGCGCCATCCAGGCCGAGCTGGGCGAGACCGATCCGGGCGAGAAGGAAGCGGTCGAGCTGCTGCGGCGCATCGACGAGGCGAAGCTCCCCGAGCGCGTGGGCCAGGAGGCGCGCCGCGAAACGGAGCGTCTTCGACAGCTCTCCCCGGCGTCGAGCGAATACCAGGTCATCCGCACCTACCTCGACTGGATCCTCGCCCTGCCGTGGAACAAGCGCTCGGGCGACGAGGAGATCGCGCTCAAGAAGGTGGAAGAGGCGCTCGACGAGAAGCACTACGGCCTGACGGAGGCGAAGGAGCGCATCATCGAGTTCCTCGCCGTCCGCAAGCTGCGTGGCGGTGATCCCCACGGTCCAATCCTGTGCTTCGTCGGGCCGCCGGGAACGGGCAAGACCTCGCTCGGCGAGGCGATCGCCACGTCCATCGGGCGCGAGTTCTATCGCATCTCCGTGGGCGGCGTGCGTGACGAGGCGGAGATCCGCGGTCACCGGCGCACGTACGTGGGCGCGATGCCGGGCCTGCTCATCCAGGCGCTGCGCCGCGTGCAGGTGAAGGATCCCGTGCTGATGATCGACGAGATTGACAAAATGTCGGGGGGCGGACCCAGTGGCGACCCGACGGCGGCGATGCTCGAGGTGCTGGACCCGAACCAGAACGACGAGTTCGTGGACCACTACCTGAACCTGCCGTTCGACCTCTCGAGCGCGCTGTTCATCTGCACGGCGAACAACCTGTACGACATCCCCGCCCCGCTGCGCGACCGCATGGAGGTCATCCGCATCGCCGGCTACACGGTGGAGGAGAAGGTCGAGATCGCGTGGCGCTACCTGCTCCCGCGGCTGCTCGAGGAGCACGGCATCACCGACAAGGACATCCAGTTCACCGACGAGTCGCTGTCGTTCATCTCCAACCGCTATTCGCGTGAGGCGGGGCTCCGGAACTTCGAGCGCAACGTCGCGGCGATCATGCGCAAGCGCGCGCGCCGGAAGGCCGAGGGAGAGGAAGGCGCGTGGGTGGTGGACAACGACAAGGTCGAAGAGGTGCTCGGCATTCCGCGCTACGCCGTCGAGGAAGCGGAGATGATCCCCGAGGTCGGCGTCGTGACCGGTCTCGCGTGGACGGCGACGGGCGGCGATCTGATGGTGATCGAGGCGCTGCGCATGAACGGCAGCGGGCGGCTCACGGTGACCGGCCAGCTCGGCGACGTGATGCGCGAGAGCGTGGACGCCGCCTACTCGTACGTGCGGTCGCGCGCGGCGCAGATCGGAATTCCCGATGCCGCGTTCAAGGACTACGACATCCACGTGCACCTGCCGGCGGGCGCGATCCCGAAGGACGGGCCGAGCGCGGGGATCACGCTGACGCTCGCGATCGCGAGCGCGCTGTCCTATCGCCCGGTACGGCGCGACGTGGCGATGACGGGCGAGGTGACGCTGCGCGGCAAGGTGCTCGAGATCGGCGGCGTGAAGGAGAAGGTGCTCGCGGCGTATCGCGCGGGCCTGCGCCATCTCATCATGCCGAAGGCGAACGAGAAGGACCTGCGCGACGTGCCGGACGAGGTGAAGAAGCAGGTGACGTTCACCTTCGTCGAGCGGATGGACGAGGTGCTCCGCCTCGCCCTGCTGCCGCCGGTGGAAAGCGATACGGCGCCGCCCGACGACTCGCGCGCGCTCGGTGGCCCGCACACGGAATCGGCGACGGTCGTCCCCGTGACGACCGAGCCGGGCGCCATGATCCCGTCGGTGATGTCGCCGGACGGGCCGGCGCTCGACGAGTCCGCGCTCGACGAGGTCGCCGACGAGGCGGTTACTTCCCCAACTTGATCGCGGTGGGATCGATCACCGATCCCATCGCTTCGGGAACGTTGGAGTACACGACCAACGCACGGTCGCCGATGCTGACCGGCTGGATGGAGATCGTGCGCCCGTTCGCCGTGTAGCTCACGCCGGCGCCCACGCTGCGCTGCGGGGCGCCGGTGCGGCGCATCGTCGCACGCACCATGGCGTCGGTGAACTCGCCGGCGTCGACGGGTGAATCCCAGACGATGGCCCAGACGAAGCCGCGGTCGGCGCCGCGCTCGACGACCATGAACCGGTCGCCATCCCAACCCGCGGCGGCGCGCTGCGCGGTCTGTGGGTCCTTGAGATACGCATAGACGACCAGGCGCGTGCCGAACTCGCCCATGTCGTTCTGATACACGCTCGTGCCGACGCGAGGCGCAGGGAGCGTCACCGCCGTCGGCTCGTCGGGTGGCGTGGAGAGAAAGAGCGGCGGATGGAGCACCTGCTCCGTGGACCGCGGCACGTCGCGGAAGGGATCGTGGTTGCCGCGCTTCTCCTTGACGCGGCGCACGAACTCCGCGCCGCTGAGATAGGGAAACAGCAGCGATTCCTGGATGACCATCGGCGCCGTGGCGAACACCGGCATCTCGCCCTGGCGGTTGCGGATCTCCTCGCGCACACGGTCCCACGCACCCGGCAGACGCGTCTCGATCTGATCCGGCCCGCCGAGCATGATGGAGATCTGCTCGAACTGCGCCTCTCCCTCGATCAGCGCCTGCGCCGCCGCAAGGCGATCGTTGCTCGACCCCGACTTCTGGATCGAGTCGAGATTCACGTACTGGTCCTGCAGCGCGTGCACGAGCTCGTGCGTGATCGTGATGCCGACGAGCTGCTCGTCGGCGCCCTGGACGACGTAGAGCGTCTTCGCCTTGGGGTCGTAGTAGCCGACGACCTGCTCGCTCAGGACGCGCACGAAGAAGGCGCGCAGGTTCATCGTGTCGGGAATGAGGCCGAGGAGCTTGTACGCCTTCTCCTCTCCCGCGAGCTGCGCGGCGGGGGTCGCCTCGTCGAACTGCTTCAGCAGGAACTCGCGCACCTGGTCCTTCGTCCGGACCTCGAGCCTGGGCGGCGTCTTGAACTTCAGTCCCGTCGACTGCTCGATGCGGGGGATCGCCTCGGCGACCTCACGCGCATACGGGCCGGAGCCGGCATCCTGCCCTCGCGAGCACGCCGCGACGAGCACCGTCGCGGCGGCGAATCGTGCGAGACGCACGCTCATTCCTCCCCCTCCACGGTGCGGCCGATCATCAGCCC
>CAMLHT010000241.1 GCA_946479895.1 uncultured Gemmatimonadota bacterium | reverse complement strand
GACCATGCTGCTCGCGTCCGCGATCGCCGCCGCCGTCTCCACCGCGTGTCTCGCGAACGGCGCGACTTCACCCCGGTTCGTCAATCCGGTCTCCGGCAAGGCGGTGCTGTTCATCGGCAACAGCCTCACCTACTCCAACGACCTGCCGGTGCTGGTGCAGGGCATCGCCGACGCCGCGAAGGGCGATTCGCTGATCATCGGGATGGTGGCGGGTCCCGACATGGCGCTCATCGATCACTGGAACCGGAACGATGCGCGCCAGGCAATCGAGAGTCGCCGGTGGGATTTCGTCGTGCTCCAGCAGGGACCGTCCTCGACGACGATCAACCGCGATTCACTCCGACTCGTCGCGAAGCTCTTCCAGCCCTCCATCACCGCCGCCGGCGCGACGCCCGTGATGTTCTCCGCCTGGCCGGCGATCGATCGCCGCGCCGATTTTCCGCGCGCGGCCGAGTCGTACCGGCTGTCGGCGTCCGACGTGAATGGCGTGTACGCGCCCGTCGCCAACGCCTGGGTGGAAGCATGGAACCGCGATCCCGGGCTGCAGCTCTACGCGGACGGCCTGCACGCCAACGCGGCAGGCTCCTATCTCGCCGCGCTGGTGATCTACGCGAGCATCACGAGGAAGAGTCCGGTCGGACTTCCCGCGACGTTTCCGCTGCGGAACGGCGGCACCGTCAGCTTCAGTCCCGCATTGACGACCCTGCTCCAGGAGTCGGCCTGGGCAGCCGTGAGCCCGACGCTCACGCCCTGACCGCCGTGTAGATTGCGCGCGTGCCGACGCGCAAATCACCCGACTGGTGGGCGACGTACTTCGACGCCCAGTATCTGAAGGAATACGAACCGCTCTTCGCCTTCGAGCGCGACCGGCGTGAGGTCGCCCGGCTGATCGAGATCCTCGAGCTGCCCGCCGGGTCCCGCGTCCTCGACGTTCCGTGCGGACAGGGACGCCACGCGCACCTGCTGGCGGAGGCCGGCTTCGACGTGGACGGCCTGGATTACTCGAAGGAGCTCCTGGCGCTCGCGAAGCGGCGCGGGACGGGGAAGCACCTTCGCTACACCCGGGGCGACATGCGGCGCCTGCCCGCGAAGTGGACCGGCCGCTTCGACGCCGTCCTCAACCTGTTCACGTCGTTCGGGTTCTTCATCGATCCGCGCGAGGACGTCTCGGTCATCCGCGAGATGGCGCGCGTCCTGAAGCCCGGCGGCCGGCTGCTCTGGCACGGCGGCAGCCGCGACGGCGTGATGGCGAAGTTCCTCTCGCGCGACTGGTGGCTCACCGAGGACGGCACGATGATCGGGCACGAGCGATCGTTCGACGCGTTGTCGGGGGTGCTGACCGTCCAGTCCACCTGGACCGGCCCGCGCGGCCGGGGCACGCGCGAGCACCGCATTCGTCTCTACACCGCGACGCGACTGGCTGAAGTCTGCGCCGCGGCAGGCCTCATCGTGGAGGTGGCGTACGACGGCTGGAAGGACCGTCCGTTGCGCCGCTCGTCCAGCGAGATGGTGCTGGTGGCGCGAAAGCAGTGAGAGTGGGAGTGGCCACTCCCACCCCCACTCCCACTCTCACTAGGTTTCCCTCCGTGACTCGCCCAATCCGCGTACTCGTCGCCAAGCCCGGTCTCGATGGTCATGACCGCGGGGCGAAGGTCGTCGCTGCCGCCCTGCGCGACGCCGGCATGGAGGTCATCTACACCGGACTCCACCAGACTCCGGAGATGATCGCGAACGCCGCGATCCAGGAGGACGTCGACGTCGTCGGCCTCTCCGTGCTCAGCGGCGCGCACATGACGCTCTTCAACCGCGTCCGCGATCTCCTCGCCGAGTCGGGGCGCGATGACATCCTCATCACGGGCGGCGGCATCATCCCGAAAGAGGACATGGAGGCGCTGCACGCCGCCGGCATCGGAAAGCTCTTCGGCCCCGGCACGCCGACCACCGACCTGATCGCCTACATCCAGGAATGGTTCAGCACGCGCCAGCAGCAGGAGGCGTGACTACCCGGCTACGGACCCTGAGCGACGAGATCCGGTCGCTCGAGAAGCGTCTCCGCCAGGGCGGCGGTCCGGACAAGATCGCCCGGCAGCACAAGCAGGGGAAACTCACCGCCCGCGAGCGCATCGACGGGCTGCGTGATCCCGGGACCATGTTCCTCGAGGTCGGCCTGCTCGTCGCCTACGATCAGTACGAGGGCCAGGCCCCCGGCGCCGGCGTCGTCACCGGTCTCGGCATCGTGCACGGGCGGGAGGTCGTCATCGTCGCCAACGATGCGACGGTCAAGGCCGGCTCCTGGTGGCCGGAGACGATCCGCAAGATCCTCCGCGCCCAGGAGATCGCGATGCGTTGCCGCATCCCGATCATCTACCTGGTCGACTCGTCCGGCGTGAACCTCCCGTACCAGGGCGGCGTCTTTCCGGGGCAGTACGGCGCGAGCCGGATCTTCTACTACAACTCGATCATGCGGCGCTATCTCCACGTGCCGCAGCTTGCCGCCGTCATGGGTCCCTGCATCGCCGGTGGAGCGTACCTTCCGGCGCTCTCGGACCTCATCGTGATGGTGAAGGGCACGTCGTTCATGGGACTGGGCGGCCCGAACCTGGTGAAGGGCGCCACGGGACAGTCGATCGACGGCGAGACGCTCGGTGGCGCGGTGACGCACACCTCGATCTCGGCGGTGGCGCATTACGCCGTGGACGATGACAAGGCCTGCCTGGCGAAGCTGAGAGACCTGGTGGCGATGCTGCCGAAGAGTGGATCGGTGGATCGTGGGATCGATGGATCGGAGGAATCTGGCTCGGGAAACGCGACATCCCATCACGCCACTGATCTCTACGACCTGCTTCCGGCGGACCATCGCATGTCCTACGACATGCACGACCTGCTGAAGGCGATCCTCGACGAGGGCCGCATCGACGAGTTCCAGAAGGACCTCGCGAAGGAAGTCATATGCGGGGATTCCCGCATCGAGGGAATCCCGGTCGGCGTGATCGCCAACCAGCGTGGGCTCATCAAGGGTCGCGCCGGGGAGAAGCCGCGCTTCGGCGGCATCATCTACGCCGAGAGCGCCGAGAAGGTCGCGTTCTTCATCGAGCGCTGTGACCGGGAGCGGATTCCCATCCTGTTCGTGCAGGACGTCTCGGGCTTCATGGTCGGCCCGGAGGCCGAGCACGAAGGGATCATTCGCGCCGGCGCGCGGTTCGTGGAGGCGATGGCCACCGCGCGCGTGCCGAAGATCGTGCTCACGGTCAACCACGCCTCCGGCGCCGGCTATTACGCGATGGCGGGCCAGGGCTTCGATCCCGACTTCATCTTCAGCTGGCCCACCGGCCGCATGGCCGTGATGGAAGGCGAGTCCGCCATCCAGGCGGTACACGGGCCGGCGATCGAGGAAGCGAAGAAGAAGGGCGCGCCGCTGCCGCAGGACGTCACCGAGTCCATCGACGAGATGCGCGAGGATTACGAGCACCAGCTCGACGCCCGGTACGCCGGAGCCCGCGGCTACATCGACGCGATCGTGTATCCTGAAGACACGCGCGACGTGCTCGCCATGGCGCTCCGCGCCTCGCTGCAGAACAGCGGTCCTCATCTCGGAGCCTTCGCGCTCCCACCCATATGACAGCTCGAAAGGACGTGGTGCGAGTCGGCGCCGGCCAGGGATTCTGGGGCGACTGGCTCGAGGCGCCGCGGCGGCAGGTCGACGGTGGTCCGATCGACTACCTGATGCTCGACTATCTCGCCGAAGTCACGATGTCCATCCTCCAGAAGCAGAAGGAGCGCGACCCGAACATGGGCTACGCGCGCGACTTCGTGGGCGCGATGGAGAGCGTGATGCAGGCGGTCGCCGGCCGCGGGGTGAAGGTCATCGCCAATGCCGGCGGCGTGAACCCGCCCGCCTGCGCGGACGCGGTGCGCGCCGTCGCGAGCAGGATGGGCCTTGCGGACAAAATCCGGATCGGCGTCGTCACCGGTGACGACCTGCTTCCGCGCCTCGACGAGCTGATCGCGTCCGGCCACCCGCTGAAGAACATGGACACCGGCGAGCCGCTGTCCACGATTCGCGACCGTGTGCTGTCGGCCAACGCGTACATCGGCTCGACGCCGATCGTCGAAGCGCTCGCGAAGGGCGCGAACGTCGTCATCACGGGCCGGTCCACGGATACCGCGCTCACCATGGCGCCGCTCCGCCACGAATTCGGCTGGGGGCCGAAGGACTACGACCTGCTCGCCGCGGGCATCATCGCCGGGCACATCATCGAGTGCGGCGCCCAGTGTTCGGGCGGCAACTGCCTCTACGACTGGAAGAACATCCCGGACCTCGCCAACGTCGGTTATCCGATCGTCGAGGCGAAGGCGGACGGCACCTTCACCGTCACGAAGCACCCCGGGACCGGCGGGCGCGTGTCGGTGCAGTCGGTGACCGAGCAGCTCGTGTACGAGATGGGCGACCCTCACTCGTACATCACGCCCGACGTCGTCGCCGATTTCACGTCCATCCACCTCGCGGCCGACGGCGAGAATCGCGTGCGGGTCCACGGCATCAAGGGGCGCCCCGAGACGGAGCAGCTGAAGGTCTCGATCGCCTATCGCGCCGGCTTCAAGGCGGTCGGCACACTCGTCTATGGATGGCCGGATGCGCTCGACAAGGCGAAGCTCGCGGACAAGGTCCTGCGCGAGCGCCTGGTGAACCTCGGCCTGAAGTTCGATCACGTCATGACCGAGTTCGTCGGCTACTCCTCGACGCACGGGCCGCTCGTCGGCGAGCCGGGTGACCTACCCGAAGTGCAGCTGCGCATCGGGGTCCGCGGGCAGGACCGGGCTGCCGTCGAGCGCTTCACGCGGGAGATCGCGCCCCTCGTCCTCAACGGCCCGCCGAGCGTGACAGGATTCGCCGGAGGCCGACCCAAGGTGGAGGAGATCGTCGCCTACTGGCCCGCGCTCGTCGACAAGCGGGTCGTCCAGACAAAGGTGGAGGTGCGCTGATGAAGATCCAGCTCGTCCAGATCGCGCACGCCCGGTCGGGCGACAAGGGCGACACCGCCAACGTCGGCCTGATCGCCCTCGAGCCCCGCTGGTATCCGATCCTCGTCGAATACGTCAGGCGTGACGCGGTGGCCGCGCACTTCAAGGGGATGATCGACGGCCCGGTCGATCGCTTCGAGCTGCCGAACCTCAATGCGCTGAACTTCCTGCTGCACGGCGCGCTCGATGGCGGGGGAACCCTGTCGCTGAAGACGGACGCCCAGGGGAAGGTCTATTCGACCGCGCTCCTCCGGATGACGATCGACGTGCCCGATGCCGCGGCGAAGGCCGCCGGACTCCCGGGCAAGACGTCGAAGCCCCGGTACACCCGCTCGCCGAAAGAGTGATCGCCGGCCGCAAGACGACCTTCCAGGTCGCGTTCCTGATCATGGGCCTCATCATCTGGGGCTACGGCCAGCGCATCGACGACCCGACGGTTCGGCTCGTCGGCATCGCCTTCTTCGCGGTCGCGTTCCTGCTGCGGTTCTTCCGCAGCAGCGACACTCGCGTCCGGCACAACACGGAAGATGAAGAGACCGATCTGACGACCTGAGCGATAGCCGGCGTCACTTGCGGGGAAAGGGGTCTGGTTCGCGGATCCCGCCGATAAACGCAGAAGAGGCAACCAGGAGCGTCGGGACTCAGGAGTCAGTGAGTCCCGACGCTCCGGATCGTTTCATATGGGTTCA
>CAMLHT010000240.1 GCA_946479895.1 uncultured Gemmatimonadota bacterium | reverse complement strand
CCGGCTCACGCCGGCGTTTCTGCTTCGTTGCGGGATGGATGCCGGCGGGGCGCCAGGCGCGCCTCGCGCATGAGCGTCGCCAGCTCGGCGTCGGACAGGAGGTGCCAGCCTTCGGGAACGGGCTGGAGCCGACGGCGTTCTCCGCCCCCCTCGAAGCAGAGCCACGGACGGCTCAGTCGCACTGGGCGGGACGTGCGAACCGACGTGCGCCGTTCGTCGGCCCGGCGATCCGCCTCGGGTGAACTCGCCGGATCCTCGGCCTGGCGGCGCTCCCCCGTGCGTCGTTCATCGTCGCGCGGAACGACGTCGAAGACGGTCCATTCGACCCCGTTTTCATCGGTGAATTCACGATGTGCCATGCGCCCCCCGGCTGCACGTGGAGTGCCAGACGCGACTGTAACGTGCGTCACCAGATCCGCGGCACTGCCCGTGCTTGAACCTGCGCCATGATACGCACGCTGCTCCTCATCGCCGCGCTGGGATTCGCGCGCCCACTCGCCGCGCAGTCCGACTCGGTGCCGAAGACGCTCTTCACGGCCCGCGACGCGAAGGTCGCGGGCGCCGCGGTGGCGGCGACGGTGGCGATCTCGGTCTTCGACACGCGGATCGCCGCCTTCTTCAGCGACACGTCGCTCTCGCACGTGCGCACGGGACAGCGATTCGACAACGTCTTCACGCACATCAACGAGACGACGCTCACCCTCGCCGGCATCGCCACCTACGGCATCGGCCGGCTGGCGCGCTCGCAGGCGATGACGGACATCGCGTTCCACACGACCGAAGCCGTCGTCACCGCCAGCCTCGCCAGCCAGCTCATTCGCGGACCGCTCGGCCGCTCACGACCGCATGTCACGGGACAGCAGGACCAGTACGACTTCCACTGGTTCAAGGGCTTCGGCGAGTTCAATTACCGCGCGTTCCCGTCGATCCACTCGGGCTCGGGCTTCGCCGCGGCGACGGCGCTGGTCCAGGAGACGCGGATCCGGCGACCGGGCGCGGTGAAGGTGGTGGCGCCGGTGCTCTATGCGATCGCGCTCACGCCGGGACTGTCACGGATGTACCTGGGGCAGCACTGGGCGAGCGACATCTTCGCCGGCGCCGTGATGGGGACGTTCGCCGGGATGAAGTCGGTGAATTACTCCCATTCGCATCCCGGGAACCGCTTTCAGGACTTCTTCGTGCCGACCGACGGATTCAACCTGGATCTCTCGAGCAGCAGGTTCGGGATCTCGTGGGGGAGGACCTTCTGATCGATAACGATCTATTGGGAGTTCCAACTGGCGTCATGCGCGGTGAAGGAGGGGTTGGACGCCCACTTCTCTCACCGCGCATGAGACCAGCAATCACGCCGTAGCCGCGATGGCGCTCCGTATCCTTGGCAACAGCGCCTGAAGGTCAGCCACGGATGCCGTACCGATCGACAGCCTGAACCAGCCCGTCTCGCCGGGGAAGCCGAACGCCTGGAACGGCACCGCGCCGAGGCCGGCGGCATCGAGCAGATATCGGCGCGTGGCATCGTTGGTGTCGAGCCGCGCACCGGCCGGCGTGCATCGCCCGCGCAGGTCGAACTTCGCGCTCACGTAGATCGCGCCCTGGGGCTCGATGGCGTCGACGGGCAATCCGTCGGCCTGCATCTCCCGCAATCCCGAGGCGAGCACGTTCAGCCGCGCGCTCGCGTCGCGGCGCATCCCGGTGATGTACTGGTCCACGGCGGGTCCGTCGGCCAGCATCGCCGCCGTCGCCACCTGTTCCGGCCGCGGGGCCCAGGCGCCGACGTGGCCGCTGATGTCCGACATCGCGCGGATCACGTCCGCCGGACCCACCGCCCAGCCCACGCGGAGGCCCGTCGCCGCAAAGGCCTTGGAGATCGCGTCCACGAGCACCGTGTACTTCGCGATCTCCGGCCGCAGCGACACGGGGTCGACGTGGCCGGCACCGCCTGCGGTGATCATCCAGTAGACCTGGTCGTACATCAGGTACAGCGGGCCCTCGGCCGCCGAGCGTCGGGCGTTTTCCTCGAGGACGAGATCGCAGATCGCGGCCAGGCCGTCTCGGTCGATCATCGTCCCGGTCGGATTCAGCGGCGAATTCAATGAAAGCAGACGCGCGCCGCGCAGCCTGGGCGCGAGCAGCGCCGCCGTCGGCTGGAAGTTGGTCGACGCGTCGCAGATGACGGGGACGTCCTTCGCGCCGACGATCTGCACGTAGTAGTTGTTGTTCCACGACGGGACGCCGTATACGACGGGGTCGCCCGCGTCGACGACCGCGCGGAACAGCGAGTAGATCGCGGGCCGCGCCCCTGAGGTGACGAGGATGGATTCCAATGGGAAATCGATCCCCATCCGCTCGGCGTAGAACTTCCGGATCGCGGCGCGGAGGGACTCGAGGCCGTTGGACGGCGGGTAGTTGGACTCCCCGGCCCTGAGGGCGGCGACGATGCCCTCCTCCAGCGCCCGCGGGATCCGGAACTCTTTCGGGCTGAAGTCGCCGATCGTGAGGTTGGTGACCGGCTTCCCGGTGGCCGCCGCGGCACGAACTTCGGCGCCGATCTTGAGGATCTCGGAGCCGGAGAGCTCCGACGCGAGTCGGGATAGACGGCCGGGCACGACGGAAGTATGCGGTAGATCGGGTCGCGCCGTAAGCGCCAGTGTTTCAACCCCCTTTATCTTCAAGGATGCCGGCACCGCAGATCCCAGCCCGCGCCACCTGGGCCGACGTCGCTCCCTTCTATGAGGAGCTCGCCGCCAGGCCGCTCGACCGCGCCAACCTCCGGGCGTGGCTGGACGATTTCTCGGACCTCGACGAGGCGGTGGACGAGCAGTTCTCCCTGTCCATGATCGCCTACACGGCCGACACCCGCGACGAGGAGCGCGAGGCGGTCTACAAGGTGTGGGCGATGGAGATCCTGCCGCCGTTGCACGAGGTGCGCGTGGCGCTCGCCCGACGGCTGCTGGACTTCGCGGACGCGCTCCCGGACCTCGACATCTTCCTGCGCGAGCTGCGCACCGACGTCGAGATCTTCCGCGCCGCGAACCTGCCGCGGATGGCGGCGCTGGAGGAGATGGAGGCGAATTACGACAAGATTGCCGGCGGCCTGACGGTGGAATGGAACGGCGAGAAGAAGACCGTTCCCGAGCTGCAGCCGTATCTCCTCGACCGCGATCGCGGCATCCGCGAGAAGGCATTCCGCCTCGGGGCGAATGCCTACTTCGATAAGCGCGACGAGATCTCCTCGCTCTTCGACGAGATGGTGCGCGTGCGCCACGCGCTGGCGCGCGAGGCCGGATTCGACAACTACCGCGACTACGCGTTTGCCTCGAAGTACCGGTTCGATTACACGCCCGATGACTGCGCGCGCTTTCACGAATCGGTCGTCACGGCGATCCTGCCGGCCATGCGCCGCCTCCGCGCCCATCGCCAGCGCCAGCTCGGCGTCGAGACCCTCCGGCCCTGGGATCTCCAGGTGCAGCCTGGCCGCGCGAGCCGGCTCGTCCCCTTCTCCACCACGGAGGAGTTTCTCGCTGGCACCACGCGCATCTTCGACCGGGTGGACGCCGAGCTCGCGGGCTTCTTCCGGCGGATGATCGACGAGAAGCTCCTCGACCTCGAGTCGCGCCAGGGAAAGGCGCCGGGCGGCTACTGCACGCGGCTGCCGCAGCGCCGGGTGCCGTTCATCTTCATGAATGCCGTCGGGGTGCACGACGACGTGAACACGCTCACGCACGAGAGCGGCCACGCCTTTCACGCGTTCCTCACCCGCAATATCCAGTACATGTGGCGCCGGCCGACCGGCCACGAGGCTGCCGAGCTGGCGTCGATGTCCATGGAGCTGCTGGCGGCACCGCACCTCGCGCTGCCGACGGGATTCTATTCGCCGGCCGACGCGGCCGACGCGCAGATCGAGCATCTCGAGGACATCCTCGCCGGGCTTCCCCACATCGCCTGCGTGGACGCCTTCCAGCACTGGATCTACACCGACGGCATCGGCGCGTCGCCGGCCGAGCGCGACGCGAAGTGGCTGGAGATCCGCGCGCGGTACGAGCCCGAGGTGGACTACTCCGGGCTCGAGAACGAGCGGCTGTCGCGCTGGTATCGGCAGAGCCACATCCACACGGCGCCCTTCTACTACATCGAATACGGCCTCGCCCAGCTCGCGGCGCTCCAGGTCTGGCGTCTCTCGCGGCGCGATCCGGCCGCAGCGCTGAAAGGCTACAAGGCGGCGCTGGCCCTCGGCGGCACGCGGCCGCTGCCGGAGATCTTCGCCACGGCGGGTGCGTCGCTGGTGTTCGACGCGCCGACAATGGCGCAGCTCGCGGCCGAAGTGGAGACGCGCATCGACGAGCTGCGCGCGGAAGCCGCGCGCCACGCTTCGTGACCGGGCCCGCATGAGCCTTCGGCGACTGTGGCCGGGGCTCGTGCTGTGCGGCGTGATCACGCTCGCGGCATGGCTGCTCCAGGCGGCCGAGCAGGCGCTGTTCGGCCGGCCGTACGTGGAGGCACTGGTCCTGGCGCTGCTGATCGGCGTGGCGGTCGCCTCCATTCGCCCAATGGATGAGCGGGTCGTTCCGGGAATCCAGTTCGCCGCGCGGGAGCTGCTGGAGGTCGCGGTTTGCCTGATCGGGGTCGCCATCGACGTCGCGCTGCTGCGGCGGGTCGGGCTCCCGCTGTTCGGCGGCGTGGTCGTGATCGTCGCGCTCAGTCTCGCCATCACCTTCGGCATCGCCCGTGCGGCGGGACTGCGGACGCGTCTCGCGATCCTGATCGCCGCCGGCAACTCGATCTGCGGAAATTCCGCCATCGCGGCGGTGGCGCCCGTGATCGGCGCGGAGTCGGAGGACGTCGCCGCGGCCATCTCGTTCACCGCGGTGCTTGGCGTGGTCGTCGTCCTGATCCTGCCGCTGCTGGTCCCGGTGCTGCACCTGAGCGACGCCCGGTACGGCGTGGTCGCCGGGCTGACGGTTTACGCCGTCCCGCAGGTCCTCGCGGCGACGCTGCCGGTGAGCGCGGCGGCCGGCGCGATGGCGACGCTCGTGAAGCTCATGCGCGTTCTGCTGCTCGGCCCGCTCGTGATCGCGATGGGGCTGGTCTCCCACCGCGCGACGAAGGCGACGCGGAGCCAGATGGTGCCGTGGTTCATCATCGGCTTCGTCGTATTTGCCGCGGTGCGATCGCTCGGGGTGCTGTCACCCGAAGTCATCGCGGTGCTTCGGCAGATGGCAACCTGGCTTACCATCATCGCGATGGCCGGGCTCGGGCTTGGCGTGGACGTCCGCGCACTTCGACGAAGCAGCGCCCGGGTGATCGGCGTCGTCTGCGTCTCGCTTGCGGCGCTCGGTGTGATGAGCGTCCTCTTGGCCGGAATGGTCACACGGTGACAGATTGCTCCGACGCGAACCAGCTGCGACGCAGACCACGCGGACACAATGGACGACGCAGATCTGTTGTCCCGCTGTCACTGCCTGATCGTCATTTCTCGTCTGCGTCGTCCGTTGTGTCCGTGTCGTCTGCGTCGCAGTTTTCAGTTTTGCAGGATGACTGACCGCCGATCGAGGAGCGTGACGATGCGAACATGCGTGAGTCTGGCGATCGTGATGCTCGTGGGCGGCGTTGCCGGCGCGCAGGAGGCGGCGCCGGTGGCCGGAGTGCCCGCCGCCATGGCGCTCCAGGCCCAGGCGAGACTCTCGCTCGACAGCGGCCAGACGGCGAAGCTTCGCGAT
>CAMLHT010000239.1 GCA_946479895.1 uncultured Gemmatimonadota bacterium | reverse complement strand
CATGACGGCATCGTCTGCACCGGCGAGACCTACAAGCAGGTCGTGAAGCTCACCTTCGCCCGCGGGGCGAGCGTGCCGGATCCGGCTGGCCTGTTCAACGCGAGCCTCGACGGCGGAACGCGTCGCGCGATCGACATCCGCGAGGGCGAGACGGTCAATGCGCGCGCGTTCAAGGCGCTCATCAAGGCCGCCGTCGCGGTGAACTCGGCTGGGGCGAAGCCGCCCGCGAAACGGAGGAGGGCCTAGCGTGCCGAAGCCGGTGAAGCGAAGCAGCAAGCGGGCGCCGGTCCTTCTCGCCGGCGGCAACCCCCAGATCGCCAAGGGCGACGGCGACGCGCCCGTCCGGGCGTACATCGCGGCGATGCCCGGCTGGAAGCGCGAGGTCGGCAAGCGCCTCGACGCGCTCGTCGAGCGCGCGGTGCCCGGAGTCAGGAAGGCGGTGAAGTGGAACTCGCCGTTCTATGGCGTCGAGGGCAAGGGCTGGTTCCTCTCGTTCCACGTCTTCACGCGCTACGTGAAGGTGACGTTCTTCAACGGCGCTTCCCTGCGACCCATGCCTCCCGGCGCGAGCAAGAGCAAGGACGTCCGCTACCTCGACATTCACGAGGAGGACGGGATCGACGAGAAGCAGCTCGAGGCGTGGCTGAAGCAGGCGGCAGCGATCCAGGGCTGGACGCCCTGACTCAGGTGCCGGCCTCGCGAAGGTCCGGCAGGCCCTTCGTTCCCCCGCGGAGATTCCGCCTCCACCGGATCCGCCACATCCAGTAGAGCAGCACGACGAGCGGCCCTCCGCCCAGGAGGAGAATCACCGGCATGCTGCGAAACTGCGGCGGCATGAACGTCAGCCGCACGAGCTGGGCGGCGAACGATCCGGACGCGATGAACAACCCGAAGCACATCCGCCAGAGGTGCCTGGCGATGCGTGCCGATCCCTGGATCCCGCCGACCGAGATCATCCTGAAGTCGCCGATCGCTGCCAGCAGCGCGACGGTGGCGAGAAAGAACAGCATGCCGGCCGGAACGCCGCCGAGCTGATTGCCGGGCCGGCCGAGCGCGGTGTACCCGTTCATGTACGACGTGAAGGCGAAGACCAGCGCCAGGCCCATGAGCGCGACGTCCACTCCCCGCCCGAGGCCCGAGGGCCGGACGGTAGTGAAGGCGGTCAGGATGAGATAGACCGTGAACGCCCCGGACTCGACGGCCTTCCCCTCGTAGAGCGAGATCCCGATCGCCGAAAGGCCATTGGCGATCATCGCCAGGACGAAGACCCGGCCCGCGCGGCGGTGCCATTTGCTCCCCTTGGCGGCGGAGAGGGCCACGATGCCGGCGACGAGCCCCGCCACACCCATCGCGACGTGAAACGCGAGGGACACGAAAGGCAGGCCGGTCGACGTCGCAAGTGTCAGGCGGTCACTCAAGGATTCCCCCGGAAGATGTGTATCGAAGCCCGCGCTCTATGGGCACCCCATACGACATCCACCGGCGATTGTTTCGCAGGCGGCAGATCCGTCTGGTAACTACCGCGAGGCGGTGCGATCGAGGGCCGCCCGCAGCCCCGTCGCGAGCCTGACCGCGTCGTCGTTCGCCCAGAAGTGCATGAAGAAGAGCCTCGGCTCCTCCGTCAGCATGTGGCTGTGCAGCGAGGTGACGCTGATGCCGTTGTCGCGGAGTGCCCGGATCACCGGATTCACCTCGGCCGCGGTGAGGACGAAGTCACCCGTGATCGCGGCCCGACCGGCGCCAGTCGGCTGGAAGTTGATCGCCGTCGCGACGCCCATCGCCGGCGGAACCTCCTCACCCATGTCGCGGATCGTTTCCGAGCGGGGAATGCTGAACTGGAGCACGCCTCCATTCGAGCGTCCGCTCGCGCGCAGGATGGTCGAGACTCGCGCGCTGTCCAAAGCGATCGCCGAGACTGCCGCCGGCGGCGATGGCGCTGGGATGCGGGTGACCGCCACCGCCGACCGAATCGCGGCGGCGATCTTCACCGGATCGCCGTGACCGTGGACGTGCATGTAGAGCACGCGAGGCGATTCGCCAAGGATGTGATGATGAACCGCGGTCTGCTCCACTCCCCCCGCCTGGAGCGCGCTGATGACGGGATTCACCTCGTCCTCGGTGAGCACGAGGTCACCGGCGGCCATGACGCCACGCGCGGATTCCCTGAATGCCACCCAGCCGCCGAGGGCGAGCGCCGGCTTCACTGCCACCTCGCCCACCATCACGTGCAGGTCTCCGCGCGGGAAGTTGAAGCGGTACACCCCGCCGGGCTGGGAGACGCCGGCGCGCCCGATCGCCGACTCCACCGCCTTCCAGTCGACGGCCTGTCGAGGCGCACCGACGTCTCCGCTCGAGGTCGTGGAAACCGTCGCGCAGCCCCCCGCGACGAGCAGCATGGTGAGCAGGCTACCTGACTTCATTCTGACCGGCCTGGAAGAGACCATGGTAATGTGGCGGCGCGGGACCGCTGCCGCATGCCGCGGTGTCGCTAGACGGCCGTCGAGACCGCGGGCTGTGGTCCCCTGGATCCGGCCGCCCTCTGGCCGCGATTGAAATGCTTGTCGCGGATGTGATCGGGTATCGGCCGGGCGTCCGGATTGAGCGCCACGGTATCGAACGCGAGGCGGGCGACCTTCTCGAGCACGGCCATCGTCTCGACCGCGGCGCCCGGCGAGCTCGCCCAGCAGAACGGCGCGTGCCCCGGCAGGAGCACCGCGGGCGTCTGCATGGGGTCGGCGCCGAGGAAATGGCGAACGATCATGTGGCCGGTGTTGGCGCCGTAGTCGCCTTCGACCTCGCTCTGGCGGAGATACTCGACCACGGGGATGGCGCCGCGGAAGTAGCGCGCGTGCGTCGTGCCGAAACAGGGAATCTCCCGTCCGGCCTGCGCCCAGACGGTCGCGTAGTGTGAATGCGCGTGCGCAATGCCGCCGACGCTCCTGAACGCGCGGTACAGGACGAGGTGCGTGTGCAGGTCCGACGACGGCCGCCGCAGGCCTTCCATCACGCCCCCATCGAGGTCCACCACCACCAGGTCGTCGGGCGTGATGTCCGCGTACTTCACCCCGCTCGGCTTGATCACCACCGCCCCTTCGGCCCGGTCGATGCCGCTGACGTTTCCGAAGGTGAACGGCGCCATGCCCCTGTTCGACAGGGACACGTTCGCGTCGAGCACCTGCTGTCGCAGCTCGGCAAATCGCGTCTTCATGAGATGCCCTGTTCCGTGGATTGTGAGTTGAACCTGCAGCCCGGAAACGAAAGCCTCAACCACATCCGGTGATTCCCTGACACGCCTTCCGGGTTGACCTCCGGCGCTAGAGTTCGGGGATGCAGCGCGATGCGCTCGTCCGCCGGGGGCTCTGGCTGAACTGGTTCGGCCTGATCTACAACACCCTCGAGGGAATCGTGGCGGTGACCGCCGGCCTGCTCGCCGGCAGCGTGGCGCTCGTCGGGTTCGGCATCGACAGCGGCATCGAGGTGAGCGCCAGCCTCGCCGCGCAGTGGCGGCTGCGCGCGGATCTCGACCACGAGCGGCGGGAGCGGGTCGAGCGCATCACCCTGCGGATCGTGGGCGTGAGCTTCCTCGCGCTCGCGGCCTACGTGACGATCGACAGCGCGCTCTCGCTGTGGCGTCGGGAGCGGCCGGACGAAAGTAAAGTCGGCATCGCGCTCGCGGCCGTGTCCGTCATCGTCATGCCCTGGCTCGTGCGGCAGAAGCGACGCGTGGCGGCCTCACTCGGCAGCCGCAGCCTGCACGCCGAAGCGAACCAGACATTGATGTGCACGTACCTGTCGGCAATCCTGCTTGGCGGATTGCTGCTGAATGCCCTGCTCGGCTGGTGGTGGGCCGATCCGGTCGCCGCGCTGCTGATGGTGCCGATCATCGGCAAGGAAGGCATCGAAGGGATCCGCGCCGAAGACAGTTGCCATCTCGACTGAACACGACGGCGAGGTCATCCCCTGGCTCAGGGGTCTGGAGTTTGCGGCGCCGTGCGGTGGACAAATCATCAGGAGCCCGCACATGCAACCCGGAAAGATTTCATTCGCGATCTCGGCAGTCGCCGCGATCGGCGTCCTCGGCGGCTGCGCCACCGCAGCGCGGACGACGACGGTCGAGGCTGGCGGCGAAGTCGCCACCACTTCGGTAACGCCGGCCGACAACCGGACGATCCCGTCCGGCGCCCGGCTCAACGCGACCCTCGACCAGGCGCTCGGCACCAGCATCAGCAAGGCCGGCGACATGTTCACCGCGACCGTGTCGAGCACGCTGTACGCGAGCAACGGCTCCGTCGTCGTGCCCGCCGGCGCGAAGATCGAAGGGCACGTCACCGCCCTCGACGATTCCGACAACGCGACCGAGCCGGCCCTCATCCGGCTGAACTTCGACCACATCCGCTTCAACGGGCAGACGTACCCGTTCGCGGCCGCCATCGTGTCGTCGAACGCGGTGCAGACGAGCAAGCAGACGAGCGCCGATCGAACGAAGCAGATCGTGATCGGCGGCGCGGTCGGCGCGGCGCTGGGCGGCATCCTCGGCAAGGGTGATCTCGACAAGATCGTGATCGGCGGCGCGCTGGGCGCGGCAGCCGGCTCGATCGTCTCGCTCGGCACCGAGGTGAATGCGACGCTGCCGGCCGGGTCGGCCATGACTCTCCAGGCCACGCAGACGACGACGCTTCGCTAGGCCGAGTCTCCGTCTGGGCGATCCGGATCGGGATCCCGGTAGCCGTTACCGCCCCGATCACGGGTCGCGCGGGTGGTCTACATTTCCGGCTCAGCAGCCGGAAATGCAGCCACCCCTGAGTGCAACATGACTGACGGTAACCGGCGAGGAGTCCGCGCGGCGCAGGCGGCCATCGTCGTCAACGCGATTCTCGCGCTCGCGAAGCTCGTGGCCGGCATCCTCGGCCATACCTACGCGCTCGTCGCCGACGCGGTGGAGTCGACGACGGACATCTTCTCTTCGACGATCGTGTGGGCGGGACTTCGGGTCGCCTCACGCGACCCGGACGAGGCGTACCCCTTCGGATACGGGAAGGCGGAGCCTCTCGCCACCGTCGTGGTGGCGATCATGCTGCTGGGGGCCTCCATCGCCATCGCGCTCCAGTCGCTCTCGGAAATCCGGACGCCACACCTCACGCCGGCGCCGTGGACGCTCGGCGTCCTGATCGGCGTCGTGGTCGTGAAGTGGATCCTCTCGCGTCGCGTGCACGCCGTCGGCGCCGAGATCGGCAGCACGGCGGTCAAGGCCGACGCATGGCACCACATGAGCGACGCGCTCACCTCGGCGGCGGCGTTCATCGGCATCTCGATCGCATTGTGGGGCGGGGCGGGATGGGAATCGGCGGACGACTGGGCCGCCCTGCTCGCGTCGGGCATCATCGCCGCCAACGGGGTGATGATGCTCCGCCCCGCGTTGCATGACCTCATGGACCGGATGCCCGGACCGGAGATCGTCGAGCCCGTCCGCCGCGCGGCGGAGTCGGTGGAGGGCGTGCTCGCGACGGAGAAGCTCGCCGTCCGGCGGTCAGGCCTCCAGTATCGCGTGACCATTCACGTGCAGGCCGATCGGCGCATGGCGTTGCACGATGCCCACGTCCTGAGCGGGAAGGTGAAGGGGGCGATCCAGGCGGCCGTGCCGCAGGTGCGCCACGTGCTCGTGCACATGGAGCCGTTCGGCTGAGACCCCGCAATCGCGCCCGCGGGTGACCCTCAAACAGTACGCCCTTGCCCGGAGACCCGGGCAAGGGCGGCGCATCGAGAGGTCG
>CAMLHT010000238.1 GCA_946479895.1 uncultured Gemmatimonadota bacterium | reverse complement strand
CGTGGTCGAGCTGCTCGATATCGGCGACCAGGTTGGCGTTCACGGTCCGGTGTTCCGGACCCGCACCGGCGAGCTCACCATCCGCGTCGAGCGGGTGGAGCTGCTGTCGAAGTCTCTGCGCCCGCTGCCGTTCGGCAAGGAGGAGCTGGTCGACGGCCAGACGGTGAGGCACTCGGGCTTCTCGGATACCGAGCAGCGGGTTCGCCAGCGTTATGCCGACCTGGCCGTGCACCCGGAGGCGCGCGCCTTCTTCCGCGCCCGCAGCGCGATGATCCGCGAGATCCGGGCGACGCTCGACGGCCTCGGGTATCTCGAGGTCGAGACGCCCGTCCTCCAGCCGCTGTACGGCGGGGCCGCAGCGCGCCCGTTCATCACGCAGCACAACACGCTCGACATGCAGCTCTACCTCCGCATCGCGGACGAGCTGTACCTCAAGCGGCTGGTGGTCGGCGGGTTCGAGCGGGTGTACGAGATCGGCCACGACTTTCGCAACGAGGGCATCGACCGGACGCACAATCCGGAGTTCACGATGCTCGAGTTCTACGAGGCGTGGGCGGACTACACGGTGATGATGGATCGGGTCGAGCAGATCATGGTGCGCGCGGCGTCGGCCGTGGGCGCCGTGCTCGATGGCGTCGCGCCGG
Organism: uncultured Gemmatimonadota bacterium; assembly: GCA_946479895.1. The sequence goes on along the minus strand of CAMLHT010000238.1, from coordinate 5,164 downwards.
GCGTCGTGGAGCGGAGCGGAGAAGTGCCGAAGCTCTCGCCGCCCTTCCCGCGCATCGAGTGGATGCCGACGCTCAGCAAGGCCCTGGGCGCCAATGTCATGGAGATGGATGACGACGCGCTGCGCGCCGCCGCCAGGCGGGCGAACGTCCCGAAGGTCGATTCCATGAGCCGCCCGAAGCTGCTGGACGAGCTGTTCCAGCATCACGTGGAGTCGAAGATCGACTCGCCGACGTTCGTGCTCGACTATCCGGTGGAGCTTTCCCCGCTGGCCAAGCCGAAGCGCGGCGTCCCGGGCCTCACCGAGCGCTTCGAGCTGTTCGCCCGCGGGAAGGAGATGGCGAACGCGTTCAGCGAGCTCAATGACCCCATCGACCAGCGCGCGCGGTTCGAGGCGCAGGCGAAGCTCCGGGCCGCGGGCGACCTGGAGGCGTCGGGCGTGGACGAGGACTACCTGCGCGCGATGGAGTACGGAATGCCGCCGATGGGTGGCGTGGGCATCGGGATCGACCGGCTCTTCATGTACCTGACCGGGACGCCGAACATCCGCGACGTCATCCTCTTTCCGACGCTGCGTCCCGAGGCCGAGTGAACGGGCTCGAATGGGCGATGGCGTGGCGCTACATGCGCAGCCGGCGCGGGTCGCGCCTGCTGTCGCTCATCAGCGTCATCGCGGTCGCCGGCGTGATGGTCGGCGTGAGCGCGCTCATCGTGATCATCGGCGTCATGAACGGGATGCAGCGCGACCTGCGCGACAAGATCCTGATGGCGAGCCCCGACATCCGCGTGCTGCCGTACGGCGGCGACATGGTGATGGCCGACTGGCGGTCGAACCTCGAGCGCGTGCAGCGGGTGCCGGGCGTGGTCGCCGCCGCGCCCTTCGTCCTCCTCCACGCGCTCGTCACGCCGGGGACACGCTTCTCGACGCCGGTCGTGGTGATGGGCCTGCCGCAGGCGGATTCGGCGCGCGCAATCACCAAGATCCGCGAGACGGCGATCGGCGGCGACTTCTCGTTCGGCGCCCCGGACGGGCAGAACGGGGCGGTCCTCGGTGAGCGGCTCGCGAACACCCTCGGGGCTACGCCGGGCATCACGACGGTCAACATCATCACGGCCGACGTGTCGAAGCTGGACCCGGTGACGGGATATCCGGCCACCAACATCCGGCCGTTCCTCGTCACGGGCGTCTTCCGCACGGGGATGTACGAGTACGACAACAACTTCGTCTTCATCTCCCTGGAGGCGGCCCAGGACCTCGGCCAGCTCGACACGCTCGTGACGGGGCTCGAGGTGCGGACGCCGACCCGCGAGTCGGCGAGGGAGATCGCCAATCGCCTCCAGGACAGCCTGGGCATCGGCGTTCGCACGGAAGACTGGCAGTCGCAGAACTCCGCGCTCTTCGAGGCGCTGAAGCTCGAGAAGAAGGGCATGGCGCTGATCCTCACGCTCATCATCCTCGTCGCCGCGTTCAACATCGTCGGCACGCTGAGCATGGTGGTGGCCGACAAGACGCGTGAGATCGGCATCCTCCGGGCGATGGGCATGACGGCGCGCGCGATCCGCCGGGTCTTCTTCCTCCAGGGGATGATCATCGGCGCCGCCGGCACCGTCGCGGGAACGATCCTCGGCCTCGTCGCCTCGTTCGTGATCGACCACTATGGGCTGATCAAGATCGACTCGTCGGTGTATTTCATCGATCACCTGCCGGTGGCGACGGAGATGGTCGACGTCGTGAGCATCATCGTGGCGAGCCTGGTGATCACGGCGCTGGCCACCCTCTATCCGGCCCGGCAGGCGGCGGACCTGTACCCCGTCGAGGCGATCCGTCACGAATGAGCATGCTCGAGGCACGGGAACTGGCGAAGACCTACCGCGGCGGCGATGGCGGGGAGATCAGCGTGCTCGACGGACTTGACCTGAGCGTCAGCCGCGGCGAGATCGTCGCGATCGTCGGGGCGTCGGGCGCCGGGAAGAGCACCCTCCTGCACCTGCTGGGCGGGCTGGATTACCCGACGCGTGGCGAGGTGCGGGTGAACGGCCAGACGCTCGTCGCGGCGCGCTCCGGGCCAACGGCGGGCACCGCTGCGCCGCGCCGGCACAGGGATGATCCGGCGGACGCCGCGCTTTCGAGCCTCCGCAACCGGTCCATCGGCTTCGTCTTCCAGTTCCACCACCTGCTGCGGGAGTTCAGCGCGGTCGAGAACGTGATGATGCCGCTGCTCATCGGCGGCTGGGAACGGGCGCGGGCCAGGCCTCGGGCCGAGGAGCTCCTCGAGCGGGTCGGGCTGGCCGCCCGGATGACCCACCGGCCATCGGAGCTCTCGGGCGGCGAGCAGCAGCGCACGGCGGTGGCCAGGGCGCTGGCAGCGAGCCCATCCGTGCTGCTGGCCGACGAGCCGTCCGGGAATCTCGACCACCACAACAGCGAGATGCTCCACTCCTTGCTCGTGGACCTCGCTCGTGATTTTGATATTGCCATGGCCGTCGTGACGCACAACCGCTCGCTCGCCCGCCGGGCGCACCGCACCCTGCTGCTCGAGGATGGCAAGCTGCGGGAGGCGAACATCGACGAGGTGGTCGCGTCATGATCTGCGACGACTGCCGCGAGCGGGACGCCGTCGTGCAGTACACGGCCGTGAAGGACAACAACGTCGTCCAGCTCCATCTGTGCGAGCAGTGCGCCGCGGAGCGGGGAGTGGAGACGACGGTCAACACGCTCCCGAAGCACCCGCTGGGCGAGTTCCTGAACCAGGTGCAGCAGCAGGTCGCCATCGCGCCGTCCGACAGCGCGCGCTGCAGCTTCTGCGGCTCGACGATGGCGGACTTCCGGGCGACGGGCCGGTGGGGCTGCGCGCGGTGCTACTCCCAGTTCGAGGTCGGGATCCGCGAGCTGCTGCGGCGGGTGCACGGACATGCGCGCCACATCGGCAAGGCGTACCACGTGCCGCGCAACGAGACCATCGAGCGGTCGGCGGTGCTCGGCGAGCTGCGCGAGAAGCTGCGCCGCGCGATCGACAACGAGCAGTTCGAGCAGGCCGCGGAGCTCCGCGACCGCATCAAGGGGATGGAGTGATGGACCTGTCGCTGTTGCCGGATGGTGGCGTGGGCTGGCTCGACGCGTCGGGGCCCAATTCCGACATCGTGCTGTCGACGAGAATCCGCCTCGCCCGGAACATCGAGGGCTACGCCTTCACCGGACGCGCGCGCGACGGCGAGCGGCTGCGGGTGCTGGCCCAGACGCGCCAGGCCGCGGAGTCGGTGCCGTCGCTGAAGGGTGCGGTGACGTACCGGGTGGACGAGCTGTCGCCGACCGACCGGGCGCTCCTTCACGAGCGTCACCTCGTGAGCAAGGAGCTCGCGGGGCTCGATCCCCAGCACCCGCACCGGAGCGGGGCGGCGGTGGTGCTCGGCGATCGCCTCGGCCTGATGATCAACGAGGAAGACCACCTCCGGCTCCAGGCCCTGCGGTCGGGGTTCGCGGTCAACGAGGCGTTCGCGGACCTGGACCGCCTGGATCGCGAGCTCGGGGCCGAGCTTCCGTACTCGTACCATCAGGAGTTCGGGTTCCTGACCGCCTGCCCGACCAACGTCGGGACGGGGATGCGCGCGTCGGTCCTCATCCATCTGCCCGGCCTGAACCTGACCAAGGAAATCAGCCGGGTGTTGACCAGCCTGCAGCAGATGGGGTTGACCTACAGGGGGTTGTACGGGGAAGGGAGCGAGGTGGTGGGCAACTTTCTCCAGATCTCGAACCAGACCACGCTCGGCCGGTCGGAGGAGGATCTGCTCGACCTGCTGCTGCGCGTGGTGCGGCACGTCGTGGCGCAGGAGGAGGAAGCGCGGCGGGTGCTGTTGCGCGACGCAGGCTATATTATCGAGGACAAGCTGTGGCGCGCGTACGGCACGCTGCGATACGCGCGAAGCCTCACGTTCGACGAAGCGATGAAGTACCTGAGTGGCGTTCGGCTCGCGGTCGGGCTGAAACTGATCTCGGGCCTCAGTGTATATACCCTCAACAAGCTCCTGATTTTTTCGCAGGCCGCACATCTGGCCTCGGCTGAGGGCAGGCCCCTCACGGAAAGCGAAACGAACCTGGCCCGCGCACGGTATGTGCGTAAGGCGCTGGATGAGGAAGCGGGTTCGGTCGGTTAACGATCTCCCGATTTGAGGGCATCATGAACGGCTACAACTTCACCGAACGGGTGAGGAAAGTCCTCACGATGGCGCGCGAGGAAGCAGCGCGCCTCCACCACGAGTACGTGGGCACCGAGCACATTCTCCTCGGTCTGATCCGCGAGGGAGAAGGCGTCGCCGCCACCGTCCTCCAGAATCTCAACGTCGAGCTCGAAGAGATTCAGCAGAAGATCGAGGAGACGGTGAAGAAGGGGAAAGCCGGACAGGCCAGTGGTCCCGACCTGCCGTATACCTCGCGCGCCAAGAAGGTGCTGGAGCTGGCCATGAGCGAGGCCCGGGAGCTGAACCACAGCTACGTCGGGACCGAGCACCTGCTGCTCGGCCTCCTGCGCGAGGAAAAGGGGATCGCCGCCCAGGTGCTCACCGATGCCGGCGTCAACCTCGAGGCCGCGCGGGCCGAGACCCTTCGCATCCTCGGCACGGAGATGCCGCAGCAGGGCAGCGCGTCGCAGGCGCCCACGGCCAGTGGGGCGCCGCCGCAGGCCGCGCCCGCCAAGGGCGAGAAGAAGTCCAAGACGCCGGCCCTCGACCATTTCTGCCGCGACCTGACCCAGCTCGCCGCCGAGGGGCAGCTCGACCCGACCATCGGCCGGGCCAAGGAGATCCAGCGCGTCATGGAAGTCCTGACGCGCCGGAAGAAGAACAACCCCGTGCTCATCGGCGAGCCCGGCGTCGGCAAGACGGCCATCGTCGAGGGGCTCGCCCAGCTCATCGCCAACGGCGAGTGCCCGGAGTCGCTGCGTGACAACCGCGTGCTGTCGCTGGACATGGCGGCGGTCATCGCCGGCACGAAGTACCGCGGCCAGTTCGAGGAGCGCCTCAAGGCGGTGATGAACGAGATCGCGCAGAACAAGCAGATCATCCTGTTCATCGACGAGCTCCACACCCTCGTGGGTGCGGGCGCTGCCGAGGGCGCGATCGACGCCAGCAACATGCTGAAGCCCGCGCTCGCGCGCGGTGAGCTGCAGTGCG
>CAMLHT010000237.1 GCA_946479895.1 uncultured Gemmatimonadota bacterium | reverse complement strand
CATCGCGAGCTACAAGACGGCGTGGCTCGCGCGCCTGCTTGGCAAGGCCGGCGCGGAGGTCGACGTCGTCCTCACTCGCGCCGCCACGGAGTTCATCGGCGCCGTCACCTTCGAGGCGCTGACCGGGCGCCCCGTGCACACGGGGCTGTTCGACTCGGGTCGCGCCCTCGACCACATCCATCTCGCCAGGGCAGCGGATGCCGTGGTCATCGCGCCGGCGACGGCGGACCTCATGGCGCGCGCCGCCACGGGCCAGGCAGACGACCTCCTCACGGCCTGCCTCCTCGCCACCGAGGCGCCCGTCCTCATGGTGCCGGCGATGAACGACCGCATGTGGGCGCATGCGCAGACGCAGCACAACGCGGCGCGCCTGCGCGAGCTCGGCTACCGGCTGCTGGATCCTGACGACGGCATGCTCGCTGCCGGCGAGGGGAGCGGCCCGGGCCGGATGCCCGAGCCCGAGGCGATCTTCGCGCACGTCGGACGCCTGCTCGAGATGCGCGACAGCGCACTGCGCGGTCGACGCGTGCTCGTCACCGCCGGGCCGACGCGCGAGGCGATCGACCCGGTGCGCTTCATCTCGAATCACAGCTCGGGACGCATGGGCGTCGAGATCGCCGCAGCGGCGTGGCGGCGCGGCGCCGAGGTCACGCTCGTCGCCGGACCGCTCGCGGTGCCGGCGCCGGTCGGCGTGACCGTCGTGCCGGTCGAGTCCACCGAGGAGATGCGCGATGCCGTCCAGGCGCAGGTCGGCCAGGCGCACGTCGTGATCATGAGCGCCGCGCCTGCCGATTATCGCCCCGCCGAGCAGGCCTCCTCCAAGCTCAAGAAGACGGGGGGCGCGCGCACCCTCGAGCTCACCGAGACCCCGGACATCCTGCGCTCCACCATCGAGTCGCGTCGCGAAGGCGCGGTCGTCGTCGGCTTTGCCCTCGAGACGGATGACCTCGTCGCCAACGCGAGGAGGAAGCTCGATGCGAAAGCGCTCGACATGATCGTGCTCAACTCGGCCACCGAGCCCGGGGCCGGTTTCGGTGTCGACACCAACCGCGTCACCATCCTGCGTCGCGGCTCGGAGGCGCGCGACGAGCTGCCCCTCCAGCCCAAGCGCGACGTCGCCGACGCCATCCTCGACCGCGTGGAGAAGCTGCTGCATGGACGCTAGGGAAGCACTTCGCCGCTACCTGGAGCAGCGCCGCGAGATGGGCGAGAGCGAGCTCGTGCTCGATTCCCTCAGCGTGGAGGAGGCACTCCGCCTCATCGGCGCCACGGGGAAGGCAAAGCGCCGCCACGGCGGCGACGACGTGAGCATCAGCAGCGCCGACTGGCGCGCCGCGCTGCGCGAGGCGGGCGCGCAGCCGGAGCCCGCGAAGTCGGGCAAGGCCGCGCCCAAGGAGCCGCCGGCCGCCGCCCGTCCGACCGGGGAGACGGCAGGGGACGAGGCGGTGCACGTCCCCTCGACCCAGTCGGCGGCGGCGAGCGAGTCGCTCGAGTCGCCAATCGAGGGTGTTCCCACCGGCATCATCGTCGGTGGCGCGTCGCGCGCCCTGGCCGAGGATCCGGCGTTCAAGCTGGACACGCTCGCCGAGATCGCGAAGGTGGTGGCCGAATGCACCCGCTGCCCGCTCTACGCCACGGCGAAGAACCCGGTGCCGGGCGTGGGCGACCCGAACGCGGACTTCATGCTGGTCGGCGAGGCTCCCGGCGCCAACGAGGACGAGCAGGGGGAGCCGTTCGTCGGGCAGGCGGGGCAGCTCCTGAACAAGATCATCGGCGCCATCGGGCTGACGCGTGACGACGTGTTCATCGCGAACGTCCTCAAGCACCGGCCGCCGGGGAACCGGAATCCCCTGCCGGACGAGATCACCGCCTGTTCGCCCTACCTGGTCCGCCAGATCGAGCTCATCCGTCCGAAGGTCATCGTCGCGCTCGGCACCTTCGCCGCGCAGACGCTACTGGACACGAAGCTGACGATCGGCAAATTGCGGGGGCAGGTGCACCGCTACTACGGTGTCCCTCTCGTCGTGACCTACCATCCCGCCGCGCTCCTGCGGAATCCCTCCTGGAAGCGCCCTACCTGGGAAGATGTCCAGCTCGCCCGTCGAATACTCGATCGCGCCAACGCCCCTCGGGCGTGACCCCTACCGCGATCGGCGCCCTCCCTACAGCGAGGACGCCGAGCAGGCGGTCCTGGCGGCGATGCTGATGGACCAGGACGCCGTGATGCGTGCCATCGAGGTCGTGGACGACTCGATGTTCTACGCCGAACGGCACCGCCGGCTCTTCCGCGCCATGCTCACCATCACCGAGCGGGGGAGCGTGGTGGACCCGCTCACCCTCGCCGACGAGCTGTCGCGCCGCGGGGAGCTCGATGGGGCGGGAGGCAAGGACTACATCGGCTTCCTCGTGGACGCGGTCCCCACGGCGGCCAACGTGGAGTACCACGCCCGCATCGTGAAGGAGAAGGCGCTCCTGCGCCGCCTCATCGAGGTCTCGACGGAGATCGTCGGCGAGGCCTTCAGCGGCGGGCAGACCGCCGACGAGCTGCTCGACATCGCCGAGCAGAAGATCTTCCAGGTGGCGCAGCAGCGCACGAGCGAGGGCTTCTCCCGCATCAAGGAGCTCCTCTGGCCGACGATGGAGCGCATCGAGGCCATCCACGCCGGCGGCGAGTCCATCACCGGCATCGCGAGCGGCTTCAGCGACCTCGACGAGATGACGTCGGGCTTCCAGCCATCGGACCTGATCATCGTCGCCGCGCGTCCGTCCATGGGAAAGACGGCATTCACGCTGAACATCGCCCAGCACGCCGCGATCGAGAAGCAGCAGAAGGTGGCGTTCTTCTCGCTCGAAATGAGCAAGGAGTCGCTCGTGCAGCGCATGCTCACCTCGGAGGCGCGCATCGACGCGCAGAAGCTCCGCAAGGGAATGCTGCGCGACGACGACTTTCCCCGCCTCGCGCGCGCCGCCGGCATCCTCACCCACGCGCCCATCTGGATCGACGACACGGCCGGCATCACCCTGCTCGAGATGCGCTCCAAGGCGCGCCGCCTGAAGGCGGACCAGGGGCTGGACATGGTGATCGTGGACTACCTGCAGCTCATGCAGGGCCCCGCCAACAGCGAGAGCCGCCAGCAGGAGGTATCGCAGATCTCCCGCGGGCTCAAGGCGCTCGCCAAGGAGCTGTCGGTGCCGGTCGTCGCCCTCTCGCAGCTCTCGCGCGCACCCGAGCAGCGCGCCGGTGACAGCAAGAGGCCACAACTATCCGACCTGCGTGAATCTGGTGCCATCGAGCAGGACGCCGACCTTATCATGTTCATCTATCGCCCCGAGGTGTACGAGGGGCCGGTGGACAAGGACGGCAACTCCCTCGAGGGGCGCGCCGAGATCATCGTCGGCAAGCAGCGCAATGGCCCGATCGGCTTCGTCAATCTCTTCTTCCACAAGAGCTACACGCGCTTCGAGAACTTCTCGCAGCGCAGCCCGGGCCCATCCGGTGGCTCGGATGCCGGCCGCAACGCCGGCACCACCGACATCCGCCGCGCGGGCTGACGCCAGCGGTCATCCCGCACGTGCGTCAGCTCCACCGTGTCATCCCGCACGTGCGTCAGCACGAGTCGGGAGCTTCGGTCCCCTTGCTCGGGCCGGAACAGCGAGAGGAACGGATACGGCCGGAAACAAGCGGGAACTGCCTGATCCGTCCTTTCGGGAATCTTTGCTCCGTGTAAGGAAGCCGGACGCCAGGCCCCCATCGGCTGAAGTGATTGGAATGGTTTCGGCGAGCCCCACGGTGCGTGGAGGTCACGCTGCGGAGAAGAAGACCCTGCGGTTCTGCAGCTCGGATCCGGCCGTTTCCGTTCATTTCGCTGTTGGAGTCGCCGCGTCGACCTCGTGGTCGGCGAGTACGGGAGCCATGTCGCGAAGCTATTTTTAGCCATGGCAACGAAGACCAAGACCGTCTACCGCTGCACCGAGTGCGGCGCCGACCACCCGAAGTGGGCCGGCCGCTGCGACGTGTGCGGGGCGTGGAACTCGCTCGTCGAGGAGGTCGCGACGAAGGCGGCGCCGACCGGCGGAGCCAGCCGGCGGGTGGGCGGTGCGCGGTCGCTCGCCGAGGGCGGGAGCGTCGTCCCCACGCCGCGATTACGCGAGGTGAGCGGCTCCGAATCGAGGCGGTGGAAGACCGGTCTCGACGAGTTCGACTTCGTGCTCGGCGGCGGCATCGTTCCGGGCTCGATGATCCTCATCGGCGGCGAGCCGGGCATCGGCAAGTCCACGCTGCTGCTCCAGGTCGCGGGCCGGCTGCAGGGCGCCGGCCATCCTACGCTCTATGCCTCGGGTGAGGAGAGCGCGCTCCAGGTGAAGCTCCGCGCCGACCGCATCGGCGGCGATACGGGAGACGTGAGCCTGCTCAGCGAGACGAACCTCGAGACGATCCTCACCACCGCCGCTGCCGCCGCCCCCCAGGTGCTGATCGTGGACTCCATCCAGACGGTGTTCACCACCGACCTCGAAGGGGCGCCCGGCAACGTGGGGCAGGTGCGCGAGACCGCCGCACGCCTGATGCGTTTCGCCAAGGAAAGCGGCACCGCGGTGTTCGTCGTCGGCCACGTGACCAAGGGCGGGGGCATCGCCGGCCCGAAGACGCTCGAGCACATCGTGGACACGGTGCTCTACTTCGAGGGAGAGAACTCCCTCGACCACCGCGTGCTGCGCGCGACGAAGAACCGCTTCGGCAGCGTGGACGAGATCGGCGTGTTCCGCATGGCCGAGGACGGCCTCGTTCCCGTCGCCAACCCGTCCGAGCTCTTTCTCGGTGATCGCGCCATGCATTCGTCGGGGAGCGCGGTGACGGCGCTGATGGAGGGCACGCGCCCGGTGCTGATCGAGATCCAGGCGCTCGCCGCGAAGGCGGGGTTCGGCACGCCGCAGCGCGTCGCCACCGGCTACGACGCGCGCCGCCTCGCGCTGCTGCTCGCCGTGCTCGACAAGCGGGCCGGCCTCTCGTTCGGCCAGCTCGACGTCTTCCTCAACGTCGTCGGCGGCATGCGACTACAGGAGCCGGCCGGCGACCTCGCGGTCGCCGCGGCGCTCGCGTCGAGCGTCTACGACCGCGTGCTGCCGCACGAGGCGCTGTTCATCGGCGAAGTCGGCCTCGGCGGCGAGATTCGACCTGTGTCGCAGGCCGAGCGCCGCCTCGCGGAGGCGGCGAACATGGGGATGACCACGGCGTACCTCGCCGAGCGTGCCGTCCCGCGCCGCGTGCCGAAGGAGCTGCGCGCCGTGGGCGTGCGGACGATCGCCGACCTGTTCGAGCGGATCTTCGCATGACCATGCGCGACGTGGGCGTCGTCATCGTTGCCGGTGGCAGCGGCACCCGCGCCGATACGGGCGACGGGGAACTGAAGCAGTTCAAGTGGGTCGCCGGGAAGCCGATGCTCCTGCACAGCGTGCAGACCTTCATGGCTCGCCCTGACGTGGTCTCGGTGGTCTGCGTGCTCCCGCGACGCTACGCCGGCGATCCGCCACCGTGGCTCTTCCAGTGCGACCTCGATCGCCTCTCCATGTCCGTCGGCGGCAAGACACGCATGGAGAGCGTAGCGAACGGCCTCGACGACCTCCCCGACGAGGCGGAGATCGTCCTCGTCCACGACGCCGCGCGCCCCCTCGTCGGCGACGAGACCATCGATCGCGTGATCACCTCGGTGCGAGAGGGCACCTGCGCCATCGCCGCCCTCCCCGTGGTGGACACGCTCAAGGAAGTCGCGGACGACGGCACCATCGTCCGCACCGTGGACCGCGAGCGGCTCTGGCGCGCACAGACGCCGC
>CAMLHT010000236.1 GCA_946479895.1 uncultured Gemmatimonadota bacterium | reverse complement strand
TATCGCGAGGTGGTCGGGACCCCGTACGAGACGGCGCCGCTCCACGAGCTCTACCAGAAGTACATCGGCCACGACAACAACCGCGACGCCTACATGCTGAACGTGCCAGAGTCGCGCGTCGTCGGCCGCGTGTGGCGCGAGTGGGAGCCGCAGATCATCTACGTGCAGCACCAGACCGCGCCGTTCCCCACGCGCATCTGGCTGCCGCCGTTCGCCGAGCCGATCGCGCCGCGCGTGGCGCCGCTGATGTCGCGCGAGGTGAACACCATCGGCATGACCATCGCCCAGCAGCTCGAGACCAATGGCCAGCCCGGAGCGACGCACATGGGCACGGGGTTCGACGCGTGGTACCCCGGCTACATCGACTACATGCCGATGCTCCAGAACATCGCGTCGTTCTGGACGGAGACGGCGCTGTTCCAGTACGCGACGCCACGGCTGTACACGTTGAACGACTTCCCGGCGAACATGCGCGACCTGCGCCCCGGCGCGCTCTACGCGAGCCCGTGGGCCGGCGGCTGGTGGCGCCTGCGCGACGCGGTGGAGTACATGGAGACGGCTTCGCTCGCGACGCTCTCGTATGCCGCGAAGTACCGGGAGCAGCTGCTGTGGAACCGCTATCAGGCGGGACGCAACGCGATCGCGAAATACGCGGCCAATCCGCCGTACGCCTACGTGATTCCGGTGGCGGCGCAGCGCGACCCGGCCGCGGCCGCCGAGCTCCTCAGGCGCATGGCCTTCCTCGGCGTGCGGGTGTCCGAGCTGACGCACGCTGCCAGCATCGACGGGACGAACTATCCCGCCGGCACGTGGGTTATCCCGATGGACCAGGAGTTCGCGGAGCTCGTGCGTCAGCTCTTCGAGCCGCAGAAGTACCCGGACCTGCGCGAGTCGCCGGATGGACCTCCCGAGCAACCATACGACGCGTCGGGGTGGACGCTGCCGTACCAGATGGACGTGAAGGTGTTCGAGACGAGATCGCCGTTGTCGCCGGAAGCGAAGGCCTCCTTGCGCGCCCTCCAGGGCACGCCGACCGACTGGCGCAACGCCGCCGGCGCGCCGTTCACGATGAGCGCGCTCGCCGCCGGCATCACTACGCCGCGGGGTCGCGTGACGGGCTCCGGTGACCAGCTGGCGGTGGATCCGGCGCAGAACGACGCTTTCCGCCTCGTGAATCGCGCGCTCGCCGACGGCGCCGCCGTGCGGTTCGAGCCGGGAGAAGGTGGTCGTTCGGGGCGCTACCTCATCGCCGGCTCGAAGTACGACGCCCAGGCCGTCGAGCTCGGGCTGCGCGCCGAGCGGAAGAGCGCCGGCGCGGGCGCGGTCGGCGTCAGGCCGCGGATCGCGATCTTCAAGCCGTGGACGGCGAGCATGGACGAGGGCTGGACCGAGTGGCTGCTCGACCAGTACGAGTTCAGGTACACGGTGATCACCAATGCCGACGTTCGCGCCGGCGACCTCGGATCGCGATTCGACGTCATCCTGCTCGCGGGCGATCTCTCGAGCCGCAGCATCGTCGACGGTTTCGCGCCGGGAACGGTGCCGCCGCGCTACGAGGGCGGAATCGGGGACGTCGGCGTGCGCGCGCTGGAGGCGTTCGTCCGCGACGGCGGAACGCTCGTGGCGCTCAACCAGTCCGCCGACTGGGCGATCGATGCGCTGCACCTGCCGGTGAAGAACGTGATCCGGGGCGTCTCGTCGAAGGACTATTTCGCGAGCGGGTCGATCCTCGAGGTCATCACCGATCCCGCGCATCCCGTCATGGCCGGCATGCCCGAGCGCGCGAAGGTGTTTTCGGACCGCTCGCCCGTGTTCACGACGCTCGAGGGATTCCAGGGCGTCGCGCTCGCGAAGTATCAGCCCGCCGGCTCGCCCCTGCTCTCGGGATACCTGCTCGGCGAGAAGCACCTGAACAACATGGCGGCGGCGCTCGACGTGAGGCAGGGACGCGGGCACGTGGTGCTGATCGGCTTCCGGCCGCAGTGGAGAGGCCAGCCGTTCGGCACCTTCCGCGTGGTGTTCAACGCCGCGCTGTATGGTCGCGATGTGGCGGCGACGGCGAAGGAGACCCCGGGATTCTGGGCCGCGCCGAAGGCGGCCTCGACGCCGAAGTAGGAACGATCGCTCTTCGTCCCCGGTACCACCTGCATGGATGTCTCTCCGCGGATGGCTGGCGTCGCGCTCGCTTGCGTGCTCGCGTTCGGAACGTCGTCGGCTCAGCCGCGCCCGGCGCCGGTCGGCCTCAAGTCACAGAGCTGGATGGTCGGCGGGGTGAAGCGGACCGGCTTCGTCGCCTATCCGATCAGGAAGTCGCCGGCCGGCGCTCCTCTCGTGCTCGTCTTTCACGGGCATGGCGGCACCGCGGCCAACATGTCGCGGTCGATGAGCATCCACGACCATTGGCCCGAGGCCGTCGTGATCTATCTCCAGGGCGTGCCGACCTCGGGGAAGATCGTCGATCCCGAGGGGCGCCGATCGGGATGGCAGTCGAAGCCCGGTGAGCTCGGCGATCGCGATCTCGCTCTGGTGGACACGGTGCTGGCCTGGGCGAAGCGGGATTTCGCGATCGATGCCGGGCGCGTGTTCGCCACGGGACATTCGAACGGCGGCTGGTTCACGTACGTCCTCTGGGCGGCGCGACCCGACGAGTTCGCGGCGTTCGCGCCCGCGGCCGCGGTGTTCGGAACGCGGGCCGCGGCCGCGAAACCGAAGCCGGCGCTGATCATCGCCGGCCGGAAGGACCGGCTCGTCCCGTTCGCGCTTCAGCGGAGGTCGATCGACGCCGTCCTTCGGCTCGACAGCGCCGACGCGAAGGCGGAGCCGTGGTTCGGCGGCGCCAGCCTTCACCGGTCGAAGGTCGCCGACGTCGTGACCTACGTTCACCCGGGCGCGCACTCGATGCCGCCGAACGCGGCGGAGGTCGTCGCGCGGTTCTTCAAGGCGCGCTAGCGCCGCGGGATCACGAGCTCGAGGATCTTCACGAGGTCGTCCTCGTCGCGGCGCGCGATCCACACCGTGTCGGCTCGCACCGCAAGCAGCTGATCGCGGCCGGAGATCGTGAAGGGCGCGAGCCGCCTGCCGGCCGCATCGAACCGCTCGACGAGTCCGCAGCGTCCCGAGTCCGGTGGGGCCGCGCCGGTGATCGGCGCCTTCCATCCGCCGAACGAGGCGCATGGCTTCGACCGTCTCACCACGATCCCGCCGGCAAGGTCCGGCATGGCCTCGAGAATCTGCGGGCGGAACTGCGGAATGGCCGGCCGCGGCGTCAGGAATTCCGCATTGCGAGCCTTCTCCCGCTTTTCGATACCATCCAGGCGGTCGGTCGCCGATTTTCTATCTGCGGCGGAGAGCGGTTCGCGCCATTCGGGTAGCCAGAGGCGCTTCATGGCCTTGCCGTCGCCGACCTGGATGAAGCTCGAGTCGGACCAGAACGCGTAGAGCCGCCCCTGGCGGTCGACGCCCCAGTCAGGCGCGGGCGCGAACTGCACGTAGTATTGCGTCGAGCCATTCGCCGTTCGCACGGACCACATGGACGCGCGACTCCGCTCGAAGGGAATCCGCATCGTGTCGACAAGCCCCCGCGCGGAATCGACACGGACGACGTAGGGCGCGCCGAACACTCCCCTGTCGACCGGCGTGCGACCGATGTAGACGCGGCCCATCCCGTCGGCGAAGGTCTTGCCCTGCATGTTGTCGGGGGTCGGAACGGACCAGGTGCGGCGCTGCACACCGGCCGCGTCCACCCAGAACAGCAGCATGCGTCCGACGTCTCGCACGCCGATCATGCCATCGGGTGCGGCGACCATGTCGGCAGTCTGCCGATACTCATTCGGGCCACTGCCGGGCCGGCCGATGACCTTCGCTACACCGGTTGCCCGGTCGATCCGAACCGGTGGCTTGCCGTCGTCCCCGTAGCGGACCCAGAGTCCCGTGGACCTGAGCTCCGGCACTGCGGCGCGAACGTCGAAGAAGCCGGCGCCGTCCGGCGACTCGGCATAGGTCCTCAGCAGTCGTGCGACCACCGGCGGAAACTCGGGGGCGTTCTGTGCGCCCAGCGGCAGGGCTACGCCTAGCGCGAGGGAGATCGAGAGGGAGAATCGGGTCGTCATGGCGAAACCATACCGCGCCCCGCCGCCGGGCGATACGTCATTTCTTCGATGACCGCGCCGGCCGGCCCAGGTCGCGGATTGCGTCCCGCCCGATCCATCGAGCCGAGGCTGCATCCGACCGTGCGAGCTCTCCGGCGATACGCATGGCCGCCGCCCGCAACTTCGGGTTGCGGTGGCCGATGCCGCGGAGCGCCCAGCTCACGCCCTTCCTTACGAAGTTCCGGTCGTCGCCTGAGGCGCGGACGATGAGCCGGAACGACTTCACGAACGGAGCATCCTTCTCCGTCTTGTCGTGGAGCGCGACGCTGGCAAGCAGCGCGAACGCCGCGCGCTTCACGAGCTCGGCGTCACTCCGGCTCCACTGCTCGATCTTCTTCCAGGCGAACGGAGTCTTGTCGAAGAGATGAAAGCAGGCGGTGTCGCAATCGGCCCAGTTCTCGAACCCCTTCGCCCACGAGTCCATCTGGCGCGACGTGACCTTCGCCGGATCGTCGACGAACACGGCCAGCAGGCGCGCCTCGTACCAGCGGGTCTTCCAGAGCGCCGCCGCGAGCCCGTGATCGTGCCCGATCTTCTTCGCCATGGCGCGCAGGTCGGAGACGGAGACTCCGAAGGCCTTCTTCGCGACGATGCCGTAGCGGGCCATGCCGTCGCGGTTCTTCTTCGAGCCCCGGCGCTCGAGGTCGGCGAGGATCAGCCGGACGGTCGTCGTCGTGGAGGCGGCCATGCGTTCGCTGTCCGGGTTGATCGAAGGGCGCCCCCGGTTCTAACATCAGGGAGCCATCAGGAGACGCCAATGTGCCGCAACATCAAGGTCCTCGCCAACTTCGCGCCGCCCGCCACCGACGATGAGGTCCGCGCCTCGGCGCTGCAGTTCGTCCGCAAGCTGAGCGGCACCACGAAGCCGTCGAAGGCGAACGAAGCCGCGTTCAACCTGGCCGTGGAGGAAGTGACGGCGTCGGCGCGACGCCTCATCGATTCGCTCGAGATCAAGGCGCCACCGCGCGATCGCGAGATCGAGCGGCAGCGCGCGAAGGAACGCTCGGCGAAGCGCTTCGCGACCTAGCCGGCGACGGCCGCGTCGATGCCCGGCCAGTCCTGCGCCGCGTATCGCGCCAGTGTCCGCAGGTAACGCTCGCCATCCTCGCCATGCTTCGCGCGAACGGCCGTGACGCCGCGCTCCACGCCGGCGGCGTCGGCGTATGGCGACTTGAGGTCGTCGGCCATCTTCCCGTTCTCGTGCTTCACGCCCGCCGCGTCGAGGAAGGTGGACTGGATGGCCGGCTCGAGCTCCACGTAGAGCAGGTGCAGCAGGTCGAGCTCGTCGTTGGACGACTCGGCCTTCATGCGCACGACTTCGGCCGCCAGCTTCTCGGCCGGCCACTGCTGGAGCGTCATGGGGCGGAAGCCGCCGCGCGACATCATGCGCTGGACCATGATCGCGCGGCCTTCCCTGCTGGCCTTGATGACGTGAGTGACGAGCGCCAGGCGCTTTTCCGCCGGGAGAGATCGGTATGGGGATGGAGTTGCCATACCGAAAGCTATCCGCTCGGCTGATGGCTGTCGGCTCTCCGTGCCCGCCGTCTGCTATCAGCTCGCGCGCCGCCCTCCGGCCTCCGTACTACGGTCTGCACGCGGGATCCTCAGCCGCGGTCGTCACCGCGAAGTTGCGGCGCGGCGCCTTCTCGACGAGCCTTCGCAGCTCGGCGATCGGCTCAGGGTTGTCGTCCACCTGGAGGCGCAGCACGACGTCGTTGTGCAGCCAGACGCCGCCGCAC
>CAMLHT010000235.1 GCA_946479895.1 uncultured Gemmatimonadota bacterium | reverse complement strand
GACGCCACGCAGGTGGCGCGGGTCCGCGCCGCCGGCGCGATCGTCCTCGCCAAGTCGAACATGGCCGAGTGGGCGTTCACGCCGTATGAGACGGTGAGCTCGATCCTCCCGGGCTACACGAAGAATCCGTACGCCCTCGACCGCGTGACGGCGGGATCGAGCGGCGGCACGGCGGCGGCGGTCGCCGCGAACGAGGGAGAAGTCGGCCTGGGCTCGGACACGGGGAACTCGATCCGCGGTCCCTCGGCCCACAACGCGCTCGTCGGCATCCGGTCGACGATGGGGCTGACGTCTCGTGCCGGGGTCATCCCGCTCAACTCCGCGGCGGACATCGCCGGGCCGATGGCGCGGACGGTGGCGGATGCCGTCGAGGTGTTCAATGTCGTGGTGGGCTCCGACCCGGCCGATTCGGTCACCGCGCCGGCCGACGCACGCCGCGAGAAGGATTACCGGACGTTCCTGAAGAAGGACGGGCTGAAGGGCGCGCGCATCGGCATCCTCCGCCAGGCGTACGAGACGCCGACCACCGACAGCGAGGTCGTCGCCGTGTTCAACCGGGCGCTCGCCGACCTCCAGAAGGCCGGCGCCACGGTGGTCGAGTTCCGCATCGACTCGCTCCAGCGCGTGCTCCGCGGCGGCGGTGGCTGCAGCCGGTTCCGGTACGACCTGGAGACCTACTTCGCGGCGCGTGGTGAGGGCGCGCCGGTGAAGACGGTGGCCGAGGTCGTGCGCAGCCGCGCGTTCCATCCGTCGGTCGAGGTGCGCCTGATGAACGGGATGCGCGACTCCTCGCCGCCGCCGGCGCAGCAGCCGGGCTGCCGCAATCGCGAGGCGATGCAGGAGCGCCTGCGCACGGCCGTGACGTCGACGATGGACTCGCTGAGCCTCGACGCGCTCGTCTATCCGACATGGAGCAACCCGCCCCGCCTGATCGGCGACCTCAACACGCCGCACGGCGACAACAGCCAGCTCTTCTCGCCGACGACCGGCTTCCCGGCGATCACGGTGCCGATGGGCTACACGCGCGACAACACGCTGCCGGCGGGCATGACGTTCTTCGGTCGCGCATGGAGCGAGGGCAGGCTGATCTCGCTCGCCTACGGTTACGAGCAGGCGACCAGGCATCGCCGCCCGCCACCGATTCGCGCGACGGCTCAGAGAGCCATCCGGAAGTAGTCAGTCGGCCGGTCCGGGCTCCAAATCCGGTCTCGGCCGAAGGTGTTTACGCATGCTCGAAATCGGACTGAATGCTCGGAATTACCGGAGTGAAACACCCCAACAGTTCATTCCGAGCATGCGCACCCATTCCGAGCATGCGTAACCCACTGGGGCAATGAACCCGTGAGCTTGGCTAACCGCGCTTCCGCTGCGCCGGCTCGATGCTCGCCGCCTTCGCGAGCTCCTTCTGGATCCGCACGACGCGCTCGACCTGCCCCTTCGCCGGGAACCGCTCGTAGAAGCCCTCCGACCGGAACGACTTCATCATCTCGGCCCAGGGATACAGGCGGTTCGCCCAGCGGCGCACGCGGCCTTCCTGCGGCTCGGCGTCCGACGCCGCGAGGTCGGCGGCGACGCGCAGCATCGCCTTGATCGTCACGGACGTCGTCACGAAGTAGTCCGAGTCGCCCCACGCGTCGCCCCACGCATCCTCGGCCGCCTTGAAGAAGTCGCGGACGACCGCGTAGAACTTCTCCGCCTGGCGCTGGTCGGCGCCGGCGCGCTCGATGCGGCGCCAGTCGGCCGAGACCCAGCGATGGATCTCGTTGAACAGCTCCGCCTGGAGGATCCACTTCTCCTGCTTGCTGCGTCCGCCGAGCCGGTTGATGCGGTAGCGCAGCGGGCTGTCGCCTTCCTTGTAGAGCAGGTCGACGATCTTCGCCGCGAACTTCTTGTCGTTCGAGGCCCAGCTCACCTTCTCGTACAGGTCGACCAGGTGCGACTTGTTGATGCGCGTCGGCGTCGAGTTGATGATGACGAACATCTCCGTCGCGAAATCCTCGGTCTTGCCGTCGAAGATCACGCAGGGCACGTGGATCGACGCCGCCTCGTTCGGGCGCTCGTTCATGTAGAACTGGAGCGCGGCGAGGCGATGCTGGCCGTCGATGACGAGGAACTTGCCCTTGGGCGGCTGGAGGTGGCCCGCGATATCCGAGGGGCTGTTCGACCGGAACTGGAGCTTCTCGTTGGTGAACAGCAGCACCGCGCCCGGGATGGGCGGCTGGTTGATCGCCGTCTCGTAGAAGTTCTTGATCGACTTGACCTTGGCCTTCGACATCTCGCGCTGGAAGCCGGCATCCGACTTCTCGACCTTCGCGATGAACTGGGCGATCTCGTCGTTGTCGGGCGCCCCTTCGGGGGCGATCTGCTCGCCCTCTCCATAGAAGCGGCTGATGAACCGGATCTTCTCCAGCAACTCGTCGGCCGGGTAGGCGACGAAGTAGTAGACGCTGTCTTTCTGACGGACCTGTGTGGCGAGCATGGTTTTCCCGTGAGATAACGCGGGCGATAGTGGCCAATTCAGGGGCGTCCCGCAACCCTTTTTGGCCAGTCTCCGGCCCCCGGGTTCGGCGGGCCGCGCGCCCGGCCGGCCAGTGTTTCCAGGCAAGCCGCAACGGTGGCGGCCCGGCCGGTGTCTACCCTCAACAGTTGATTCAATCAAACGTTGAGGGTAGAATCTCCGCCATGACGACTTCCGAGCTCGACCTGCTCCAGGGAACGCTGGACCTCCTCGTCCTCAAGGCCCTCTCCTGGGGCCCGAACCACGGCTACGGCATCGCCCGGTTCATCCGGGAAGGCTCCGCCCAGTCCTTCCGGATCCTCGACGGCGCCCTCTACACCTCCCTCCACCGCATGGAGGAGCGCGGCTGGGTCGAGTCGTACTGGGGGACCTCCGACAAGGGCAAGCGGGCCAAGTTCTACCGGCTGACCACCCCGGGCCGGCGCGCCCTCAGGGCCGAGCAGGCGGGCTGGGAGCAGTACGTGGCGGCGGTGGCGGGCGTCATCGCCCTCAGGCCGCAGGAGGCCACCACGTGAGCCATCACCGGGAGCCGGCCTGGCGCCGCTACCTCACCTTCTGGCGCCCCAGCATCGACCGGGACCTCGACGCGGAGCTCCGCTTTCACTTCGACGAGCGCGTGGCCGACCTGGTCGCCCGCGGCCGCACCGAGGTCGAAGCCCGGGCCGAGGCCGAGCGGGAGTTCGGGGACCGGGAGACGTACCGGGCGCGGATGCGCGAGATCGACCGGCGCCTCGAGGCCCGGCGGAACAGGACCGAATGGCTGGACATGATCCGGGGCGACGTCCGCCTGGCGTGGCGCGGGATGCGCCGCGCCCCCGGGCTGTCGGCCATGGTCGTGGTGACCCTCGCCCTCGGCATCGGCGCCAACGGGGCGATCTTCTCGATGCTGGACGCGCTGCTTCTCAAACCACCGGCTGGCGTACACGATCCGGCGGCCCTTCGCAGGTTGTACGGCTTCTACAAATCGCTGCCACCGGCGCCGGACTTCACCCGGGCGTCCTTCAACTACGCCGAAGTCGCCGACATGCAGGATGCCCTCGGCAGTAAGGCGAAGCTGGCCGCGTTCGAAATGACGCAGTTGCCGATGGGAACGGCGGACGACGCTCCCGAAGTGTGGGTCTCGAGCGTCGTCGGGGACTACTTCGGTGTCCTTGGCGTGCGCCCATTTCGCGGGAGGTTTTTCACGCCGGAAGAACTGGACGTGCGAACCCCGCGTCTCGCCGCCGTGCTTTCATATCGTTTTTGGCGGCGGCAACTGGGCGGGGACACCACGATCGTCGGGAAGACGATACGGCTCGGGCGGCGGGACTTTACCGTGCTCGGAATCGCCCAGCCGGGATTCAACGGCGTGGATGCCATGCCGATGGACGTCTGGCGGACGGCCAGCGCCCGCACGACTGCCACCTCGGGCCGTTGGTGGGATGAGCGGAATGGAAGCAACATGTTCGTCGTCACCCGGCTCAACGGACTGACGGATACGGAGTTCCTGCACTACGCCACCTACGGGCTGCATCGAGCCGTCGACGATCGTCTTGCGACCCAGACGACACTGTCGACCGGATCGATTATCGGCGGACGCGGTCCGGGGCCAAAAAGCCCCGGAGTCGCGATTGCCCTGCGTCTCGCCGGCGTGACGCTCATGGTGCTCCTCATCGCGATCGCGAACGTCGCGAACCTGCTGCTCACTCGCGCCATGGAACGGCGCCGTGAAATCGCTGTGCGTGTGGCGCTCGGTGTTTCCCGCGCGAGGCTCGCCGCCCTTCTGATTACGGAGAGCGCCGTCCTGTCGCTCATCGCAGGCACCGCGGCACTATTCGTCGCGACATGGGGCGCGTTGCTGATGCGTCACCTGCTCTTCCCGACGGCCCAATGGGCAACCGCGCCGCTCGACTGGCGCCTCGGCTTCTTCACCATCGGGATCACCATTGCCACGGGAGCGGCGACGGGAATTCTTCCCTTCGTGCGCGCGGGCAGTCTCGACCTGCTCTCGGCAATGCGTGGCGGCGCGCGCGAAGGCGGCGCACACAGGTCGCGTGCCCGGTCCAGTCTGATCGTCGCCCAGGCCGCGCTCACCGTCGTGCTCCTTGCAGGCGCCGGACTTTTCGTGCGCAGCCTCAAGGCGGTCAACGACCTCGACCTCGGCTACGACATCCGGGGCGTCATCACCGTGGGGATCAACTCGGGACAACGCCTCATTCCGAAGGGCGAAATGGACGCCGGCTTCGTCGCGGCGCGCGAGCGGATTGCACAATTGCCCGGAGTCCGAGCCGCGGCCTTGTCGAACCTGCCGCCAATGGGCGGGATCACCGCCGAGCGCTTCTACGTTCCGGGGCGTGACTCCATGCCGCGCAACGAGGGCGGCCCGCCAACCTTTCTTGCGGTGACGCCGGAGTATTTCGCCGCGACCGGCGTGTCGATGATCGCGGGTCGCGCGTTCAACGCGAGCGATGTAAGAGGGGCGCCACCCGTGATGGTCGTGACCGAACCGACGGCCCGATTCATCTGGGGCCGGCGCGATCCCATTGGGGCCTGCGTGCACATTGCTTCACCCACCGCGCCATGCACCACGGTCGTCGGCGTCTCCAAGGACGTTCGGCGCGACAAGGTCATCGAGGGGACGAAGCTGCAATACTTCGTCCCGATGGCGCAGGCGCCTGCGTACGCGCAGGAGCCGTACACGATCGTGGTCGGAACTACCCCGGAGAACACCGCGAGAATCCGGGCGGAGATAATGTCGATCGTCCGACAGGTTCTGCCCGGGAGTCGTCCGGAAACGTCGACTCTGGCCTTGAACCTCGAGTGGCAGTACGGGCCCTGGCGGATCGGCGCAACCTTGTTCACCATGTTTGGACTGCTGGCGCTCATCGTCGCCTCGATCGGAGTGTACAGCTCGATCGCCTTTTCGGTGACCCAGCGATCGCACGAGCTCGGCGTTCGGATGGCGCTTGGCGCACAACGCGCGGAGATCGGATCATTGGTCGTCGCGGCTGGAGTGAAGACCGTCGGAGCTGGCGTGGTGTTCGGCGTTGCCATCGCCCTCGGCCTCAGCCGGTTGATCGAATCGATGTTGTACGCGACGGACGCTCGCGACCCTGTTGTGCTGGCGCTCGTTTCGGTGGTGCTGCTCGTGGTGGCAGTCGTGGCGGCCGCCCTGCCAGCGTGGCGAGCGACACGCCTGAATCCCGTGCGGGCGCTGCGGGCCGAATGATCCTGGAGGCAAGGAAACGGTAGCCTATGGGGCGACACACTCCGTAGCTTCCGGCGATGCTCGTCCCGTCGGAGTCGCAAAGGCAGGCAATCGAAGCGGAGTTTGGACCGGTACTCGTGCTCGCAGGCCCGGGCGCCGGCAAGACGTACTGCCTGGCGGAGCGGATCCGCTATCTCGTCGAGG
>CAMLHT010000234.1 GCA_946479895.1 uncultured Gemmatimonadota bacterium | reverse complement strand
GACGATCCAGACCTTCCCTTCGGCGGCACCTGGACCTTCGACCTCGCGCCGGCGGAAGGGGGCCGGACCACGGTGCGCATCACCGAGGACGGGAAGATCTTCAACCCCGTCTTCCGCTTCGCCTCGCGCTTCATCCTCGGCTACGACGCGACGCTGAAGCGCTATCTCTCCGAAATCACGAAAAGGTTTCCTGACTGACCTGAGCCTGCGGACGCAGAACGGACCCGGTAGGTTTGCGGGGTGTCGCCAGCGACTTCAGGACACGATCTCGTCCTCGTCATCGACGATGAACCGCCGATCCGCCGGGTCGTGCGCAACGCGGTGGAAGGCGCGATCGGCTCCGTGATCGAGGCGGCGACGGGGCGGGAGGGGATCGATGCCGCCGCCGCGAAGCGCCCCCAGCTCGTCATCCTCGACCTCGGCCTCCCCGACATGGAAGGCGAAGCCGTGTGCCGGGAGATTCGTGCCTGGTCGGCGGCGCCCATCATCGTCCTTTCCGCCAGGCAATCGCCGCAGGAGCAAGCGACCCTGCTCGATGCCGGCGCCGATGACTACGTCACCAAGCCGTTCAGCACCGTCGAGCTCCAGGCCCGCATCCGTGCCGCGCTGCGGCGCTCGCGCATTCCGTCGCCGGAGCTGGGTCCGGCGCCCCTCTGCATCGGCGCCGTCAGGATCGACTTCGCGAAGCCTGCGTTGATCAGGAACGAGGCGCCCATTCACCTCACAAAGACCGAGTGGCAACTGCTGCGTGCGCTCGCCCGCCACGCCGGCCGGACGATCACGCACCGGCAGCTCTACGCGGATGTCTGGGGTCGCGCGTACGGCGACGCGCAGCAGAACCTGCGCGTGCACATCCTCAGCCTGCGGCGGAAGATCGAAGCCGACCCCGTGCGGCCGCGCATCATCGTCACCGAGCCGGGCGTGGGCTATCGCTTCGAGGCCGGCGAATGACCGGCGGGCGCCGGGCGCTGGCGGCCCTGCTCCCCGTCGCGACCTGGGTCGTGGCGCTTGGCGCGGTCACCGCCGTGATGCTTCCGTTTCGCGAGCAGTTGAACGACGCCCACGTGGCCATCGGCTTCCTCCTCGTGGTGGTGGGCGCGGGGGCGCAGGCGGGCCGCGGCGCCGGGCTCTCCATCGCGTTGCTGGCCTTCGCCTCGTTCGACTGGTTCTTCGTCCTTCCCTACGACACGTTCGTCGTGGACAAGCCGCTCGACTGGCTCGTGCTCCTGGCCTTCCTCGCCATGGGGGTCGTGGTCACCCAGCTCTTCGAGCGGGCCCGCCGCGAGAGCGCCGGCGCCGAGCGGGCTCGCCGGCGGGAGGCGATCGTCGCCTCCGTGTCGCATGACCTGCGGACGCCGCTCACCACCATCAAGGCGCTCGCGCACGACCTCGCGGCCGGGGGCGACGAGCGCGCCGAGGTGATCGAGGCCGAAGCGGACCGCCTCTCCGGACTCGTGGACGATCTGCTCGACTTCTCCCGGATCAACAGCGGCAACCTTGCCGTGAGCATCGAGCCCAACGAGGCCGAGGACCTCGTCGGCGCCGCGCTCCAGCAGGTCATGGGCGCGAGCCGGGGCCGGCGGATCAACGTGACGCTCGACCCGGGTCATCCGCTCCTGTTCGGCCGCTTCGATTTCACGCACACCCTCCGCGTCCTGGTGAATCTCATCGAGAACGCCCTCAAGTACACGCCGCCGGATCGCGACATCGACCTGCTGGTGAAGCGCGAGGGAGAGTGGCTCACCTTCACCGTCGCCGATCGCGGGCCCGGCGTGTCCGAGGCGGAGCGCGAGCGGATCTTCGATCCGTTCTATCGGCCGCAGGGGATGGCCCCCGATACCCGGGGAGTGGGACTCGGGCTGTCGATCGCGCGCGGCCTGGCCGAGCTGCAGGGCGGGAGCCTTTCGTACGCCGACCGAACAGGAGGCGGGAGCGCCTTCACGCTGCGGCTTCCGGCGCTCGATCTTGATGGATTCTTAACGGAGAACGCCTCGGTCCTCATGCGGTCCTGACGCGCCCGTGGGTAGCGTGCGCCCATGGCCACGACCTACCAGCGCGTCAAGCGCCTCTTCTTCGGCAGTCCGCTTCCATCCGACCGCATCGAGCACGAGCGCCTGAACCGGAAGACCGCGCTCGCGGTGCTCTCGTCTGACGCGATCTCGTCGGTGGCGTACGCCACCGAGCAGACCCTGATCGTCCTGGCGGTGCTGGGCACGGCCGCGCTCGGATACGTCGTTCCGATCTCGCTGGTCATCGTGGGGCTGCTCGTCCTCGTGGCGCTCTCCTACCGGCAGACGATCTTCGCCTATCCCCAGGGCGGCGGCTCCTACACGGTGGCGCGGGAGAACCTCGGCGTGCGATCCGGGCTCGTCGCCGCCGCCGCGCTGCTCACCGACTACATCCTCACGGTGGCCGTCTCGATCTCCGGCGGCGTGGCGGCGATCACGTCGGCGTACCCGGCGCTGGTGCCGCACACGGTAGGCATCGGCCTCGGATGCATCGCGATCCTGATGATCGTGAACCTCCGCGGAGTTCGCGAATCCGGCATCGCGTTCAGCGTGCCCACCTATGTGTTCATCGCGATGATGCTCGGGCTCATCGGCATGGGGGCGTGGCATGGGATGACGGGCCTCGACCTGGCACCCGCGAGCGGCGCGCCGCGTGTGGACCCGGTATCGGCGGCCCGCGGCGTCCCCCCGGCGGCGGGCTTCGCGATGGTCTTTCTCATCCTCCGCGCCTTCGCCGAGGGGTGCGTGGCGATGACCGGCACCGAGGCGATCTCCAACGGCGTCGGCGCGTTCAGGGCGCCGAGCTCGCGCAACGCCGCGTCGACGCTGGGGTGGATGGCGGCGATCCTGGCGACCTTCTTCATCGGTACGAGCTATCTCGCGCGACACTTCCAGGTCATGCCCACCGGGCACGAGACGGTGCTGTCGCAGCTCGGCCGCCACATCTTCGGCGGCGGCGCGGCGTATTTCGTCCTCCAGTACGCCACGTTCGCGATCCTCGTCCTCGCCGCGAACACCGCATTCGCGGACTTTCCGCGACTGGCGAGCATCCTCGCCCGCGACGGCTACATGCCGCGGCAGTTCGGTGCCCGCGGCGACCGGCTCGCGTTCTCCAACGGCATCATCTGGCTCGCGCTCTTCGCCGCGCTGCTGGTCTGGCTGTTTCGCGGCGACACCAGCGCGCTCATTCCGCTCTACGCCATCGGCGTCTTCCTCTGCTTCACCCTGTCACAACTCGGCATGGTGGTGCACTGGCGGCAGGGAAGGGGGCCCGGCTGGCGATGGCGCGCATGGCTTAACGGGATCGGCGCCGTCGCCACGGCGGCGGTCACCATCGTGCAGGTCGTGACCAAGTTCACGGAGGGGGCCTGGATCGTCGTGCTGATCGTACCGGCGATCATCCTGGTGCTGCGGCGGATACATCGTCACTACGAGCATTTCGCCGCCGAGGTGGCGTATGCCGGCCATGCGCCGCTGCTCTTCCTGCACCATACGGTCGTCGTGCCCGTGAACGGGATCACGAAACCGTCGGCCGGGGCGCTGGTGTACGCCACGACGATATCCGGCGACGTGCGCGCGGTGTACGTGGAGGTCGAGCCGGGCAGCGGCGAGGAGCTGAAGCAGCGTTGGGCAGCGTGGGACATCGGCGTCGAGCTGGTCGTCCTCGTCTCGCCGTACCGGTCCATCCTCAAGCCGCTCGTTGCCTACGTGGACGAGCTGACGGCGGGAGGGTCGGCGGACCTCGTCACCATCGTGGTTCCGGAGATCGTGCCCCGGAGCTGGTGGGGGCACCTGCTGCACAACAAGACGTCGCTGTTCATCCGCACTGCCTTCCTCTTCCGGACCAGTGTGGTCGTGACCGCCGTTCCCTATCGCATCGGCCGCGCGCTTCGGCTGAAGGACCGGATGCACCATGACGCCGCAGGCGAGGCTGAGGGGCGCGCCGCCGCTGCCGCCGCTCCATGAGACGGATCGTGGTGCTCGTCCTGCTCGCCGGCGGTTGCCGCGATTCCGTCATCCGCGACGCCCGCTGGGAGCGCCGCGCGTCGCAGCTCGCCGGGCAGTGGGAGCTCGCGGTGGAATTCAGCCCACACGGCGCCGGCGAGCCGACGCCGCCATCGGCGCGGGGCGCGATGACTCTCCTGCCGAACCGCGCCGTGAACGCCCCGCGCGGCGCTATCGGCGTCCCGACGAATTACGGCACCTATATCGCCGATCTCCCGGCGCTCGGCTTCAATCCCTCGGGCAACCGCGTCCCCGCCGTCTTCGCCGGCTTCACGGCGGAGGACTCTGTCGAGATCACTTTCGAGACGGACCGTCCCGGGTTCCTGATGCGCATGCGCGGCGTGCTGACCACCGACACGGTTCGTGGCACGTGGTACGCGCTTCAATACCGATCAACGGTCGGCGCCGGCCGCTTCACGATGACGCGCCCCACCGGGTGACTTTCCTGGACCAAGGTGCGCATCACCTACGACGGCAGTTTGCACGCCCTGCTCGCACGCCCCTGCTCGCACGCCCTCTTCGCACGCCCTTTTCGCACGCCCTTCGCACGATCTCCAGCACGCCCTCGTCAGCACTTCCCCCTTACGCCGTGACATCCTCCCTCGCTTTCGTCCTGAGGCGCCAGGGAATGCAGAATCCCGTGTGTCAACGCCGGTGCGGTGGGGCCAAGAACACCGGCTAAGGCTTCCTTATGCGGGCCAATTCTGAAGTCGCGAGCTCGCGAACGGGGAACACCGTACGCCCTTGTCGCATCACCTGCAGTTGATCGGAATCAGCCATCTGGCGAAGAAGTGCCAGTTCTTCAGGTCCACCGAGGTCTGCCAAACGACGAGCGGCCGTCATGCGCACCTGCAGCTGAGGGTCGGCCGCAGCGCGAACCACTGCTTGCCGAAGGACCGCCCGCCTTGCCGGTGTAAGCGCGGGGTCCGTCCGCACGAATGTCCCGATGGAGCGAAGTGCGGCATCGCGTACAGGCCATTCCGGATCCCTCGCGCCAACCGCAAATGCGCTGTCGATGAGCATGCGCTGCTCGATGGAGAAAGTGGACACACCATACGCTCCAAGCAGCTCGTAGGTATGGCGACGAAGAATCGAGCCGGGCACCGTTTCACCCAGCATCTGGTGCAGCAACGCCTGCCGCTCGCATACACGCCGACATGTGTTGAATAGCTGGCTCAGGTGTTCGCCGAACTCTTCGCCGTAGACATCGGAAACGCCCAGCTTTCCACCCGACTTGCGGAAGGTTTCAGCGACCGTCCGATTTGCTCGATCGTAGGCGCGAAGCAAACCTGCAGCCACTTCAGCACGCTCCCATGCTCCGGGAGTCCGGCTCAGGCGCTGGAACGCTCGGGCACTGATCGTCCAATCGTCCGAAACCAGCTCAGCCACCGACGATTCGATGGTCTGACCCGCCGCCAACGACGAGACCATGAGGCAAGCCGGAATGATCATCGCAATGCGCTTCATAGAGTACCTCCTTGCGGACCTGCGAGAACAAGTTTGCCGCAGTCCGGGTGTCTGTCGAATGCGTTGAGGTCCACCCGCCAGTCGATGTACAAATGCGATGAAGACCACTCGTAGGGCTCGACGCACGGGGGAGAGCCTATGAGGTGTCCTATACCCTCACTGAGACTGTCAGCCTGAGCTCGGACCCACCCTTGGGGGCCCTCAGACAATCAGTGATCTCGCGACTCGGCCGTGAGCGTTCCAAAGCGAACGGCGAAGACAGGACTCCGACCAGGACCTACAAGCACGGTGCGCTTCACCGTGGTCGCAAAGGCGCCACACTGGCTGTCGGGCATTGTGCCGTTGTCACGTACCCAGACATCCATGTCAAGCCGGGTTGCTGTAACGACTTCGTCGATACGCGTGACATCAACGCACGGAGTGACATCGTA
>CAMLHT010000233.1 GCA_946479895.1 uncultured Gemmatimonadota bacterium | reverse complement strand
GATCGGAGAGCTCGATCTCCTTGGCGACGGTGACGCCGTCCTTGGTGACGGTCGGCGCGCCGAACTTCTTGTCGATGACGACGTTCCGGCCGCGGGGGCCGAGGGTGACCTTCACCGCTTCCGCGAGCTGGTCGACGCCGCGCTTGAGAGCCGCGCGCGCCTCGACGTTGAAATGGAGTTCCTTGGCAGCCATATGAGAATCCTTAGTTGATTTAGTTGGGTCCTGATGTCGGTGGCTCGGTGGCTCAGTTGATCACGGCGAGCACGTCCGACTCGCGGAGGATCAGATACTGCTCGCCATCGAGGGTGACCTCGGTGCCGCTGTACTTCCCGTACAGCACCTTGTCGCCGACCTTCACGTCCATCGGGACGCGCTTGCCTTCGTCGAACCGGCCCGGGCCAACGGCGACGATCTCGCCCTGCTGCGGCTTCTCCTTCGCCGTGTCGGGGATGTACAACCCGCCGCGCATCGATTCCGTCTCTTCCAGCGCCCTGACGACGACCCGGTCCGCCAGCGGCGCAACCTTGACCGACGATGAGGTCTTTGTGGCCATTCGGTGTTCCTCCCGTGCTATGAAATCAGCGTGTGAGTTGAGTGAGAATTGAACAGTAGCACTCATCACCCCTGAGTGCTAACAACGCGCATTCTAGATGACCCCCAAAAACCAGTCAAGGCCCCGGAGGGCCTCGACGGAAGCATGCGTAAGCTGTTGTAAGGGAAAGACTTAACGACCGCGGAGCTTCGACAGACGGTTCGCCTGGTTGAGGTCGTCGGCAGGCGCCGCCGAAAGGAGCGCGTGGGCCATCTGGAGCCCCTGGAGCGTCAGGTGCGGCTCCACCCGGTCGAACTCCTTGCAGAGCTTGCCGAACACCTCGGCGAACCCGCCCGTGGCCACGACGAGGGGCGTTTCGCGGTGCGGCCACTCCTCCTTGATTCGCCGCACCATGCCGTCGATCGAGTCGGCGGCGCCGAACATCACGCCGGAGCGGATGCAGTCCTCCGTGCGGCGGCCGATGGCCCGCTGCGGGACCACGAGCTCCGTCGCCGGGAGCTTGGACGTCCGGCGGGTGAGCGTGTCGGCGGAGGTCTGCACGCCGGGGGCGATCACCCCGCCGATGAAGATCCCCTCGGCGGTGATGCAATCGAACGTCGTCGCCGTTCCCAGGTCCACGACGATGCAGTCGCGCCCGAACATGCGGCTGGCGGCGAGGGTGTTGATGATGCGGTCCGCGCCGACGGTCAGCGGCTCGTCCACGTCGAGCTTGATCGGCAGGCCGGCCTTCGCGTCCACCACCACCGCCGAGCTGACGGGGAGGTACTGGGCGCACGCCTCGAGGAGTGGCGCCGTTACGGACGGCACGACGGACCCGATGGCGACGCCGTCCACGCTGTTGATCTCGTAGCCGCCGCGCTGGAGCAGGTTGCCGATGAGGATGCCGTACTCGTCGGAGGTCCGCGGGACGCTCGTGATCACCCGCCAGTGGGCGCGGAGCATCTCGGCCGTGAAGAGCCCGATGGTCGTTTCGGTGTTTCCGACGTCGAAAACAAGGATCATGGATTTCCTTCGAAGACCAGCGAGCCGGCCTGGATGGTTTCGCGCCCGGCGACAGTCTCCACGATCAGGGCGCCCGCCGCGGTGATCCCCTGCACCATCCCCGCGATCGGCGCCACGATCCGGCGCCCACGGGCGACGTCACGGGCCGCAAAGTCCTGAAGCTCTGTAGAGGTGAGCCGTCCCGTGGCGGAAGCCGCGCGACGGAGTGCCGGAACAATCGCCAACAACGCCGCGTTTCGCGAGACGCCGGAGCCATCGAGTCCCACGGCGTTAGGCTGGTCGCCCGGCGGGTGACAGTTGAGGCCCACGCCGATGGCCACCCAGTCCGGCTCCTCGCCCCGCCAGCGGGCCTCCACGAGGATGCCGGCCAGCTTCCGGCCGCCGCGGTAGACGTCGTTGGGCCACTTGAGCCCCAGCGGCTCGTGGATCAGCGGCTCGAGGGCCTGCGCGATACCGAGCCCGATCCGGAGCGAAAGGACGTCGAGCGCGGATCGATCAGCGGGCCGCTCGATCAGGGTGCACCAGATGCCGGCACCGGGCTCCGAGCTCCAGGCCCGCCCCTGACGCCCGCGTCCGGCCGTCTGGGCCTCGGCGAGAATCAGGGTGCCCGCCGGCGCGCCCGTCGCCGCGCGCTCATGCGCCAGGTCGAGGGTCGAGCCGACCTCTTCGAAGATCTCGACGCTCGGGAGGTCGAGGAGGCGTTCGAGCTCCGCGGCGGCCGGATAGTCATGGGTCATCCTGAGCGCAGCGAGGGATCTGCTTTCCGTCGTGAAGCAGATCCCTCGCTTCGCTCAGGATGACGATCCTTCATCGCACGAAGAGGAAGAAGAACACGACCGCCAGCACGATGCGGTACCAGCCGAACGCGCTGAACGCCTTCTTCTTCACGAAGGCGAGGAACGACTTGATGGCCACGATCGCCGTGATGAAGCTGACCACGAAGCCCACCGCGAGCGCCGGGAAGTTGGTGGAGAGATTCTCGTAGTTCTTCAGCAGGTCGAGCAGCGTGGCCGCCGCCATGGTGGGCACGGCCAGCATGAACGAGAACTCGACGATGGTCCGCTTGCTGATGCCGATCATCGAGCCGCCGACGATCGTCGCCGCCGAGCGGGAGACGCCGGGGATCATCGCCACCGACTGGAACAGGCCGATGAGGAGGGCGCGCTTATAGGTGATCTCCGAGAAATCCACCTCGCTGTCGGCCCGGTCGTGGTATCGCTCGAAGATGATGAGGAGCACGCCGCCGACGATCAGCGCGGCGAGGATCACCGTCATGTTCCCGAGCAGGTAGCCCTTGATGATCTTGTACAGCGTCAGCCCGAGGATGCCGGTCGGGATGAAGGCGACGACCAGCTTCGCCAGCAGCTCCCAGTTGAAGAACTTCTTCCAGTAGAGCACGACCACGGACAGGATGGCGCCGAGCTGGATGATGATCTCGAAGCTCTTGATGTAGTCGGTGGGCTGGAGGCGCAGGGCGTGGCGGGCCAGGTCCAGGTGGGCGGTGGAGGAGACGGGGAGGAATTCCGTCAGCCCTTCGACGATCCCGAGGATGAGGGCGTGTCCGACGCCGAGGTCCGCGGGGGCCGCGGCGGCTGCCTGAAGTAGCATTACGTGGAGGTGACGGGAGTTTCGATGGAGACGCGCCTGGCCCGCCGGCGCGTCGTGATGTCGATCGCGTACGTGTAGAACTCCTCGTACCGACGCACGATCTCGGCCTGCGAGAAGCGGGCGCGGGCGTCTTCGGCCGCGAGCGCGCTGGCGCGCTGCCACTTCGCGTCGTCGAGCAGGAGGTCGATCGCCGCGTCGGCCATGGACTCCACGTCCCCGACGCCGGTCAGGAACCCGGTCTCCCCGGACCGCACCACCTCGGGCAGGCCGCCCACGTTCGCCCCGATCACCGGGACGCCGGAGGCGAGCGCCTCGAGCGCGCCGAGGCCGAAGGACTCGCGGTCGGACGTCATGAGGAACAGGTCCGCGCCGGCCAGCAGCGGGGCGACCGCGTCGATCTTGCCGAGGAAGAACACCTTGTCGTCGATGCCGAGATCGCGGGCGAGCTGCTCGGCGTCGAGGCGCTCCGGGCCGTCGCCGACCATCACGAGGACCGACGGCACCCGCTTCACCACGCGGGCGAAGACCTGGAGGATGTCGGGAATCCGCTTCACCGGCCGGAAGTTCGAGATGTGCATCAGCACGCGCGTGCCGCGGCCGACCTGCTCGTCGAACACCGACGTGTACTTGGTCCGGTTGTAGATCTCCGGATCGATGAAGTTGGGGATGACCTCGATGCGACACGCCGTGCAGCCGAAGGTGTTGAGCGTCTCCTGCTGGAGGAACGACGACACCGCCGTCAGGCCGTCCGACTTCTCGATCGAGAACTTGGTGATCGCGTGGTAGCTCGGATCCTGGCCGACGATCGTGATGTCGGTGCCGTGCAGTGTCGTGACGACGGGGACGTACGAGCCGGTGCGCTCGAGCATCTCCCGCGCGATCCACGCGCTCGTGGCGTGCGGGATCGCGTAGTGGCAGTGGAGCAGGTCGAGGCCGTGGCTGAGGACGACCTCGTGCATGCGCACCGCGAGGGCCAGGTCGTACGGCGGGTACTCGAAGAGCGGATACCGGCCGACGTCCACTTCATGGAAGTAGACCCGCGGCGTGAAGGGCGGCAGCCGGAAGGGCTGCTTGTACGTAACGAAGTGGATCTCGTGCCCCAGCTTCGCCAGCGCGACGCCGAGCTCGGTGGCCACCGCCCCCGAGCCCCCGTATGTGGGATAGCAGGTGATTCCGATCTTCACGCGCCTGCTCCGCCCCACCAGGCGTCGATGGCCGCCTGGAGGTCATCCGTTGCCGGATTCACCCGGAACGTGCGATCGGCCGGCAGCTGATGCCGGAACCAGGTGCGCTGCCGCTTCGCGTACTGACGGGTCTCGATCAGAATCCGCTCCCTCGCTTCGTCCAGGCTCATCGCTCCATCCACGACATCGCGCAGCGCGCGGTATCCGCTCGCCTTCCACGCCGGCGCGTCGTCCGGAACCCGCTCGCGCAGCGCGCGCACCTCGTCCAGCCATCCGGCCTCGATCATCGCATCGAATCGCCGGGCAATCCGGTCGTGCAGCGCTGGGCCGGGATCGACTACAAGATATCTCGCCCGCCAACGGGAGCCGGTGGCGCGGGTCGCGTGGAGGTCACTGATGCGCGAGCCGGTGAGGAGCGCGACCTCGATCGCCCGAATGAGCTGCGTCCGACCAAGCGCGGACCTCGGTGGGTCGAGCCGGGTCACCCAGCGGCGGAGCTCCTCGGTCGGCCGGGCATCGAGCCAGTCGAGCACGGCCATTCGCCGCCCCGCGTCGAGGGCGGGCTCCTCGAACAGTCCGTCGAACAGGGCGCGCAGGTACAGGCCGGTCCCGCCCACGACGATCGGCCAGGGCTGGCCGGCATCGAGCGCCGACGCGCCGAGCGCGGCCCACTGGGCGGCGGAGTATCGCTCGGTGGGCTCCGCGACGTCGATGCCGAGGTGTCGCACCTGCGCCTGCTCCGCCGCCGTCGGCTTCGCGGTGCCGACGTCGAAGCCACGGTACACCTGCCGGGAATCGGCCACCAGCAGCGAGCGTCCGGTCGCGAGCGCGAGCCGCATCGCGATCTCCGACTTCCCGGCCGCGGTGGGACCGCAGATGACGGGAACGAATTCAGCGGCGGCCGAAGCGGCGCTCAAGCTCGTCCCAGGAAACCTGCACGATGGTCGACCGGCCGTGCACGTCGTGCGCGGGGAGGGTGGTGTCGCGCAGGGCGATGAAGAGGGCGCGCATCTCGGCCGGCGACAGCTCCTGGCCGGCCTTGATGGCCGCCTTGCACGCGACGGTGGCGGCGAGGTGCTCGTGCTTCGCCGCTGACGACGGCTGGCGATCACCGGCGATCGTCGCCAGCGTGTCGCGGAGGCAGCGCTCGGCGTCGAAGCGCGCGTGCGGCATCGGCACGGCGCTGACGGCGAGCGTGTTGCCACCGAAGCCCTCGATCTCGAAGCCAAGCCGGACGAAGGTCTCGCGATACGACTCGAAGGCCTCGGCCTCGGCGCCCGACAGGTGCAGCGTCAGGGGGAACAACAGACGCTGGGAGGGGGCATCACCGCGCTCCAGCACGCCCATGAATCGCTCGAACAGCACGCGCTCGTGGGCGGAGTGCTGGTCGATGAGCACGACGCCGTTCTCGTGCTCGAACATGAGGTAAGTGCGACGGAGCTGGAGGAGGGGGGGAACGGATTGATCTGTGGGAGAAGGGGCGTGCGCGGCGTGCGGAAGCGAAGGGGCGTGCGAAGGGGCGTGCGAAGGGGCGTGCGAAGGGACGTACGCAGAATCGTGCTCGGGAGCGTCTGCTGGGGTGATCACTGGGATTCCGCCCG
>CAMLHT010000232.1 GCA_946479895.1 uncultured Gemmatimonadota bacterium | reverse complement strand
GTCACCGTCACGGTGTCGTGCAGCCCGACCTCGCGGAAGTACTCGAGCTCCTCCTTCCGCATCACCGGGCCGATCGCGAGCCGCCGGAACTCGCTCGGCGGGAAGCCATGCTCCGAGAAGAATGCCATCCGTACGTCGGCCGCCACGTTCAGGTAGGCGGTGTTCGCCATGTGACCGTTGAAGTCCATCGCGCCCCAGCCGGCGAGAAACTCCCTGGCGTAGCGGCCTTCGAATGGCGTCGTCACGGCGGGCTCCCCGTTCGATCCGTACGCGACGTGCGCCTACTCGCGCGCCCAGCGAACGTCCATTCCTTCCCGGCCGGCGAGCGCATCCCTGAGCAGCCGCACCAGCTCGGCATCGGCGCCATCGGCCTCGAGCATGTCGATCGTCGCCGGGGTGAGATAGTAGTCCTGATCGGTCGCGGATTCCTCCTCGAGCTCATCGATGAGCTTCCGTAGCTGCTCCTCGCTGATCGTCGCGAGGCGCGTTCCCTTCTCCGCGTCGTAGAGCTGGATCATCTGCCGTTCTCCGGTTCGATGGACAGTGCATGCCGGAACACGTTCCGCGGATCCCACCGCGTCTTGATCCGTTGCAGGCGCGGGTAGTTGTCCTGGTAGTACAGCCTGTGCCAGGGCACCCCCGACGTGTTCAGCACCGGGTCCGCGAAGTCGGGGTCGGGGTGGTTGATGAACGACCCGGCAGCCCCCTCCCCCGGCACGGGCACGCCGCCGCTCTCCGCGAACAGCTCCCGGTAGAACGCGCGCACCCATGCCAGATTCTTCTCCTCCTCGCGCGGGTCGAGCCAGCCCGTGGTGCACGCGATGTCGAGGATCGCATCGCGCTGCACGGACGCGGTCGCATCGGGGGCCACCGTGTTGATCCGGCCACCGTACGTCGCGAGACCCAGCATGCCACCGAAGATGTCGTGCTCGGGGGTGGTCAGGAAGTCGTACGCCACCGCGATCTGGCGGTCGTCGAGCCGCCTCCGAAGCAGCGCGTCCTTCCCCTTGGTGCTCACCCCATCCGGCGGCATCGTGAACAGGTCGGGAAACGGGTTCAGCGCGAACTCGAGCCACGACATCCGCGCCACCTCCAGTCCCGTAGGCGCGATCATCCCATCGCTCAGCGCCGCGAGATGCTCGTGCACCTGCCGCTCGGCCGCGTCGCCGGCGGTGCTCACGCCGCGGACGATGAGCTTTCCGAACTGCGCGCGGTGCAGCTCGAGGAGCGTCCAGAGGGAAGCGTTCGGGGAGCCGGGGTCGCTGTTGCGCTCGCACCAGCTCCCATGGTTGCGGAGGAGTCGAACGAAGGAGGTCCGGTCGATGTCGCTCCAGTTCCACTCGGCCCTGAACGTCGTGACCGACTCCGGAGCGCGCGGGAGCAGCGTGGTGGGGTGGTCGCCCGCGGCGCCGGGGGAGCGGAACCAGTAGCGGGTCACGATGCCGAAGTTGCCGCCCCCCGCGCCCGTGTGCGCCCACCAGAGGTCGTGATTCGGGTCGGTGGGCTCGCGCGTGGCCACCACGCTGCGCGCCCGTCCATCCGCGTCCACGGTCACGACCTCCACGGCGTGCAGGTGATCCGCCGCGAGACCGAGCTGGCGGCAGAGAAAGCCGAACGCGCCACCGGCCACGTGCCCGCCCATGCCGATCCCCGGATACTCGCCGAGCGGGATCACCGTGCGCCACTGCTCGCAGAGCGCGCGGAACGTCTCCCCCACCGTCGCGCCGGCCTCGACCGCCACCGCGCCCATCTCCGCGTCGAAGTACACGCGCTTCATCGGGGAGATGTCGAGGATCACCCGCACGTCCGGATCGGAGACGAACCCCTCCAGGCAGTGACCGCCGCTCGTGACCACGAGTCGCCTCCCCTCCCCCACCGCCTCCTCCACCGCCGATACCACCTGCTCGGTGGACGCGACGAGCCGCACGTAGTCGGGGCTCGCGCGAAACCGCTTGTTGAATCGCTTGTCGACGACGGCGCCGTAGCGCGGATCGCCGGGGGTGATCCTCTCGGAATCGGCTCTGGCGTCGGCGGGCACCTGGCGTGTGGACATCATCTCCTCTGCGTGGCGTCGGTCCGTGCTGACTCGCACACTCTAACGAGCGGCGCGTGATCCGTGAACTGGGCGGCTGCGACCGGGAGGTGTGACTATGGCTCCGGCCATGTCGCGTTCTGCAGCACGAGCCGGTAGCCGTCGGGGTCCTCGAAGGTGATGCCGCGCACGTTCCAGTAAGGGTTCGACGCGGGCACCTCGCGCGCGCCGACATCCCGGAGCCGGTGCACCGCCTCCTCCCACGCCGAGCGATCCGGAAGGTAGAAGACGAGAAGATCCTCATCCGTGGACGCCGGCACCGCCGGCTCGTCTCGCCGGTGCGTCAGCTCGAGGTGGTACGGCCAGCCGGGGTGGCCGAGCATGATGCCATCGAACCCGGCGTGATCCTCGAACGTTCCGAGCAGTCGCAGCCCGAGCCCGTTCGTGTAGAAGCGCGTGGCGGCCGCCAGGTCGCGGCTCGGGCGAGCGACGCGAAGCTGCGGAGCGAGCTCCGGTTGCACGGGAGGCGGCGTCGGCGCTGGACGAGCGGTGGCCTACTTCGAGACCAGCACCTCGGTGGACTTGATCACCGCCGTGACGCGGTCCCCCTCGTGCAGTGCCATCCGTTCGGCCGAGGCGCGCGTGATCACCGAGACGATCTCGTGGCCGCCCCCGATGTCGATCACCACCTCGGCCATCACCGTGCCGAGTCTGACGGCGAGGATCGAGCCGGGGAACTGATTGCGAGCGCTGAGCTCCATGGGGCCTCCCGGAGAGATGGACCGCGCATGATGACGGAGCGGCGGATCGACGCGCGTGACCGGCCGCACAGGAGCGAACGCCGGCGTGCGTGGGGAAGTTTCGGCGGCACGGGCGTCGACAGCCCGCGCCCGAGGATCAGGCGCCAGCGACGCGTCCCCAACTCACGCGCCGAGCACCCCGGCCCGCACCTCGTACAGGATGCTGTCGCGGCCACTGCCATCGGGACGCGTGCCGGCGCGAACCGCGCCGATCTTCTCGACCGCGCGCTGGGAGCGGATGTTCTCGGGACCGATGAGGAAGACCACGCGATCGACGAACCGGAAGGCGTGGCGAAGCATCAGTCGCTTCATCTCGCCGTTGTACCGCCCGCCCCAGTTCGCGCGCACGAGGAAGGTCCAGCCGATCTCGATCTCGCGCCGTTCCTCGTCGTACGCGTGGTAACGGGAGGAGCCGATGATTCGCCCGTCATGCTCGCCGAGCGCCACCAGCGCGCCGCCCGACCGCAGCGACTCCTCGAAGAACGCGCGGAATGGGCCCGGCTCGTGGCGGTCCCGCGACGGGTGCTGCTCCCAGATGAGCGGATCGGACGCGGCGGCGAACAGCGCGTCGAAGTCCTCGGCGCGCAGGGGGCGCAGCGTGAGCAGCTCGCCGCGCAGCACCGGCTGCAGATCGAATGGCATCGCGTGGTCAGATCCAGCACATCTGCTTCGCCGTGGACGGTCAGACGCCACGCGACGCGGCTCGCGCGGCGTCGATCACGGACCA
This sequence comes from uncultured Gemmatimonadota bacterium, assembly GCA_946479895.1. The sequence continues at coordinate 2,402 of CAMLHT010000232.1, read as the reverse complement.
GAGGGCGATCGCGGCGGCAGCGGTGAACGCGACGGTCCGGAGGCCAGGTACCGCGATCCCGGCCACGACGGCGGCAGCGGCCTCGGTGGCGAACCAGATGCCGGCGGCGCGCCGGTGCTGGAGCCACTGGCCGAGGCCCGGGATGAGGAGACTGGCGGCGCCATCACCCACCGGATCGCGCGGAGTTGTGGTTCGGGTCATCGATCGTTCTCCAGTGATAAGTGGAATTCAGCAGAGCGCACTCAGGATGCCCGCGCCGGTGCTCGGCGCGCCGTCAGCCCGGATGGCGCGCCCAGGCGGGAACGGGCTCCTGCTCGAGGATCGGCTGATTCCGGCGGAACCACTCCGTGACGCCATCCTCCCACGGCCATCGCCGCTCGCGGTCCGGGTAGATCATCTGCAGCACGGGATACCCGAACCCGCCGTGGAACCAGTTGGCCCAGCCGAGATACGGCGCGTACTGGCGCTCGGGCACCGTGCGGAACGTGACGTCGTACCCCTCGAGGAACTCATCGGTCACGTCGCCGGGAGCGTAGCGCCGTCCCTCGCGCAATGCATCCGCGACGAGGTTCAGGATCCGGTGCATCGTGTCGAGCCCGAGCCCGAGCATGATGATCTCCGGATGCGCGAACGTGTGGTAGAGCCCGACGGAGTACGCGAAGGTGGGACTGTCCTCCTCGGCGCCGACCTTGAGCACGTGGAGGCCGTAGCGCTGCACGTCGGCGACACACTTCTCTTCCATCGCTCGCTCGCGTGGATCGGCGGAGAACGTCGGCATGAATTTCCGGAAGTTCGTGACGGTTGCACGGCGGCCGATGGCGCTCCGTCCTCGAACGGCGCCCCAGCACTCGACTTCAGTCGAACGAGTACCCCGCGAAGAAGAGCGCGGACGGGCGGTCGCCATCGTACAGCGTGACGCAGACGCCCTCTCCGCGGCCAATGTCCTCCCAGAAGGTGCCGGCGCGCTCGACATCATGCCGGCTCGGCCGCTCCGTGCCGAAGTACCGCGCCGTCTGCTCGGGGGTGAGTACCGTCAGCCCCGTCGGCTCGGGGCGCTCCGCGATGTGGTCGATGTCGAGGATCGATCCGGTGCCGTCGGCATCCATGTTCTCGAGCGCCTCGTCGATGGTCGCCGGCTCCTCCTCGCTTCCCCGGAATTCCCCCGAAGTGAACACCGACTCGCGAAGCTGCTCGAGCGCTGCGGCGATGTCGGCCTGATACGGCACGACGTACTGCCATGGCTCGGCGCCCATGTCGCACCTCCCTCCGGAACGGGTGCTTGCTCGGCCGCCGGTCGGCGGGCCGGCCTCCACCATACGCCACGCCGCCCCGTACTGTCCAGCGATCGCGCACGACCGAGGACCCGTACCGCGGCGCGCGCCGGCGGCCGCTCAGGCGTTCCGCGAGCCGGCGGCGGGCCGAGCCGTGCGCTCCGCGGCCTCGTACGCCGCCACCACGCGCTTCGGCGCCGCGTGCCTCCATGAGCGCTCGATCAGCTTCCGTACGCGCGCGGCGGACACCTTCGAGAGATCCACCCGGAGGCCCAGGAATCCTCGCCCGTCGCGCCGGATCTCCTCGTAGGCGTCGGGCTGCTCGTTGATGACGGCTCTCGCCTCATCCTCTCCGAGGCTCACCGTCATGGAACGGCCCCCCTTCTCGAGGCCGACGAAGCTCTTGCCGCTCACCTTGAACGCGGCGATCCGCCGCGCCGCGGGGACGGGCGGGCCCTCCGTCACGTCCGGAAGCGACATCGCGTGGCTCCGGATCTCATCGAGTCCGATCACGCCTCTCCTCCGTTGCTGGTCGAGGGAAAGCCGGGAGCCTCGCGCACCCGTTCCGCCTGACGGAGATGCCGCTGCTCGTGGACGACCAGCATCTCCAGGCACTCCCCCAGCCGGAGCGTGAGGAGACGACTGAGGGGTGAGTGGATGCGAATCGCGCGAAGGTCCCGTCCTTCGGCGTCGGCGAGCAGCGTGCGCAGCGTGTCCTGCTGGGCGAGGAAGCGCGCGGGGGCGTCCGGCGATGCCGGCGGCGGAACGAACGGGCCACGCGTCTTGATCGGGCGCCCCTCGGGACCGGAGGCGCGGACGAACAGGCGGCCGAACCAGGTCGGGCGGTAGAGGCGCTCCTCCTGTCGCGCGGCATCGGCTCCCGTCGAGCTCCCGCGACGCCGCTCCGGTGCCGCGAGTGCGTCCGCCACGCGCGGCAGGTATGCGACGCCCGTAGCGATCAGGTGCTCGAAGCAGTCGGCAATGCCCCAGCGCTCCGGCGACGGGCGCCAGAGGAGTTGCGCGGGCGTCAGGCCGCTGGTGAGCGCGGTGGCTGCAGCGTCGTTCTCGTCCAGCAGAGCGCGAAGGCGCTGGAGGTGCGCTCGCTCGGTCGGCATGTGATCAGTCGGCATA
>CAMLHT010000231.1 GCA_946479895.1 uncultured Gemmatimonadota bacterium | reverse complement strand
CCCACCTGCACTTCCGCCGCGACTGCCACTTCGCGAGTCGCCTCGTGCACGTCTGCGATGTGTTCGATGCGCTGTCCACCGATCGCCCCTATCGCGCGGCATGGGAGATCGAGCGCGCGCTCCGGTACATCGAGGAGCGCGCGGGTGTGGAGTTCGACGTCGAGATCGCGCGGACGTTCGTGGCGATGATGCGCCGGCTGGAGTGCCGGAAGGCAGCGATCGAGGAGGGAGCGGTGGCGGGTGGTTGATCGATCACCCCTCACCGCGCGCCGTCGATCGGTAGGCCGTCAGCGGCGACGACTCGTCGTTGGCTTCACCGGCACCAGCGCCGGTGCGCCCCTGCTCTTCACCAGGATCGCCAGGAGCTTCGCCGGCCGTGTCTTGCTCGCGTTCCGGCCGACGACGTGGATGTCCTCGGGACTTTCGTAGAAGGTCTGCCCAGCCGTCAGCGTGTCCGGCTTTCCTCCCTTCACCTGCTCCACCACCGAGCCCTCCAGCACGTAGACGAGCGCATCGGCGTTGTGCCGGTGGACGGCGTCCGCGCCACCGGGCGCGTACTCGACCGTGAGCACCAGAAGCTCCTTCCCGGGTACGTCCGGCAGCTCCTTCGTCATCAGCGGCGTGACCTTGGGTTCCTGAGCGGCCAGCGGGATGCTGACGAGGCACAGCAGACTGGCCACGAGCGCCGTCATGGAGATCTCGATGGTGTGCATCGCCCTGTTCTCCTCATGAAATGGCGACGGGTGGATGGCGCGCCGCTCACTCGCTCCGAGGGCGCGCCATCCACCCGATCGCGGTGACCCGGCATCGGTGATCGAGGTGATCGGTCACGCCGGTACGGCGGGGACCGCGGACTGACGGAGCCAGTCCTCGAAGCGTGTCTTGCCGAGCCTGGCGCCGGCGTCGGGCACCAGGCTGCGCTCGCTCAGCTCCGCACCGAAGTAGCGAGCGTGTGGGTCGGCGACCACTTCCCGAGCGTCGTGGCGCGCGCCGAGCCCCAGCCTGATGAACTCGTCGAAGCGGAACTGCTGCGGGCCCGCTACCTCGACGATGCCGTTCAGCGGCGCTCCCTCGGCCACGCTGCTCACCGCATCGGCCACATCCGCGGCCGCCATCGGCTGGAACAGCACGGGAGGGATGCGCACCTTGTTCCCGTCGGTCGCCTCGTCCGCGATGCGCTCGAAGAACTCGAAGAATTGCGTCGCCCGGACGATCGAGTACGGAATCGCCGAGCTCCTGATCAGCTTCTCCTGGGCGACCTTGGCGCGGAGGTAGCCGCTCTCCGGCGCGCGGTCGCAGCCCACGATCGACAGCGCGACGTGATGACCCACACCTGCCGCGGCCTCGGCGGCGAGAAGATTGGTCGTCGAGGTCTCGAAGAAGTGCAGCACCGCCGCGTCGTCGAACGAGGGCGAGTTCGACACGTCGACGGCGACGGCCGCTCCGTCGAGCACCCGGGCCAGCCCCTCGCCGGTGAGGGTGTCGACGCCCGTGTTCGGAGACGCCGGTACGGCTTCGTGCCCATCCTCACGAAGGCGGGCGACGACCTTCGACCCGATCAACCCGGTTCCGCCTATGATGACGATCTTCATGGCGCGCCTCGGTCAGCGAGCGGCCGGAGCTTCGGCCCTCGTCTGCTCGCGGATCTGCGGCGCCGGCGAGCTCCGGAGGAACCCGAGCAACTCGGCGTTGACCCGATCCTGATGCGTGGCCGTGAGGCCGTGCGGCGCGCCGGGGTAGTAGACGTCCTTGGCGCCCTTGATGAGCCGCGCCGACTTCCTCGCCGAGTCTTTGACGGGAACGATCTGGTCGTCCTCGCCATGGAGTATCAGCGTCGGCACGTCGAACTTCTTCAGGTCCTCGGTGAAATCGGTCTCCGAGAACGCCTTGATGCACTCGTAGGCGTTCAGGAGACCGGACTGCATGCTCCAGAGCCAGAATTGATCGAGGGTCCCCTGCGAGACCTTGGCGCCGGCTCGGTTCGCGCCGTAGAACTGGTGCGCGAAGTCCTTGTAGAACTGCGAGCGATCGTTGAACAGGGCCGCGCGCAGACCATCGAACAGCTCGATCGGCAGCCCCTCGGGATTCGCCGGCGTCTTCAGCATGTGTGGCGGCACCGCGGCGATCAGAGCCGCCTTGGCGACCCGACCCGTTCCATGGCGCCCGATGTACCGCGCGACCTCGCCCCCGCCGGTCGAGTGGCCCACCAGCGTGGCGTCGCGAATGTCGAGCGCCTCGATCACGGCGGCGAGATCATCGGCGTACGTGTCCATGTCGTTTCCCTTCGACGGCTGGCTCGATCGCCCGTGGCCGCGCCGGTCGTGCGCGATCGTGCGAAAGCCGTTCTGCACGAGGAAGAGCATCTGCCCGTCCCAGGCATCGGCGTTCAACGGCCAGCCATGCGAGAACATGACCACGGGCCCCTCGCCCCAGTCCTTGTAGTAGATCTGGGTTCCATCCTTCGTGGTGATGGTGCTCATGAGAGTGCTCCTGTGAGAGGGTGTGAACCACGGGGAGCACATGGTGGTGCGGAGCACGGTGGATCGCGTCCGTGAAACTCCCTAGTCGCGGAGGGCATCGCGGAGCCTTCTGCGCGAGCTGATGCCGAGCTTGGCGAACACCTTGCGCAGGTGATACTCTGCGGTGCGGGGACTGATGAAGAGCTGGGCGCCGATCTCGGGGTTCGTACGTCCCAGCGCGGCGAGCCGCGCGACCAGCGCCTCCTGTGCGGTGAGCACCTCGTGGGATTCGACCGTGCGCTTGCGCACCGTCTCGCCGGTCGCCAGCAGCTCGCCCCTCGCGCGCTCGGCGAACGCTTCGGCCCCGATGCGGCCGAGCATCTCGTAGGCGATGCGCAGCTGTTCGCGCGCGTCGACGCGCCGGTTCTCGCGACGCAGCCACTCGCCGTACACCAGGTGCGCGCGGGCGAGGTGCACCACGATCCGGCAGCGCGCGAGCCGCGCCAGGGCCTCGCGGTACAGGGCGTCGGCCGCCTGGCCCTCTTCGAGGAGCGCGCTCGACCGGGCCAGGGTGCCAAGCGCCCACTCCGTGCCGGCGGCGCGTGCTCGTTCTTCGAGCTGCCGGTGGGCATCAGCCGCCGCGTCGCGGGCGCCGCTACGAACGCCGGCCTCGATCAGCTCCGCCAGGGACCAACCGAAGAAGCCCAGGTCATCGTGGTCGCAGGCCTGTCGGGCGGCGGCGAGTGCGGCCTCGTAGCGGCCGAGCCCGTTGTACAGCACCGCGGTCGCATACCCGGCCAGGCCGAGCGCCCTTCCTTCACCTCTGGCGGTCGCCTCCCTGACGCTGGCCTCGATCAGCCTGACTGCCGGACCTTCCTCGCCGCGCCAGGCGGCGAGAGCCAGTGAAGTGTAGCGGAGAGGCGCATTGCCGGTGACTTCCCCGATCGCATCGGCCTCCTGGATCAGCGCGGATGCGGCGTCGAACTCTCCGGCATGGACGTGCACGTCGGCGCGATAGCTGAGCGCGATGGGAAGGGTGGCGAGCGCGCCGGCATGGCGGGCGAGTCGGACCGCGTGCGTGGCCAGCTCGTGCCACGACTCGTCGTCCCACAGGTCGGCGGCCATCGGCTCGGGCGCCACGGGGCACGCCGTCCACAGCCAGCGCATGATGCCGCCCTTGCCGCGTCCGGCCTGTTGGCGAAACGCGCGCAGCGCCCGTCTCAGGGGATCGACTCCCACGCCATATCCATCGGTGAATCGCGTCGCCAACCCATCCAGGAGGAGATCCGTGGGGCGTGGAGGCTCAGGTCCCGACGGTGCGGCGCGAGCGGCCTCCGCGATCCGTACTCCATCGCCGGCGCCGAGTCGACCGACGAAGATCTCCGCTCCCAGCGCCTCGACGTAGGTCTCGCGTGCGAGCCCGGCATGGAGCGCTTCCAGCCGTCTTGCCGCATCGAGCAGCAGTGCCGGAGCATCGCTCCCGCGGCTCTGGGCGAACACGATGTGCGCGCGCATGCGAGCGAGCCGCGCGCGCTGAAGCTCATCCAGCGGGCCGATCTCCGCAGCCGCGAGGAGCTCGTACGCCGCCTTGGCGGCCCCGGCCTCGAACTTCGCCTGCGCGGCGGCCAGCGCTCGCGCGCCTCGCCGGGCGGGATCGGGCGTGAGGTTGGTGGCCCGCTCGAGAAACGCGGCGGCCGCCGCGATGCCACCGCGAGCCTGTGCTCGATCTGCCGATCGCTCCAACTCGTCGGCCACCGTCTCATCGGGCCCGAGCGCCGCCTGCGCGCGATGCCACGCCCGCCGATCGGGGTCGGCGCTCGCATCGGTCACCTCGGCCAGCGCTCGATGTATCTCCTGCCGCTCTCGCACCGATGCCGCGCGGTACGCCGCCGACCGCGCCAGTGGATGACGGAAGCGCACTCGGGCTCCGAATTCTACAAGCCCGTCCGTCTCGGCCGGCGGGGCTGCGTCGGCGCCGATCCCGAGTACCCCGGCCGCCCGCCACAGCAGGATCACATCTCCCACCGGCTCCGCCGCCGCCAGGAGGAGGAGTCGCTGCGTCTCCACCGGCAGCGCCCGGACACGCCGGAGAAAGCTCTGCTCGATCAGGTTCGCCACCGGTCGCGCATCGGGGCGACCGAACCCGCCAGCCAGCTCCGCGGCGGTCAACCCCTTGGGCAGCTCCAGCAGCGCGAGCGGGTTCCCATGCGACTCGGCGACGATCCGGTCGCGTACCCGTTCGTCGAGCCGCCCTGGTGTCGCCGAGTCCAGCAGCGCGCGGGCATCCGCGTCGCCCAGGCCCTCGACCACCATCACCGGAAGGTTCCCCAGCTCCCGGTCCTCGCTCTGGGCGCGCACGGCGAAGACCATGGCGACCGATTCCGCCAGGAGCCGGCGCGCGACGAACCCGAGCACCTGGGCCGACGCGAGATCGAGCCACGGCGCGTCATCCACGACGCAGATCAGCGGTCGCTCCTCTGCTACGTCGGCCAGCAGGTTCAGCACGGCCAGACCGACCAGAAAGCGGTCCGCCGCCGCGCCAGCGCCGAAGCCGAACGCCGTAGCGAGCGCATCGCGCTGCGGGCCCGGCAAGCGCTCCAGGTGGCTCAGCAGCGGCGCGCAGAGCTGATGCACGCCGGCGAACGCGAGCTCCATCTCGGACTCGACTCCCGCAGCGCGCGCGATGCGGCACCCAGTCGCGTTGGCCACCAGGTACTCCAGCAACGCGGTCTTACCGACGCCTGCCTCGCCGCGCAGGACCAGCACTCGACTCTGCCTCCCTCGCACATCCTCCAGGAGCCGATCGAGCAATTCGCACTCGTGATGCCGGCCGCGCAGTTCCGCTCCGTGATGCGGATTGGACATACCCACCGCCTGGGCTGTGGGGGTTCGCGGATTGGAGAAGATACATGCGAGTGACCGCGTGCGCTGGAGTGTCGGCGGTAGGGACTGGCTATCGATTCTGGAGCAGCGCATGCTTATCGGCTGAGCTCCCGAGTCAACTCGTGAGCTCCTCGATCGGCTCTGGCTCTGGCCCGATGGTCACGTCCGCCGCGAGCTCGTCTACGAGGGAAAGACATGCGCACGAGGCTCTGGCTCGTCGTGGCGGGCTGTGCTCTGGTCCTGATCTTTGGCGTCCGGTCCATCAGGCGGCTGCAGCGGTTTGCGCACTACGCCGCCGACGCCGTGTACGATGATCCCAAGACGGAGGTCTACTCACCCTCCCTCGGGCTCGCGCGCGCGCGGCACACGCTCGTCGGCACGCCAGCCGTGATCGACAGCAGAGTCGAGTGGCGTGGGCACCGGTACTCGGTGCGCGAAGTGTGGATCGAGCGGGAGGTCAAGCACGCACGCCCGACCGGGCGGTACTTCCTGCTCGTGCGCTTGAGGGGATCTGCTCCGTATGGACCGCGTTCGTCCGAGGACTCATCGATGGCGGGAGCCTGGCTCGAATACGCGCCGCACGGGTTCATTGGCAGCCCCGTAGGCCACACACTGTGGGTGACCACGCTCGCCGCTCCCTTCCCCGACACGCTGCGTTTGCGTCT
>CAMLHT010000230.1 GCA_946479895.1 uncultured Gemmatimonadota bacterium | reverse complement strand
ATGATGTAGACCTCGGGGTGGCCGAAGAACCAGAACAGGTGCTGCCAGAGCAGCGGATCGCCCCCCTCGGCCACGTTGAAGAAGTGCGTGGTGACGCCGCGGTCCATGGCCAGCATCAGGCTGGCGAGCGCCACCGCGGGCATCGCGAAGACGATCATGAACGACATCACCAGCTGCGCCCAGACGAACAGCGGGATGCGGTTGAGGGTCATCCCCGGCGCCCGCATGCGGAACGTGCAGATGATGATCTGCGTCGCCGCGATGAGACCCGCGATCTCGGTGAAGGTCACGGTCTGCGCATAGATGTCGATGCGCTTTCCGGGACTGAAGTTCGGCCCGGAGAGCGGCACGTACGCGAACCAGCCGGCGTCCGGCGCGGCATTGACGAGCATGCTGACCCACAGCAGCACGCACGCGGTGAAGAAGCACCAGTAACCGAAATTGTTGAGCCTCGGAAAGGGCACGGTGCGCGCCCCAACCATGGTCGGCACGAAATAGAGGCCCATCGCGGTCATCACCGGGACGGCGAAGAGGAACATCATCGTCGTGCCGTGCACCGAGAACAGCTGGTTGTACTTGTCGGGCCCCACCAGTGTGCCATCGGGCCGGGCGAGCTGCGTGCGCATGATGAGCGCGTTGATGCCGCCGGCGACCAGCATGAGGATCGTGGTGATGATGTACCGCTTCGCGAGCGAGTGGTGATCCGTCGTCGCGACCCAGCTCCAGAACCCCTTGCCGTCGCTCCAGACCTCGTGGAGCTTCGCCTCGACATCGGGCGTGTTCGTGTCGTTCGGCGCGACGTCCTGGACTTCCGACGGCGGGATGGTCTCGCGTCTCATTTGAGCGACCGGAGGTAGGCTACGAGCGGCTGGAGCGTCTCGGGGGGCAGGTTCGACGGGGGCATGTACGTGCCGGGCTTCACCGACTGCGGGTTGTAGATCCAGCGCAGCATGTCGTCATGGGTGTTCGGGATCGCTCCGGCCGCCAGGATCCGCCGGCTGCCGACGTGCGTGAGGTTCGGGCCGCGAGTGGCCGCGGCGGGCGTGCCCGCGATGGTGTGGCAGGTGGCGCACGACCCGCTGAGGAACGCCCGCTGGCCGGCGACGAGGATCGAGTCCGTCGGCTGCGGCTGGGGCGCTCGTTGCAGCGCGTACCAGTCCTCGAAGTCCTTCCGCTCCTGCGCGACGACGATGAAGCGCATGTTCGCGTGCTGGGCCCCGCAGAATTCCGCGCAGACGCCGGAATAGATGCCGGCGGTATCGGCGGTGAAGACGAGCGATCCCCTGTAGCCCGGAACGAGGTCCTGCTTGCCGCCGAGGCGCGGGATCCAGGCGCTGTGGATCACGTCCGGCGACTCGAGCACGAGGTTGACCGGCACGCCCACGGGCACGTGCAGCTCGTTGGCGGTGGACATCCGCTTCCCGGGCACGGTGTCCTCGTAGATGAATTCCCACCACCACTGTCGCGAGTTGACGGTGACCGTCAGGGCATTCTGGTGCTGATGCTGGGGCGTGCGGCGCCCGAGGACGAAGTCGTAGCCCATGAAGAAGAACAGGACGCCGACCGTGAGAAGTCCGGCGACGAGCAGCGCCATGCGCGTGCGCGGCGACTCCGGACCCAGGTAGGGGGCGTCCGTCTCGGGGGCGGTGGCCCGGCCGCGCCGCACGGCCATGATCGCGGCGACGGTGACGGCGAGCCAAACGACGGCCGCAACGCCGAGCATCGTCCACCACAGGGTGGCGACGTCGCGCGCGTTCGCGGTGGCCGGGAAGAGCGTCCAGTTCATTCCGCGGGTGGTGGCGGCGCGGGGACCGACACTGCCTGCTTCGGCTTCGCGTTCGGCGTCTGCTGCTCCGCAGGCTTGACCATCATGTGCTCGTCGCGTCCGGAGCGCGCGCCCTTGGGGGTGAGTCCGCTGAGCGAGCGAACGTACGCGACGAGCTCCCAGACCTGCTGGGGGTTGAGCCGGTCGCGGAACGACGGCATCCCGTTCGGGCGGCCCTCGATGATCGTGTGGTAGATCTGCTCGGGCTCCGAGCCATAGATCCACATGTCGTCCATGAGCGGAGGGCCCATGCCGCCGCCGCCGTTGGCGTGACACCCGCTGCAGTTCATCCAGGCGAAGAGACGCTTGCCCTCGGCGGTCCCCCAGGCATTGTCATCGTAGACGCCCTCCTCGCTCTTCGTGAGGATCATCGTCGGCCCCGGCTGGAGCACGCTCACGCGCGGCGTGATCGCCTGGCGGGGAGCGTCGTCGTAGCGGCGGTTCTCTCTCTCGCATCCGGCGACCAGGAGAAGCACCGTCATTCCGAGCGCCGCTCTTGTCATTCTGATCGCAGCGAGGAATCCGCTCTCCGCGCGAGGAACACGAGCAGATCCCTCGCTGCGCTCAGGATGACAATCGTAAGAGCTCATTGGGTCCTCCGGTCCAGCCGCGGCACCCCGTAGCGGGCCAGCAGGCTGTCGATGGAGCCGCGGCGGCGATCGATGATCGTGTCCAGCTTCGCGGCAAAGAGGGAATCATCGCGGCGGACGCCCATCGCGATGTCGAAGGTCATCGGCAGGAAGGGGAGGTCGATCTCCGGCGTCACGGGCGTGACGACCAGCGAGGAATCGCCGTCGCGCGCGAAGTATCCCGCGAGCGGGCCCCACGCCATCGCCACGTCCACCTGGCCGCTGCGCACGGCGTCGATGAGCCGCGCCGGCGGGTTGGGTGTCGCGTAGTCGCCGTAGACGGAGAACGACACCAGGTTGCCGGCCAGCCCGCGCTTGATCATCGCCGCCGCCGGGGGCGTCGACGCGTAATCGTCGCCGACCATCGAGACGCCGATCTTCAGCCGTCGCAGGATCGGGTCATCGAGCGACTGGATGCGCAGGTTCCGGCGGCGCTGCGTCACGAAGACGTAGCTCGACCGATAGTAGGGCTTCGTGCGCCGCACCATCTCGATGCTCGTCGGGACCCCGAGCACGACGTCACAGAGGCCGTCGTTCAGGGTGTTGCGGAAGAACCCGCGTCGCTGCGCCCACCACGTGTACTCCACGCGACGGCCGAGCTCCTGGCCGACCATGGATGCCAGCTGGTTCTCGAAGCCCTGCTGGTCCTTGTTCGAGTACGGGAGATTGTTGGGATCGGCGCAGACCCGGAGCGCCGGCTTCATCGCCGCGCCGGCGAGGCTGGCCCCGACGGCCGCGACGGCGATCCCCAGCACCGTGACCGTGATGAGCGCGCGCCGGCCGGTCATGGCTTCGTCGCTCCGTGGCCATCGGTCAGCCCGAACACGTAGAGCATTCCGCCAAGCCGCGTCTTGTCGGGCAGATCCTTCATCGCGTTGGCGAAGCCGAGCGCCGCGGTGGAATCACGCGGGTCGAGTCCGAGCATGATGGCCCCGGCCCAGCCGCCGACCCCGGAGAGCACCGCCACATACTGGTGGCCGTCGCTACCCCTGAAGCTGATGGGCTGCCCGATGATGCCCGAGCCGGTCTTGAACTTCCACAGCGGCGCCCCCGTGCGGGCATCGACGGCCTTGAACCAGCCGTCCATCGTCCCATAGAACGCCACGTCCCCGGCAGTCACGAGGGCGCCGCTCCACACCGGCAGGTCCTCCGTGATGCTCCACGCCTTCTTGCCGGTGAGTGGATTCCAGGCATCGAACTCGCCGCGGTGACCGCCCCGCCCGGCGACCATCTTCACGTTCATGCCGACGTACGGCGTGCCTTCGATGTAGTTGGCCTCGAGGCCCTCTTCATCCATGCACAGGTTCTGGTGCGGGATGTAGAGCATGCCCGTGCGCGGCGAATACGCCGACGGCTGCCAGTCCTTCGCCCCGGGCGACGCGGGGCAGATGTCACGGACGACCTTGCCGATCTTCGGATCCTTCTCGTGGTTGAGCCGGATCTCACCGGTCTTCAGGTCGACCCCGGAGCTGGTGTTGATGTACCCGAAGGGCTCGGCCGACAGCACCTCGCCAGTCGCGCGATCCATGACGTAGACGTATCCGGTCCGATCGGGACGGAGGAGCACCTTGCGCTTCGTGCCCTTCCAGTCGAGATCGACGACGATCTGCTCGTTGATGCCGTCGTAGTCATGCTGGTCGTGCGGCACCATCTGATAGGCCCACACCGCCTCGCCGTTCAGCGGGCGACGCGCGAACTGGGTCACCGTCCACTTGTTGTCGCCCGGACGGACTTCCGGATTCCACGGCCCGGGATTGCCGGTGCCGTGATAGATCATGTCGAGGTCGGGATCGTAGGTGATCCATCCCCACACGTTGCCGCCGCCGATCTTCCACGCGTCGCCGGGCCACGTTGCGACGCCGAGGTCCTTCCCCTGGTCCTTCGGGTAATAGGCCTTGAACCCCGGCCCGATGAGCACCTCGTTGTCGGGACCCGTGTTCCAGGCCGTCCACAGCAGCTTGCCGCTCGAGACGTCGAGTGCCTTGATCCAGCCGCGCACACCCATCTCGCCGCCGGAGTTGCCGACGAGCACGCGGCCCTTCACGACGAGCGGCGCCATCGTGACGGTCTCGCCGTGATTGATGTCGCCCACCTTCGTGCGCCAGATCTCCTTCCCCGTCGCCGCGTCGAGCGCGATGGTGTGCGCATCGAGGGTATTGAAGAAGAAGCGTCCGTTGTCGTACACCCCGCCACGATTCACGACGTCACAGCAAGCGACGCCCTGTGCGGCCGAGGCCGGCTTGGGGTGATAGACCCACTTGAGCGGATAACCCTCGCGCGTCAGGTCGAGCGCGTAGATGATGTTCGGATAGGGCGTGACGATGAACATCGTGTTGTTGGCGACGATCGGCGCCGCTTCGTGCCCGCGAATGTTGCCGGTCGAGAACGTCGTCACGACCCGGAGACCGCTCGCGTTGGCCGCGGTGATCTCCGTGAGGCCGCTGAAGCGCGTCCCCTGATAATCCTTCCCCGGTCGCACCCACTCCCCATCGTCGGCCGGAAGGGGATTCGTCGACAGCGCCGGCGCCGAGCCCGAGTCGGCGCCGATCGAGGTATCGGGCGGCACTTGCTCCGGTCGACAGCCAGCCAGCCCCACGAGCACGAGCGCTGCGGGGACGAGGCCCATTGCCATTGTACGGCGGCGTTCCATTGTATCCCTGTGCGGATCGGTTGGCTTCGGGGGTGGCCGGCACCGCATGAAGCATTCCCGTGGGATCCGAACGGTCCGTCGATTGCACACGGATCGGCCATGCTCATCCTCGGGCGCCGAGCGTTCCTCGGCCACGCGGCTGCTCTTGCTGCGTCCACCGCGGGCCTTTCCTTCGCGCGTCGCTCGGCGGCGACGAAGCTCGTCGTCACGCATGTCCATTGGCTGGGGGAAGTGACGGACGACGTCCTCTGGGGCGTCCGGATGGGCGTGGAGGAAGCGCGACACTCCGCCGGCATGTTCGGCGGATCGGTCTCCCTACGCGAGCGGCAGCTGCCGATGGGTGTCGAGCCTTCATCCGCGCTGTTCTCGTCGGGCGACGACGCCCTGCATGTGATCATCCCCGGCATGATGAGCGCGGAAGTGTTCGACGCGATCGTCGACGGGGCGCGCGCGTCCGGTGCGCTCGTCCTGAACGGGAGCCGCCGCGATCCCTCGGCCTATGCGCGTTGCCGGCGGCACGTCTTCCACGTCCAGCCCTCTCCCTCGACCTTCGCCGTGGCGCGTGCATCGCTGCCGGCATCGGGCGCCGGTGAGATGGCGGCATGGTCGCCGACGCTCACACGGTTCGGGGCCGACACGCTGAACAAGCGCTTCCGCGGATTCGCGTCACGCTCTATGGACTCGTCGTCGTGGTGCGGCTGGTTCGCGGTCAAATGCGCGTGGGAGGCGGCGCTGCAATCCCGGGCGTCGACGGCAGGGCAGCTCGCCGATGCGCTCCTCGCGCCGGCGACCCGCTTCGACGGCCACAAGGGGGCACCGCTCCATTTCGATTCGAACCGTGAGCTCGTCCAGCCGCTGTACCTGGTAATCGGGCAGGAAGTCGCCGGCGTGGCCGAGCCGGTGAGATC
>CAMLHT010000229.1 GCA_946479895.1 uncultured Gemmatimonadota bacterium | reverse complement strand
CCGCTCTTCTTGCCGGTGCGCTTGCGCGGGACCTTCGCGCCCTTGGAGCGCGCCTCGGACAGGCCGATCGCGATCGCCTGCTTGCGGCTCTTGACCTTGCGTCCCGATCCCGACTTCAGCGTGCCCTTCTTGCGGCGCTTCATGGCGCTCTTGACCCGCTTGCTCGCCGCCTTTCCGTATTTCCGGCCGCCGGACTTCTTGCGGCCCCCACTCTTCTTCGCAGCCATCTGATCGTCTCCGTGTGAGAAAACGAAACGAGCACGACGCCCCGGTGCGCCGTGGCCGTCGTGCTCGCATCAAGAGGCGCGCCAACCCGGCGGGCGCGCCCGGTTTCTCTACGCGCGCAGGTCCGGCTGCGTGGGCTTCGCCGCCTGGCGCAGCTCGTCGCCCGAGAGCTCGCGGAGGTCGGCGACCTTGGGCGGCTCTCCCGTGATCATGCCCTTCACGAGGTTGAAGAGGACGACCGGCATTGGCCGGTCCTTCTTCGAGTAGGTCACCGAATCGGCGGTGACGAGGATGAGCGCGATGCGCGGATCTTCGGCGCTGCCGTCGTTGGCGCCGCCTTCGTCGCCCAGCCAGGCCTTCCAGTCGGGCTGGTAGAGGCCGCGGATCAGGTTCCGGTCGCGGGAGATGATGGCGCGACCGCTCACCGACACCCACTCACGGGTGCGGTCGCGATAGTACGACAGGTTCACGTGCGGGTCGAGCGCGATCTCGTCGAGCTTCTCGGCATTCCAGTTCGTCATGAACCAGAGGTCGATGCCGGCGGTGCGGCGCTGCGTCTGCATCGCCCGGGACACGAGGCTGCCGTCCTGGCGCCGGGTGGTGAACATCGCGGTCTCGATGCCGTCGATGAGCTTGTAGAGGTCGTCGAGCTTCTTCTCGAGCGGAACGTCGTTGTCCTTGTTCTTCGTGAGTGCGTCGGTCATTGGTCTCGGTGGTCGGAGTGCGGAGACCGACAGGGAAGGCAAAATCGGCGCCCGGAAGCGCTCGTTCCAACGGACGCAGCCCGGTGCGAGAGAGCGGGCTCAGCGAGGAGCCGAAAACGCCCTCGCGACGTCCCTTTCGGGCCCGTCACGAGGGCGTTCAGCGCTCGACTTGCCTACTTCTTCGCTGCACCCGGGGCGTAACTGAACCCCATCAGGATCGAATTCTCCGAAAGCGAGCTCCGGACCTGCGTGCCCGGCATCGGGCCCGCCGGAGTCTGCATCGGACCGGCGATCGAGTTCTCGAAGGCATGATAGTACGCCACGTCGACGCCGAACCCGCCCTCGAACCTGTAGCCCAGGCCGAGGGTGGCGTGATGCTGGACGACGGCCGGCGCCGGCGCGTTGAACATCGACAGCTCATCCGGGATGGGGTTGCCGGAATGGTTGTAGCCGAGGCGCGTGACCACGCGCGACGCGGGCTGGAATTCGAGGCCCGTGGACAGCGTCCAGATGTTCTCCCACCCGAACCCCTTCACCGCCCCGTCGGCCGCGAACCCCGACTCCTTGAAGCCGCGCGTCTCGGCGTAGGTGACGTACTTCGCGTCGAATCCCCAGAAGAACGAATCCATCGCGTGGATCGCGACGCCGGCGCCGTAGATGGCGGGCGAATCCATGGCGAAGCTGATCGTCCGCGGCGTGTTGAAGCTCGCGAGATTCGGGTTCTCGTAGACCCCCGAGAACTCGAACGACTGGAAGCGCTGCGGGCTGACGTAAGACAGGCCCACGGAAACGAAGTCCCCGAGCACGTCATACTGAAGGCCGGCCTGGAAACCGATCCCGAAGGACCCGCTCGCGTCGGTGGCGCGCGAGTAGTAGGCGCGGTCGTCTGCCGTGTTGGGCACTCCATCCGGTCCCGGATCCACGGCCGGTGCCGCCGTCGGCATCGGATCGACCGCCAGGGACGCCCAGTCGGCATTGACCGCGAATCCGAGGCGCAGCGCCGACGCCTTCATCGCGACGGCCGGAACGATCTTCATCAGCTGGAAGCTGCTGAACACCTGGCCGAAGCCGTACGGCCGCGGCGCGAGGATCGGATTCGTCGGGTCCAGCGGATAGTCGACGCCGAATCCACCGGCGCCGATCCCGGCGAGGCCAATCACGACGGTGCTGTCGCGCACCGGGCTGCTCCAGGCGAACGCGGGAACCGGGACGAACTGGCTGGAGCTCGTGGTGCTTCCCGATGCGGGGCCCGCCGTGCTGCTGATCGTGCGACTCGGCTTGAACATCTCGAAGCCGAGCTCGAACCGCGTGGCGCCGAAGCGCGCGAGGCCCGCCGGGTTCACGTAGAACGCCCCCAGGATGCTCGTGGAGGAGGCGACCCCCACGCCACCGATCGCCGAATTGATGGCGCCGACTCCATGGAGCAGATGCCCATCGGTCGCGCGCGCGGTGCTTACGGCCGTCATCGTCAACGCGACACCCAGGAGCAGGCGGCGACAAAAGCCAGGAATCATTGGTCCTCCCACGTGAATGAGCCGGGCTCCACGCCATTCGGGGTCAGTCGGCCGGTCGCCCGCGCGCCCGACGTTGCGCGATCGACCTTCCCGCGAAGTGATTGCTCGAGTGCCGGCGCAAGCGGGAATCGCGCGTCGAACTCGTGGAGGAGGGCCTGCCGGGTGGCAGGCCGCCCGAGGTAATGGCGCCGATAGCCCTCGGCGACCGGCACCGCCGCGGCGTCCAGCAACATCGCGCCGCAACGCACGGCGGCGCGGCTCGCCAGGTCGATGGCCGCCGCGCGCCCCTGCGTTCCGGGCGTCACCAGGTCCTCGATCAGTGGAAAGCAGAGCTCCCTGACTGCGGCGAAGAGGGGAGCGTCCGGCGATTCGGCCGTGCCCGCCCCGACCGCGATCACCACGGTCTCCGCCTCCCGGACGATGCGCCCTTCGGCGCCAAGCGCCGGCGAGACGATGATGGCGCCACCGCGGACGCCAATCGTGGCGAGATAGGGCGCCAGCGCGGGGACGAAGTCCCTGCCCCATCGCTCGGCCAGCGCCCCGAGCTCGGCGCTCCGCCGCGCATCATCGCGCGCGCGGAGCCGCACGAACGCCGGTCGCACCTCGTCGAGCGCATCGACGAACCGGCCGAGCGACGCGCGCTGGGCCGGCGTCGCGATCACTGCCGCGAACGCGCGAATCGCGCTGCCCTCGCGATCGCCCGTTCGTGCCGCGCCTGCGGCACCCGCCACGATGGATCGCACCGACGCGATCAGCTGCTGGCCGTTGCCGCGGAGATGGAGTGGCAGGAAATGGAGGGACTCGAACACCGGGTCCCGGCCGAGCGCCGCGCCGAGCGCGGAGGCGTCGGCCTCGAGCCGCGATGGGGCGCCGTCGCCCGCGCGCATCGCGTCGCGAACGCTTCGCGCAAAATCAGCGCTGTAGTACGGGGTGGTGCCTGGCCCGGCGTAGCGCACCGCCGCGAGGCCGTAGTACCAGAGGTCGACGGCCTCGCTCGCGCGGACGTCCCACGCCGCGCCGGGCGCCTGTGCCGGCGAAGCGCTCGCCCACGCGAGCCCTGCAAGCAGCACGATCGCCGCCGGACGGCGCGGGCGCATCGATCGCTACGTGAAGATGATCTGGCCGCCGGCGGCCATCTGGTAGAACTCGCCGACGGTGATGATCGAGTCGATCTCCTCGATGAAGTCGTCCCGGTCGAGGCCGAAGAGGTCCACCGATGCCTTGCACGCGTACAGCTTCGCGCCGCTGTCCGCGATCATGGTGATGAACTCGGGAACGGGCGGGATGTCGAGGCCCGCGATCTTCTTCTCCATCTGGTGGGTCACGAACGACGACATGCCGGGCAGCCCGCCGACCATGGTCGGGAGGTGCAGCCCCGGGTTGCCGACCGTGGCGACCTTCAGGTGCTCGTAGTGCTTCCGGTTGATCGCGTCCATGCCGAAGAACGTGAAGAACACGTTCGCCTCGATGCCCTCCATGCGGGCGCCGTTCGCCATGATTAGCGCGGGATAGACGCCTTCGAGCGAGCCGTGCGAGACGATGATCGAGACCTTCTCTATCGCGTTGGACATGGATCGGTCCTCAGATGCAGCCATGTGGCTTGGGGATGCCGCCGATCTTCGCGGCCAGCTTCGCGGGCCCTTTCGGGAACAGCTGATACAGCTCCTTGATCGGCACGCCGGACTCCTTGCCGAGGGTGCGGATGCTCGGCGCGGTTCCCGTGGTCAGGAAGCGGTCGCGCATGAACCGGACGACCTGCCAGTGGCGGTCGGTGAGGGTGATCCCGAGCCCGGCGGCAATCTCGGCCCCGATCTCGTCGGACCATTGCTCCGGTTTCTGGAGGAATCCTTCGGCATCGACTTCGATCTCGCGGCCCAGCATCGTGGCGGTCATGTGGCGCTCCGGAGGGGGATCTTCCCCCGCATCGACATCTGTGGTCCGACGCCGGGGATGTCATAGCCGGGCAGCAGGACGTTCCAGTAGATCCAGCGGAACGCGAGCTTCCCGAAGTGGTTGAGGCGGGATTCGTCGAGGAGGCGCATCGGCCCGATGCCCGGCACGGGGAATTGCCCGGGCAGCGGCTCCACCGCGTAGTTGAAGTCGATGAGCAGCGCCTTGTCGAAACCCGTCTCGATGAAGCAGTTGGCGTGGCCGTCGAAGCCGGCTTCGAGCTCGCTCCCGGCGAGGTACCGCCGCACGTTCCCGGCGAGCACCTCGGCCTGGAAGTGCGCGACGGAGCCCGCCTTCGACGCGGGCACGTCGGTGGCATCGCCGATCGCGAAGATGTTGGGTGACGCCTTCGACTGCAGCGTATGCGGATCGGTTCGCACGAAGCCGGCATCATCCCCCAGCCCCGGCGAACGGCCGACGAATTCGGCGCCCAGGTGGAGCGGAATGCTCACGAGCAGGTCGAAGGGGACTTCCCGGCCGTCCCAGGACGTCAGGGTCTTCGTGTCGCCGTCCGCCGATCCGGCGCTGAACTCCGTGACGAGCGAAATCCCCTTGTCCTCGAGGAGGTGCGTGAGGGTCCGCGAGCAGGTCGCCTTGGTGAACGCGCCGTCGAGCGGCGTGACGTAGGTGATGTCCACCTTGTCGCGGATGCCCTGCTTCGTGAAGAAGGCATCGGCGAGGAAGGCGAATTCGAGCGGCGCGACGGGGCACTTGATCGGCATGTCGACGATGTCGATGACCAGCCGCCCACCGGCCCACCTCGCGAGCGCGTCGCGGAGGGCCATGGCGCCGTCCATTGTATAGAAGTCGAACATCGTCTCGCGCCATCCGGGGCCGGTGAGGCCTTCGGTCTCCTCGGGCGCCACGCGCGAGCCCGTCGCGACGATGAGCACGTCGTACTCGAGCGACGTGTCGTCGGCGAGCCAGACGCGGTTCTCGGCGGGAATGACGCGATCGATCGCCGCGGCGACGTAGCGCACGCCTGGGCCGACGCCCGCGTGCCGGGGCCTGCGGAGCTGTTCCGGCGAGTACGCCCCGAACGGGATGAACAGCAGGCCGGGCTGGTAGACGTGATCCGGATCGCTGTCGACGATCGTGATGGTCGTGCGTCCGGCGGCGATGTCGCGCCGGTACATGCGCCGGAGGCGGTTCGCCATGATCGTCCCGGCCGTCCCCGCCCCAAGAATCACAATCCGCGACATCGTCCCGCCCCCGCTGATGATCGACGTATTCCTACACAGTCATATCATCTGGGGGACGGGCGGGCGGAGCCATCGGCGGTTTCCACGCCCCGTTGTGCGGGAAGCGGGAAGCGCGTGTCCGGGCGGGGCTAGGGGAGCGAGGCCACGACGGCCGCCACTTCGCCGGCGTGACCTGCGACGTTCACCTTCTCGAAGACGTGGGCGATCTTCCCCCGCCGGTCGATCACGAAGGTCCGGCGGTCGATGCCCATGTACTTCTTGCCGAACATGGACTTCTGCTGCCAGACGCCGTAGGCCTTGCAGATCTCGTGGTCGGTGTCGGCCAGCAGCGTGAACGGCAGGTTGTACTTCGCCTTGAAGTTCGCGTGCTTCTTCACCGAGTCACCGCTGACTCCCAGCACCACCGCATCCATTCCCTCGAACCGAGGGAAAGCGTCTCGAAACGAGCACGCTTCGATGGTTCAGCCAGGGGT
>CAMLHT010000228.1 GCA_946479895.1 uncultured Gemmatimonadota bacterium | reverse complement strand
CCCTGAAGTCGCGGACGTAGACGTGCAGGATGCTGTCGGCGCCCCTGGCGAGGTAGGCCAGGCGACGCCCATCGGGCGAAAGCTTGAACGAGCTCGCCGCCAGTCCTTCCGACGGACTCTCGGGAAGCTCGAATTGGACGATGTCGCTCCCGCTGGCGGCGCGCGCGGCGCGCGATGCCCGGTACGCGAATGCCATGGAGGCGATGAGGGCGATCGTCAGTCCTATGAGCAGGAAGTCATGCTTTCGCCGCGATTCGCGCGACCTGCCGCCGACGGACGGCGCGATGTGCACGGCGGTCGAGTTCGTGCGCCCCTCGAGCGCATCCACGAAGGAGCGGCCCGTGGCGTACCGATCGGCGGGAAGCTTGGCCAACGCCCGCTCGACGGCGTGCTCGACGTGCTCCGGAACCGTCGGACGGCTCAGGCGAATTGAGCGCGGCTTCTCGGTCAGGACCTTCGCGATCACGGACTGTGAGGTGGCGCCGATGTGCGGCGGCTCGCCCACCAGCATCTCGTACAGGATCGCGCCGAGCGAGTAGAGATCCGTGCGGCCGTCGATGTTCCGGTCGCCCGTAGCCTGCTCGGGGCTCATGTACGCCGGAGTGCCCAGCGAGAGCCCGGTCTGGGTGATGCGATTCCCGCCGGCCTTCGCGACGGCGAGCGCGATGCCAAAATCGGCGAGCAACGGCTGGCCGTCGAGCATCAGGACGTTCTCGGGTTTGAGATCGCGGTGGATCACGCCGTGGCGATGCGCGAAGTCGAGCGCCCCGGCAATGGCAGCGGTGATACGGATGGCTTCCTCGACCGGGAGCTGCTTGTCGCGATCCAGCAGGGCTCGCAACGACTCCCCTTCGATGTACGGCATCACGTAGAACAGGAGTCCGGCGCCGGGCGGACCGTACCCCGGGACTGCCGCCTCGCCCGAGTCGAAGAGCGGGAGCAGGTTGGGATGCTGGAGGCTCGCCGTCACCTTGATCTCGGCCAGGAAGCGCTCGACGCCAAGCAAGGCGCCGAGTTCCGGGTTCAGCACCTTCACCGCGACGAGGCGGTCGTGCTTGAGATCCCTCGCGAGATAAACGGTCGCCATTCCTCCGGCGCCGATCTCGCGCTCCACGACGTACCGGTCGGCAAGCGCCGCGGCGAGCTGAGTGAGCAGGGTCATGAGTTCCGCTCCGTTGGACGCGGCAAACGTATGGCGTGGATCAGGGGAGGGCCACCCTGAGGATGCGTGGTCTCCCATGACCGCGCGCGGGCTCCCATGGCGGGCATTCTGCGCCGTCGCGTACCATCTCACGCGAAAATCGATGTTCGCCCGCGTGACGGCACGTCAGGTCTCTCTCGGTTGACGGATGTTCGAGGCCAACCGACCTTCTCCCCGTTCGCCTCTTCCGCTCCCCGGAGTAACCCCGTGAGACACGCCCCCCGCACGCTCCTCCTCGCGCTGCTGACCGTCACCGCGCCGCTCGCCGCTCAATCCATCGTCGGCCCACCGAAGAAGGGAGAGCCGGCGCGCACCGCGACCATCCCCACGCCGGAGAAGTTCTTCGGCTTCCAGATGGGCGCCGACCGCAGGATGGCGCACTGGGACGACATGGTGCGCTACTACGACCAGCTCGGCCGAATCAGTCCGCGGATGAAGGTCGTGAACATGGGGAAGACGTCCGAGGGCCGGCCGTTCTACGCGCTGTTCATCTCGTCGCCGGCCAACCTCGCGAACCTC
Source organism: uncultured Gemmatimonadota bacterium (assembly GCA_946479895.1). The sequence goes on along the minus strand of CAMLHT010000228.1, from coordinate 4,351 downwards.
GAGCGCTACCGCCGCATCAACGCGACCATCGCCGATCCGCGCGGGGTCTCCGACGATTCGCTCGAGTCGCTCACGAAGGTGGGGAAGGCGGTGGTGCTGCAATCGATGAGCATGCACTCCACGGAGATCGGCGGCAGCCAGATGGCGGTCGAGCTGGTCTATGACCTCCTGAGCCGCAACGACGACGAGGCGAAGCGCATCCTCGACAACGTCATCTCGATCGTCATCCCGTCGTTCAACCCCGACGGCCAGGTGATGGTGACGGAGTGGTATCGGAAGTACGTCGGCACCGAGTACGAGGGGTCCGGCCCGCCGTGGCTTTACCAGAAGTACGCGGGTCACGACAACAACCGTGATGCGTTCGCGCAGAACCTCCCCGACTCGCGCTACATCAGCAAGCTGCTCTTCCGCGACTGGATCCCGCAGGCGTACGTCGATCACCACCACATGGGCGGGAACGGCGCGCGCATCTACCTGCCGCCGTACGCCGAGCCGGTGCGGCCGTCGGCGGATCCCCTCGTGTGGCGGGAGCTCGGATGGTACGGCGGGTACATGGCCACCAAGGAGGAGGAGTACGGGATGTCGGGCGTCATCAACGACGCCGTGTACTCCGGGTGGGGCCACATGGGCTTCCACTGGATCACGCCCTTCCACAACATCGCCGGCATGCTCACCGAGAGCGCGAGCGCGGCACTGGCGTCGCCGGTGACCCTCACGCCGCAGCAGCTCCAGGGCAACACGCGCAACCTGATGACTTACAAGGAGCAGACGAACTTCCCGAATCCGTGGCCGGGTGGGACGTGGCACCTGCGCGACATCGTCGAGCGCCAGAAGATCTCGGCATGGGCGACGCTCGATCTCGCGGCGCGGAACAAGGTGGACGTCCTCCGCAACATGTACCTGAAGGGCAAGCGCCAGACGGAGCGCGGCGCCGCGGGCAGCCCGAAGGCCTTCATCGTGTCGCTCGGTGATGACCAGCACGACCCGCTCACCGCGCGGAAGATGATCCAGAATCTGCTGAACCAGGGCGTCGAGGTGATGCAGGCGAAGGAGGCGTTCACCCAGGACGGCCGCAAGTACGACGCGGGGACCTACGTCGTCTCGATGGCCCAGCCGAAGATGGGCGTCGTCCGCTGGATGCTCGGCCGCACGTTCTACCCCGACAACGAGTACACGCGTGACGCCGATGGCAATCCGATCCGGCCATACGACATGGCGACGGACGTGATGGCCGAGTTCATGGGTGTCGAAGCAGTTCCCTCCAACGCCGCCGTGACGGCGGCGCTGACGAAGGTTGTCAGCGCCGGTCCTCCGTCCGCTGTCATCCCGAGCGCAGCGAGGGACCTGCTTTTCAGCGGACACCTGAACGATTCCTGGAGGGCGGCCAACATCCTGTGGAAGTCCGGCGCGACGATCAGGCGCGTTGACAGGGCCGCGGGGCCGGCGCATGTGGGCGACTACGTCGTGTCCGGCGCCTCACGTGAGGCCCTGACGGATGCGGCGAGGGCCACCGGGGTGCCCTTCGCGAGCGTTCCCGGTTTCAGTCCCGACGGACTCCGTGAAGTCAAGCAGCCGCGCATCGCCATGTACCAGCGATACAACGGCGGCAATGCCGACGAAGGCTGGACCCGTCTCCTGTTCGAGCAGTTCGACACGCCGTACCACTCGATCTTCGATCCCGAGCTCAAGGCAGGCAACCTCGCGTCGAAGTTCGACGTGCTGATCCTGCCGGCCGACAATCCGGCGACGCTCGTCGGCGCGGGTGGAGGCGCAGGGCGCGGCCAGCCGGCTCCGGGCGGTCAACGCGGCGCTCCCTCGCAGGCGACGCCGCAGATTCTTGGCGGCGGTGGGAACGCCGTGCTCGGCGGACCGGGAGGAGCCGGAGGTGCAGGCCGTGGTGGCGGTGGCGGCGGACGGGGCGCCGGCGCGCCGCCGGAGTATCGCAGCGGCTTCGGTGAAGAGGGCGTCGCGGCGATCAAGGCCTTCGTCGAGGCCGGCGGCACGCTCATCACGTTCGCGGAGGCGGGCAACCTGGCGATCGAGCGCTTCCAGCTTCCGATCCGCGACGTCACGGCCGGACTTCCCTTCAAGCAGTTCTGGTGTCCGGGCTGCACACTGAAGATCACCGTCGACACCGCGAGCCGTCTGGGCTACGGCATGCCGGCGAACTCGCTCGCGACATGGCTCGCCAACAGCCAGGCATACGAGATCCTCCCGAGCGCGCCGGCGGGGACCGAGGTGATCGCGAAGTTCGTCGATCGCGACGTGCTCCAGAGCGGGTGGCTGCTCGGCGAGAACGTCATCGCCGGACGACCGACGATGGTGTCGGTGCCGATGGGGCAGGGTCGCGTGGTGCTGATCGGGTTCCGCGTGCAGCACCGCGATCAGACGCATGGGACTTACAAACTTCTCTTCAACGCCCTCCAGCGTTGAGTGGACCGCGATGAACATCCTTCTGTGGGTCCTGCAGGGTGTCGCCGCCATCGTCTATGGCGCTTCCGGCGTCATGAAGGCCTTCATGTTCGACAAGGTCACGGCGGACGTCCCTTCTTTCGGCGCGCTCCCGCGGGGCGTGTGGAAAGCGCTTGGCATCCTGGAGCTGATCTGTGTGGCGGGATTGATCGTCCCGGCGGCCCTCCGGTGGCATCCGGAGCTCACGGTGCTGGCGGCCGCGGTGCTCGCGATCGAGAGCCTGGTCTTCATCTGGGTTCACGTCAGGTATCGTGAGCCGGGTCCGATGGTCATGGTCGTCGTGCTCGGCCTGACCATGGCGTTCATCGCGTATGGCCGGCTGGTCCTCAGCCCCATCGGCTGATCGAGGGCTGACACCGGTCGGCATCGTGTGAGCCTGGACCTGCGGAACAATGGAACGTTCCGCGCGGGCGACGTTATCCCCATGGGGAGCCGCTCGTCTACCGTGCAGATCACTTCCCGACCATGTCTACGATGATCCGCAAACTGAGCCTCGCCGTCGCCCTCGCAGTCTCCCTCACCGCCTGCGCCAGCGCCAACAAGCGCCTCGAGCAGGGCCAGGAGCTCCAGCGCTCCGGCCGTCCGGCTGAAGCCGCGGAGCGATACATCCAGGCCCTGAAGAAGAACAGTCGGCTCGACAGCGCGAGGGTCGGGCTTCGCACGGCCGGCGCGGCGGCCATCGAGGACTACATGCGCGTGGCGTCGAGCGCGTCGGCGACGCCCGATCAGGCCGCGGATGCGTTCCTCGCGATCGACGACCTCTCGCGCCGCGCGATGGAGGTCGGGATCTTCCTCGTCCCGCCCACGGAGTACGAGGGCCGACGCCGCGCGGCGTTCGACCGCGCCATAGCGGCCATCGTCGCCGACGCCCGGCGGATGGCCGCCCAGCGGCAGTTCGCCGAGGCGCTGCGGCGTCTCGAGCGGGCGGGGAATGCCTGGCAGCCGAGCACCGCGCAGGCGAACGCGATCGGCAACGCTGGCGCGGACGTCGCGCTCGCGTGGGGCCGCTCCGACACGACGGAGGGCTTGTTCCGGTCGGCGTACTCCCGCGTCGATCCCATCGGCAATCTCCCCGGCGTGACGCGGGCGCAGACCGATGCCGCGCGCGCCCTTCAGGCCGCGGCCCTGGAGCGCGGGACACGGCGCGTGGCGGTCATCCCGACGTGGGCCACCATGGCCGCCCGGCGCGACCTCCCCGACGACGCTCTCCCCGCGCTCGGCGACGCCCTCGTCACCGAGCCATGGGCGTCGCCCCCGCGGTTCGTGAACATGATTCCACCGGACCAGGTGGACCGTGACCTCCGCCGCCTTGGCCTCACCCGCCGCACGCTGACCACCGCCGAGGCGGCGCGGATCGGCCGCTTCGTCAATGCCGACTTCGTCGTCGTCACCGAGATCGACAGCGTGCGCCGGGAGGACATGAACCTGCGCGCGACCCGGCGTCCGGCCCGGACGCGCAGCGGGATCGATACGGCGTACGTGGTGGAGGAAGGCACGGCGCGCCTCTTCGCGCACACGACGTACGTGCTGGTCGATCGCGACGGGCAGCGGCAGTCGGAGTATCAGGCGGTCACGGCATCAGCGACGGCGCCGTTCACCCGGGTGCGTTACGCGGGCGACTGGCGGATGCTCGACCTCAGGCAGTCCGAGCGCGACCTGTTCGTGCGCATCTCGGACGACCGGGACCTGATCCAGCGATTCGTGAGCGAGCTCTCGCCGCGGCTCGGCCAGGCCGTGTTCGCGGAAGTGGTGCGACGGATTCCCTGACCCGGCGGCGGTTCAGGGCGAATCGCTTTCGACGGTTGACTGCATCACTCCAGGGAGAGTCCGCCCCTTTTCGCACGGAAGAAAGCGGGACGCGACTGAACGACAGGATTCT
>CAMLHT010000227.1 GCA_946479895.1 uncultured Gemmatimonadota bacterium | reverse complement strand
CGTTGCTGCGATCGCGCGGCGCTTCGGCTCGAGCCAGGCCTTTCGCGCTGTCGAGCTGCCGCTCGCGTGATGGCTCCATTTTCGGGTCCGGTCGCCGGGGCCGCCATTGACCGGAATGATCCAGTCGCCGAGGCCCGTTGTAGCAGAATGGACCACCCTGCAACGTTTTGTTTGAAGGGCTAATGCTGACAACAATCGCCCTCCAGCAACGAACCAGGGGTGCACCGATCTCTCGGTGTACCCCTGGTTCAGACTCCGGTGCTGAGGAGCTTACTGTTCGGCCTTCTTGCCGGACTTCTCCTCGTCGATCGCTTCCTTCTTGTCGCCGTTGGCCGTCAGGCCGGAGGCAACCATGTAACCCGAGCGGCGAAGCAGTCCGTCGTCATTGCACATCCAGGAGCCATCCAGCTCCTCGGTCAGGATGCCGGGGCACGGCTCGCCGTAGCCCACGGTGTAGCCCGAGAAGTGCTTGACGCGGCGACCGATGAGCGACGTGCGACCGACGCGGAACGGCTTCAGCGAGGGGTCGTTCACCGACTCGTCGATGCAGTAGCCGAGGTTGTTGCAGTAGATCGTGAAGAGCTTGGTCGGTGACGGCGCGCGGCCGTTGCGCAGGAACAGCATCACTTCCTTGTCCGGCGCGAAGCGCAGGGCGGGCTGGAAGTCGACGTACGGGCGATTGTTGTTGTCGCGCATCATCGTCGCCGTGATCGTGATCGAGCCACGCAGCGGCGTGCAGGGCTTGTCCCACTCCGTCGAGCCGTAGGCCGACAGGTACGGGTCGCAGATCGCGCCGGCGGGGATGGAGATGACGTGGTCGCCCAGGCGCTCGACGATGCCATCGGTGTTGGAAACCGAGAACGTCTCCACGCCGACCATGACGTCGAACCCGGCGGGGGCCTTGAAGGCAACAGCGGCGGTCGTGGGAGCCACGTTCGTGTCGGCGCAGGCGGCAGCCATACCGAGCGTGGCGAAAGCGAAGAAAGCCTTCGCGAAGCTTCGAGAAATCTGGGCGTGCATCATCGCAATGTCCTCAGAGTGAGGGTGAACATCGGCGCATGGGTGGCGCGATGGCATGATGTTAGGCCCCCCCTTTCCAGGCGAACATTCGAAGGAATGATGCAGGTCCGGGGAACATGTGTAGTGGAATGAGCCACCCTGCATCATTTCGATACGCCCGGCGTATCCTTTGCACCTTCTCCCATGCAATGGAGGTGTGATGAAGCTCACTTTGCTTGGGGAAGACTCGCTGCGACTCGATCCAACCGACGGCCCGATGACCATCGAGGCCATGTCGGCGGACCAGAGCTATTCGCCGTTTCACATGCTGGCGGGGGGCCTCGCCTACTGCACGTTCTCGGTCCTGTACTCCTGGGCCACGCATGCGAAGCTCGACGCAACCGATCTCAGCATAGAGGTGCGGTGGGCCTTCGCCGACGATCCGCACCGAGTCGGATCCATCGACATGCGCTTCGACTGGCCGTCATTGCCGGCAAATCGCCTCGAGGCGGCGAAGCGGGTCTCGGAGATGTGCACCATTCACGCGACGCTTCATCATCCACCCGCCATCACCATCGACGGCAAGGCGGCCGGCCAATGACCGTCCCGGTGGTGATCTTCACCGTGGCGGGCGGCCCGCCGTCGCAGGGCCTGGGGCGCCCCTACACCGTCGTCTACGACGGCACCTGCAAGGTGTGCACACGGCTGGCGAAGGTCCTGAAGAAATGGGAGCGAGGCGACCTCGAGGTGGTCCCTTCGCAGGCGCCGGGGGTGATGGCGCGATTCCCCTGGATACCGGCCCGCGCGTATGCCGAGGCGCTGCAGCTCGTCGGTCCCGGTGGCAGGACCTGGCAGGGATCGGCGGCGATCGAGCAGCTCCTCAACATCCTGCCCCGCGGGCGCCTGATCGCCTGGATCTTCCATGTGCCGTTCGTGCGGACGCTGGCAGACCGATTCTATAGATGGTTCGCGAAGAACCGATACCACCTCGGCTGCGGCGCACACTGCCAGTCACGTCCGCTCGACGTGATCTTCGAGGAAGGGGAGAAAGCGCAGTCGCGCGCGCCGTGATTCAGCCGGCGGCTCCGGGCGCTTTCGATATCTCCGAGGCCGCGTCCTTCCTTTTCGCCTGAAGCGCGAGCTTCCGTGCCCAGTCGTCGACCTCCCGCGCGGCGGAAGCGTCGAGGTCACGCACGACCTCCCTCACGTCGGGGCGCGTCGCGCCGGCAACCCGGGCGACCGTCTCCGCGAGCCCACGCCACGTCGCCTCCTGCATGCGGTCTCCGATGGGCCGCATCAGCACCCAGTCCACCACGTTGGCCGGCCGGTCGAAGACCTGGATCTCGAAATGGACGCCGCCGTCGACGGGCAGGGTGACGAACCGGACCGCGCCCGCCAGCGGATGCCCGGCCAGCGTCATCAGGGTTATCCGCCCGTTCGCGGCTTCCGCCACGCGCACCTGGACATGGCCGCGAAGCGGCAGCGCGAGGGTGAGCGTCGCTCCTTCCTCGATCCGCGACGGGTTGCCGTGCTCTGGATTGGAATCCACGAGTGACGGCATGACGTCGAGCAGGTGACCGCGGAGGTACTCGAACAGGCGCGGCGCATCGTAGGTCGAAGGGCGGACGTCAACGGCGAAGGTCTTCTGCTGGAGGCTTCCCACACCGTCCTCGGGAAGCTGGATCTCCTGCTCGTCGATGAAGCGGCGCAAACCGTCGTCGAGCGGAGTCACCGTGACGCCGAGCTCCTGCACGAGCGCGTTGGTCCGGCCTTCAGGGATGACGTTCTCCTCCCGAAGCATGTCGAGCTGGCTCTCGCTGACCGGAGCGCCGACGCCCGCGACGTTCATCGCGCGCAGGCCGAGCGTCGCGAGGAATTCCGGGACGGGCACCGTCGGCACCTTCCGGTCGGTCAGCGCGCGCATCATGTCGATCAGGCCATTCTGCGTGACGACTTCCTGCCCCGCGACTTCCAGGACGCGACCGGTGATACAAGGACGGTCAATGGCGACGGCCAGGCCTTCCGCGAGGTCCTCGTGCCACATGGGCTGGAACCGCTGATTGCCGTCACCGACCAGCGGCACGACGGGCAGCGTTCGCACCATCCGCAGCATCAATGAAAGGTGCTCGTCGCCGGGGCCATAGACGGCCCCGGGCCTCACGATGACCCATTCCCCGCCGAATCCGTGAACGAGCGCCTCCGCCGTGGCCTTTGAGCGATGGTAGGGCGAGGTCCCGCGATCCGCGCCCAGGGACGAGACGAAGACGAAACGCCTGACGCCGGCACGGGTAGCCTCGGCGAGCATCGCGCGCGTCCCCTCGACGTTGATCCGCTCGAAGGTGCGCTCGGGCGGAGACTCGTCCACGATGGCGACGAGATGGAGCACCGCATCGCACCCGTCCGCGCTGCCCGCGACTGACGCGGGGGAGCCGATGTCACCGGGCCAGGCTTCGACGCCGGCCGGCCATGCCTTCACGTCCTCGCTGGCGCCGCGGGACAGCAACCTTACCGTATGTCCGCGCTTGAGCAGGGCGGTCACCGAACTCTGACCGACGACGCCGGTCCCTCCAGTCACGAGCACTCGCATGACGAGGGCACGGGCAGGACCGATGCCATAGAATTAGGCATGAAAATCGAGACCATCGCTGCCCGCGCCGGCCATGCGCCGGACGCGACCGGTGCCGTCGCTCCGCCGATTCACCTGTCGACGACGTTCGAACGCGAGCCCGACGGGTCCTATCGCGCCGGGTACGTCTACTCGCGCTACGCGAACCCCAACCGGGTGGCGCTCGAGCAGGCGATCGCGGCCCTCGAAGGAGGAGCCGTCGGACTGTGCTTCGCCTCGGGTTCGGCGGCGACGATGACGATGATCCAGGCGCTCGGTCCGGGATCGCACATCATCGCGCCGAACGACGCGTATTTCGGCACGACGAAGCTGATGCGCGACGTCTTCGGTCCATGGGGCGTGGAGCTCAGCCTCATCGACATGACGGACCTGGCGGCGCTCGAGGCTTCGCTGCGCCCGAACACCAGGGCCGTGTGGGTCGAGACGCCCTCGAATCCCCTCCTCCGCGTCACCGACATCGCCGCGGTCGCGAAGATCGCCCGTGGCGCGAACGCGATCACCGTCGTCGACAACACGTGGGGCACGCCGGTGCTCCAGCGGCCGCTCGAGCTGGGCGCCGACGTCGTGATGCATTCGACCACCAAATACTTCGGGGGCCACAGCGACGTGCTCGGCGGAGCGCTCGTCTGCAGGCAGGACGACGAGCTCGCGACACGCGTGCGGGCGATCCAGTCCGCAGGGGGCGCGGTGCCCTCGCCGTTCGAGTGCTGGCTGCTGCTGCGCGGAATCCGGACGCTCCCGGTCCGCGTGCTGGCGCAGTGCCGGAACGCCGCGGCGCTGGCGAGCCACCTCGCAGGGCACAAGCGCGTCGAGGCGGTGCACTATCCCGGCCTCGCCACGCACACCGGCCACGAGGTGGCGAAGCGCCAGATGTCGGCGTTCGGCGCCATGCTGTCGGTCCAGGTCGGGGCCTCGGCGGACGATTCGCGCGCCATCGCCTCCCGGCTCCGCCTCTTCACCCAGGCGACGAGCCTGGGCGGCACCGAAAGCCTGATCGAGCATCGCGCATCGGTCGAAGGTCCGGGCACGATGGCGCCGGCGAACCTGCTTCGCGTGTCCGTAGGCCTGGAGAACGTGGAAGACCTCATCGCGGACTGGGAGGCGGCGCTGCGGTGATGAATGCCGTCGTGCTGTTGAGCGGCGGGCTCGACTCGACGACGGTCCTGGCGATGGCTCGCCGGGATCACGCGGTGTATGCGCTGAGCTTCAGGTACGGCCAGCGCCATGGCCACGAGCTCGACGCGGCCAGGCGGATCGCGCGCGACGCGGATGTCGCGGGACACGTGATCATGGACATCGACCTCCGCAAATTCGGCGGATCGGCGCTCACGGCCGACATCGAGGTGCCGAAGGACCGGAGCGCGGCATCGATGACTTCGGGGATCCCGGTCACCTACGTCCCGGCGCGGAACACGATCTTTCTCTCGTTCGCGCTGGCGTACGCCGAGGTCGTGTCGGCCAGGGACATCTACATCGGCGTCAACGCCGTCGACTACTCCGGATATCCCGACTGCCGGCCGGAGTACATCGAGGCGTTCGAGCGCATGGCGAATCTCGCGACACGCGGCGGCGTCGACGGGACGAACCGGATCTCCATTCGCGCGCCCCTGATGCACATGAGCAAGGCCGAGATCATCCGCGAGGGCGCGGCGCTCGGCGTGGATTACTCGCAGACGACGAGCTGCTACGATCCCCTTCCCGACGGCCGCGCGTGCGGACGCTGCGACGCCTGCCAGCTTCGGCGGAAGGGCTTCGCGGACGCCCGGGTTCCGGATCCGACCCGCTACGCCTGATCCGATGTACACGGTCAAGGAGATCTTCTTCACCCTTCAGGGCGAAGGCGCGAACACCGGACGGGCAGCGGTGTTCTGCCGCTTCACGGGCTGCAACCTCTGGACGGGCCGCGAAGCCGATCGCGCTCACGCGGTGTGCCAGTTCTGCGATACCGACTTCGTCGGCGTCTCGCCGGATGGCGGCCGATTCGCCGACGCCGCGACGCTCGCCGACGCCGTCGCCGCGAAATGGCCAGAAGGCGACCGCGACGGCGAACGGTTCGTCGTCTGCACCGGCGGCGAGCCTCTCCTCCAGCTCGACACGGACCTGATCGATGCGCTCCACGCGCGCGGGTTCGTCGTCGCCGTCGAGACCAACGGGACACAACCGGCTCCCGAAGGGCTCGACTGGATCTGCGTCAGCCCCAAGGCCGGCGCCGAGCTCTCACTGACACGCGGCAGCGAATTGAAGCTCGTCTTCCCGCAGCGAGGGGCCGAGCCCGAGCGGTTCGAGCACCTCGCTTTCGACCACTGGTATCTCCAGCCGATGGACGGGCCCGACCGCGATGCCAACACCCGGGCGGCAGTGGAATACTGCCTGGCGCGCCCTCGGTGGCGGCTGAGCCTGCAAACCCACAAGGCTCTGGGTATTCGATAGACCGCGCGAAGCAGCGGTTTGTTGTGATCTGAATCGTTGACCCCGCCTCAGGCCACCCGTAGAATCCGCTTCCCTCCATCAGTTCGGCAAAGGGTTTGCCTTAGCGAGCCCCCGTGCCCGACACGAACTCGGCAATAGCCA
>CAMLHT010000226.1 GCA_946479895.1 uncultured Gemmatimonadota bacterium | reverse complement strand
AGCTGATGCCGCCCCCCTCCGCGAGCCTCTGCGGTCCTTTGCGATCCTCTGCGGTAAAAGCTGTTCCTGTCCGCCCGTGATTCAGCCTACTTCCCGGGCGAGTATCTGCGCTCCGTGTGCCCCACCAGCTGCCCCGGATAGAAGTAGACAGCCCGCAGATTCCCCGTCGCGTACCGCTCCGCCTGGTCGTTGAAGTGCTTCGACTTCGGATCGCCGCTCTCGCCCCCGGCCGACACCGCGCGCGCCCGGACCGAGTCCTTTCCGAACTCGACCACCGCGACGAAGCTGTTTCCGCTGGTGCCGTACATCTTCTTCGTCCCCGGATAGGTCCGCGCGCCGAACGACGCCAGCGAGCCCCAGGTGGCCGAGGAGAATCCGACCGGCGTCGAAGGCTTGGAGTCGTCGAACGTCTGGACGATCGCCCCGTCGTTCCGCTGGAAGCGGTTGATCTGCCCCCACGGCGTCTTCCAGGTGCCGAAGTCCGCGGTCAACCTGTCCGACGCATTCGCCAGGTTCTGCACGACCTGCTCGGGCGTCGCCGTCGCGCCGCCCCCGCGCCGGCCACCGCCACCCTGCTGCGCGTAGTAGACGGCGAGCGAATTCGCGATCGAGCTCACGCCCCAGCGGAAGTCCCAGTCGCGGAGCACGCCGATCTGGTCGGCCACCTTCGCCCGCAGCGGATGCGTCGCCGGCAGCGAGTCGTACGCGCGCACGAGGGCCGGGATCATCGTCGCGAAGCCCGGCTGATAAGAATCGTAGGCCGCGTCGATCAGGCCCTGGACGGTGAAGTCCTTCCGGTTGCTCAGCACTCGGATCGCGTGAATGCCGCGCGGCATCTCGTTGTTGCTCTTCTCGACGTAGGCGGGGAAGGCCGAGCGGTCGATCGAGCCCTTCCCCGCGGCGTCCCACGGCCAGTCGTTCGAGTTGTAGACCCAGCCACTGGCCGGGTTGATCGCGTTCGGCACCTCGTCGTTGGTGTGCAGCCCCTTCCAGTCGGTCGCGGGGTCGCTCCCATCCACCGGGCGGTTCCACTCGAACCGAGGATCGCGCTTCGGCATGAAGTTCGTGTAGAAGAACGCGATGTTGCCGTCGGCATCGGCGTAGAGCGTGTTGTTCGACGAGTTGGCGTGCAGGTCCATCGTCCGGCGGTATTCGGCGAGGTTCGTCGCCTTCGTGCGGCCGTAGGACTGCATCAGCGCCTTGACCGGCTCCTGCATCAGGCTGACCGATACCCACTTGCCGTTCGCCTCGCGGACGATCGGGCCGTGATGGGTGCGATACACGGTGAACTCCTTCGTGGCCATGCCGTTCGCCGTCCGGTAGGGCACAGCGATCTTCTCGGCCCGGACAGGGCGCTGCTCGTTCCCGTACTTGTAGGCGAATCCGTCACCGCGCCGGGAGATCGTCTCCAGGTACTCGTCGACGCCGTCGGCGCCGCTCGTCGTGTGCATCCACCCCACGCGGTTGTTGAAGCCCTGATAGATGAAGAACTGCCCCCAGGTCGCGGCCCCGTACGCGTTGAGTCCCTCGTCGCTCGTCATCTGCAGCTCCGAGCGGAAGAAGAACGATGTGTGCGGGTTGATCAGGAGCAGCGCGCGGTTGTTCGTCGTGTTCTTCGGCGCGACGGCGATGCCGTTCGACCCGCGCGGCTCGCGGTCGAGGTCCGTGAAGCCGTCGCCCTCCGGCACCGTGGCCGGCTTTCCATAGAAGGCCTCGAGGCCGCCGAGCGAGATGCCCTCGATGTCGCCGCCGATGGAGCCCTCGCTGAAGGTCAGCGCCATCCATGGCTCGAAGCGCGTGATCACCCGCGGCTTCACCGCCGGGTGCGTCGCGAGGTAGTAGTTCAGCCCGTCCGCCCAGGCGACCATGAGCTTCTTCAGCCAGTCCGGGCTCGTCGCGTACAACGCCTTCATCGTGTCCGGATTGATGAAGATCTTCATCCGCAGGTCGCGGTAGATCGCGCTCTCGCCCTCGGCCTCGGCCAGGCGCCCCTGCGAATTGATGAAGTTCGTCTCCACGCGGTTGAAGTCGTCCTCGGCCTGCGCGTAGATCATCCCGAACACCGCGTCGGCATCGGTCTTTCCGCGGACGTGGGCGATGCCCCAGTCGTCGCGCGTGATGGTGACGTTCCGGGCCTGCCGCTCCCATCGCTCCATTTCGCCGGGTTGGCGGGAGAGGGAAGCCGGGCTGGCCGCAGTGGTGAGGACGAGGGCGAGTGCGAGGGCGGAGGTCTTCATGACTGTAAGATGGCCGTCGCCCGGCTGGCCCGTCCAGTAACGACGAAAGGCCGGACGCACCGACATCGGTGCGCCCGGCCTTCCCGCCATTTGCCTGGAATCAGACGGGCGGCTTCTTGACCGTCGGAACCTTCACTTCGGTCTTCTTGGTGCCGACGACCGGCTTGTTGACGATCAGCGTCTCCGGCTTCGTGCCCACCGTCGGCGTGTTGATCGTGTCGATCTTCGTGCCGACTTCCGGCATCTTGAGCGTGTCCTTCGTGGTCGACACGTCGACGTCGTTCGGACGCTCGACGGTCAGATCGCCTTCCTTGGTCCGCCCGCACGCGCCAAGCACGACGGCCGCGGCGACGAGCATGATGTTGCGACTGCGCATGGTCCTGTCCCCCTGCTGAACGAAAAGTGGTCCTGCCCCTGTCCCTGCCGGTTCACTAAGGCAACTGGTGCGCCACCGGGCTCGACACGGGCCTGGATCACCCCGCCGCCGGCGAGCCCACAGCCGAGGCCGACAATGGCGGCGGACCTCCGATCGCGGTTGCGCCCGCCATGCCCGGCGCCTTACACTCTCGCCGTTCCCCCCTCCTCTCCGAGAAACCATGCAACTCCGCCGCGTCGTCTTCGCCGCCGCCGTTCTCCCTTCCATCGTCGGAGCGCAGCAGGCCCGCCCGGTCACCTTCGCGGACTACTTCAACGTCCCGTCGGCCCTCGAGCTGGCGTCGGCGAAGAAGGCGGACCGCATCGCCTGGACGGTCTATGAGAAGGGCATGCGCAACATCTACACGGCCGCTGCCCCGTCATTCACGCCCGCCCGCATCACGAACTTCCTGAAGGACGACGGCATCGACATCGGCGACATCGAGCTTGCCGACGACGGCAGCATCGCCGTCTTCGTCCGCGGCTCGGGCCCCAACCGCAGCGACTGGATCGCGAATCCGTCGCACGACCCCGACGGCGGCGAGCGGGCGATCTGGGCGGCCCGGACCAGCGGGCCGGTTTCCACCTGGAAGGTGGCCGTCGGCGGCGCCCCGGCGCTCTCGCCCGATGGGCGCTACGTCCTCTACGTGAAGGACGGGCAGATCTACCGCGGCCGCGTCAGCCCGACGGCGCCGGCGAGCGAGTGGGACAAGGGTGACAAGCCATTCATCAAGGCGTGGGGCACCAATGCCAGCCCGCGCTGGTCGCCGGACGGCAGCCGCATCGCCTTCGTGAGCAACCGCGCGAACCACTCGCTGATCCTGGTCTACGACGTGAAGACGCGCACCGTGCAGTACGTCGCGCCCAGCGTGGACTTCGATGCGAGCCCGACGTGGTCCGCGGATGGAAGGACGCTGCTGTTCACGCGCCGTCCGGGCACGCCATTCGGCCAGCAGGCGCAGTTCGGCGGTGGCGGCATCGGCTTCCCGCAGGGCTCGGCGTATCCGGGCGGTGTCGAGCGCGGTCGCGGCGGCAACATGACCGTCGCCGACCGCGCGCAGGGCGGGAATCTCTGTCCGCAGGGCGGCGGGCAGGGGGCCGGCTTCGGGCGTGGCGGCGGCCGTGGGGCGAACACGCCGGACGCGCCCCCGGCCGCGCGGGGCGAGGCGCCCCCGGGCCTGTGCAGCGCGGTCTTTCCGGGCGGCTACACGCTCTCGGTGATGACGGCCAGCGTCTCCGACCTCGACGAGGCGAAGGAGGTCTGGCACAACAAGCCGAACGACCGCGTCATCACGAACCTCAACAACTTCGTCTGGACCGGCACCCATCTCGTCTTTCCCTACCAGCCGGCGGGCGACGAGTGGGAGCGCTGGTATTCGATCGACCTGTCCAGTCCGACCTCCGAGCCGAAGAACATCACGACGACCAACGGCCTGATCGAGGACGCGACCATGGCCCAGGTGTCGAAGGACGGTCGGACCCTCTACTACACCACGAACGCCGAGGACATCGAGAAGCGGCATCTGTGGGCCGTGCCAACCGATGGCAGCGCGCCGCCGAAGCGTATCGCGACGGACTCCGGGATCAACACCTATCCGCAGCCGCTCGCCTCGGGCCGGAGCGTCGCGACGCTGTTCTTCGACTGGAACGTGCCGGCGTCGGTCGGCATCGTGCCCGCGGCCGGCGGCCCGACCAGGGTGATCTACCCGCATCTCGCGAACACCGGCTTTCCGGCGGCGCGTCACGTGAAGCCGGAGGTCGTGTGGACGACCGCGGCCGACGGGATGAAGATCAGCAACACACTCTTTCTCCCGAAGGACGTCAAGCCGGGCGAGAAGCGGCCGGCGATCATCTTCGTCCACGGCGGGCCGCAGCGGCAGATGATGCCGGGATACCACTACTTCCAGTTCTACCACTGGGCGTACGGATTCAACCAGTATCTCGCCGACAAGGGGTACGTCGTCCTCTCGATCAACTACCGCGGCGGCGTCGGGTACGGCCGCTCGTTCCGCCAGGCGCCGGGCACCAACGCGCGCGGGAATTCGGAGTACCAGGACGTCCTCGCCGGCGCGAAGTACCTCCTCGCCCGCGCCGACGTCGACACCGCCCGCCTCGGCATCTACGGGCTGTCGTACGGCGGCCTGCTCACGTCGCAGGCGCTCGCGCGCAACTCCGACATCTTCAAGGCCGGCGTGGACTACGCCGGGGTGCACCTCTACACGCCGACGCTCGACACGGCGAACGTGGCGTACAGGTCATCGGCGATCTCGGCGATCTCCGGGTGGAAGTCGCCCGTGTTCCTCGTGCACGGTGACGACGACCGCAACGTGGATTTCGGCCAGACCGTCGGCCTCGTGAACCTGCTGCGCGCCCACGGTGTGTACTACGAGCTCCAGGTGGTGCCGGACGACCTGCACGAGTCGATGCTGCATGGCGTGTGGCTCGACACGTGGGCGCGCACGGAGAAGTTCCTCGATCGCTTCGTCCGCGACCGCGAGGTGGCCCCGTCACCCGCCGGCGCGGGCAGGCGGTGATCGCCCGGGAAGCGAGATGAGGGCCTGACGCATCCTGCCGCTCGCGCCTGACCGTCGAAGCAACGCGACAGTTCAGGACGCGAGAGCAGGATCTCCCGACGCTCGGCCATCGTCGCCTTCGCGCGGCCTTTCTACCCTGTGTCACCGCCCAGCCGGGCGGCACACGAATCACTTTCAGCACAGGGTGGAAATGAGCCAGCGTTCCAGTGACCTCGCCGATCGCCTCGAGCAGGGCGTTCGAGCACTCCTTACCTTCGCCAGCACGTTGTCCGAGGCGGAGTGGAATACCCCGATCCCGCATGACGGCCGCACGGTCGGCGTCGTGGTCCATCACGTCGCCAGCGTCCTGCCGGTGGAGATCAGCCTTGCCCAGACCGTCGCGTCCGGACGTCCGGTGGTCGGCCTGACGTGGGACGACGTGCACAGGATGAACGGCGAGCACGCGATCGCGAACAGCGGGGCCACGATGGTGGAGTCGCTCGAGCTGCTGCGGAAGAACGCGACGAAGGCCGCGGCCGCGGTCCGGGCCTTCAGTGACGTGGAGCTCGACCGGGGCCTGCCGGTCTCGATGTACGCGGACGCGCCGCTGACGACGCAATTCCTGCTCGAGGATCACGCGGTGCGGCACAGCTACCATCACCTCGCGAAGATCCGCAGCGCGGTGAAGAGCTGACGACGACGACGCGTCGCTAGTGGGCCTTTCGCCAGGCCGCTGGCGACGCGCCGGTGGCCCGCTTGAACGCGCGGCTGAACGACGATTCCGATTCGTAGCCCACGTGCGCCGCCACCGCCGACACCTTGAGTGTGCCGCGCCGCAGCAGGTCCGCCGCGAGCTGCAGGCGCCACTGGGTCAGGTACTGCATCGGCGGGATTCCCACCACGTGCATGAACCGCTCGGCCAGCACCGACCTGGAGGCCGCCACCTCCTGCGCCAGCGCCGCGAGCGACCAGTCCTCCGCCGGACGCTCGTGCAGTCGCGCGAGCGCCGCGCCGACTACCGGGTCGCGGAGGGCCGCGAGCCAGCCGCGCTGGCCGGCGCCGATCGTCGCGATGTGCTGCGGCAGCACATCGATGAACATCACCT
>CAMLHT010000225.1 GCA_946479895.1 uncultured Gemmatimonadota bacterium | reverse complement strand
GTGGCCCGGCGGGCGGCGGGCGTAGGACGAGGGGGGAGGACGTGGGCGGAGGACGGAGGACGGCGGGGGGAGGGCGGAGGACGAGGGCGGAGGGCAGAAGGCGGAGTCCGCCGCCTTGAACGTTGGGGTCGACTTCATTCGACGTCGGTTCGGCTTTCTGTCGGCCCTCCGTCCTTCGCCCTCCGCCCTCCGCCCTCCGCCCTCCGTCCTCCGCTCTGGCGGTAAGCCGGGCGGGGCGGTAACCTCGTAACCCGCGATGGGATTGCCGGTTACGCCCACAGGCCCAACGGCGTCCTTGAGTATTCGCCGGAACCGCCACGAGAGAGCTGCCATGTCACCGACGCCGACACCAACCTGCACCCATGATCGTGGGCGGGGCACGACCGTCTGTCTCCGCTGCCGCCACGAGCAGGCGCGCGAGGCGCAGCGGCGGCGTCAGAGATTCTTCATGCAATTTCTCGGATTAGCATCCGTGGTCGCCCTGATCGGCGTCGCGGGGCTCGGCGCGGCCAGCACGTTGCGGAAGCAGCCCGACGTGACGGCGACGAGCGAAGGCAACGTCGCCCTCGAGACGCGGGCGCCGAAGGCCCAGGCCTCCCGCCCGGCCCCGACCGCCCCGGTCGTCGTGCAGCAGGCGGAACCGCCGGCCCCCGTCGATTCGACGCCGGTCGCCGCGCCGGCCCGCCCTGCGCCGCGCGGGGGATTCGTCCTCGTGGAAGGCCGGACGCAGCTCACCGACAGCATCTACGCGACGCGGACGGGCGATTCGGTGATCGTGAACTTCGATACCTTCGGAAACCGGACGCGCCGCTCCGACAAGATCGAGAACGCCCTGCGCGTCACGATGCCGATGGTGTTCGGGAAGATGGCGACGGCGAGCTTCGACACGCTCAAGGCCGGGCAGCTGGTGACCAACCGCGACGTGATCGGCTCGCTCGCCTCCCAGGGCATGAGCGTCACCCTCGACAACGGCGCGGTCGTTCACCTGCGCGTGCTGACCCGGGTGGGTCGCGACGGGCCGCTCGCCGTCGGCTACCTGGCGACCATCGCGCGGTGACCTCGGACCGCGCACTGGCGGAACGAAAGAAAGGGCCCGGCGATTCGCCGGGCCCTTTCTTCTACTGATCCCCTGAGGGAGGTCAGACGGGGAAGAGCATCTCCCGGTACTTCGGCAGCGGCCAGCAGGTATCCGAAACGGACAGCTCGATCGAGTCGCAGGCGGCGCGCACGGCCGACATGGCGTCGGCGCCTGCGCCGGTGAGCAGCTTCGCCTGCCGGTCGAGCGCGTCGTGCATGCCCTCGGCCTTGTCGATGACCTTCTCGAGCGCGTCCCGCTGCTTCTGAAGGTCGGCGATCATTCGATTGACCCGGTTCGCCTGGGCGACCTGCGGTGCCGCGTTCACGCCGGTGCCCTTGGCGCGCGACGCCGCCTCGACGAGCGAGTTGGCGTACTGGAACGCCGCCGGCAGAACGAGCGTGTCGACCATCTCGCGCAGCGTGTGCAGCTCGATCAGCATGTCCTTGACGTAACGCTCGAGCCGGATGTGATAGCGCGATTCGATCTCCTCCTCCGTCATGATGCCCAGGGTCTTCATCAGCTTCCGGGACTCCTTCGTGACGAGCTGCTCGAGCGCCTCCGGCGTGCGGCGGAGGTTCATCAGGCCGCGCTTCTTCGCGTCCTTCACCCACTCGTCGGAGTAGTTGTTGCCCTCGAACCGCACGGCGGCGGTCTGCCTGAAGATCTTCCCGACCACCTTGAGCACCGCGTCGTCGATTTCCTTCGTGTTCTTCATCTCGGCGCGAATCAGCTCCGTGACCTCGCCGATGGCTCCGGCGACGGCGGCGTTCAGGAGCACGATCGGGAACGCGATCGACTGCGAGCTGCCGACGGCGCGGAACTCGAACTTGTTGCCGGTGAAGGCGAACGGCGAGGTGCGGTTCCGGTCCGTCACGTCCTTGGCAATCTCCGGCAGGCGAGCGACGCCGAGGTTGAGCATGGCGTCCGAGGCCTTCTCCGGGACTTTCCCCGCGGCGATCGCGTCGATGACCTTCGTGAGGAATTCTCCCATGAAGACCGAGATGATCGCGGGCGGCGCCTCGTTCGCGCCGAGCCGATGCTCGTTGCCCGACGTGGCGATGCCGGCACGCAGCAGGCCGGCATGCTCGTGCACGCCCTTGAGCACCGCGGCGAGGAACGCCAGGAAGCGGATGTTCTGATGCGGAGTCTTCCCGGGCTTGAGCAGGTTCGCCCCGTTCAGCGACGGATCATCGGAGTGCACCGACATCGCCCAGTTGCAGTGCTTGCCCGAGCCGTTGATCCCGGCGAAGGGCTTCTCGTGCAGGAGCGCCTGGAGATGGTGACGGAGCGCCACGCGGCGCAGCGTCGCCATGACGAGCTGGTTGTGATCGACGGCGACGTCCGTCTCCTCGAAGCGCGGCGCCATCTCGAACTGGCTCGGCGCGACCTCGTTGTGCCGCGTGACGATCGGCACGCCGAGCTTGTAGAGCTCGTGCTCGACCTCGGCGATGCACGACTGCACGCGCTCCGGAATGCCGCCGAAGTAATGGTCCTCCAGCTGCTGGCCGCGTGACGGCGGGGCGCCGATCAGCGTGCGCCCGCCCATCACCAGGTCCGGCCGCATCGCGAAGTAGGCGCGGTCGATGAGGAAGTATTCCTGCTCGGCCCCGAGCGTCGTCGAAACGCGCGTCACGCCCCGGTCGCCCAGCAGGGTGAGCAGCTCGATCGCCTTCGTCGACAGCGCGTCCGTCGAACGGAGCAGCGGCGTCATTTCGTCGAGCGCTTCGCCGTTGTAGCCGATGAACACCGACGGAATGCACAGCGTCCGCACGCCGGCCCACTCGGCGATGAAGACGGGGCTCGCCGGGTTCCACGCCGTGTAGCCTCGTGCTTCCCACGTCGCGCGGAGACCGCCCGAGGGGAAGCTCGACGCGTCAGGCTCGGACTGGATCAGCTGCTCGGGCGTGAAGGCCTCGATGGGCGACTCGTCGGCGTCGAGCGTGAGAAACGCATCGTGCTTCTCGGCGGTCAGGCCCGTCTGCGGCTGGAACCAGTGGGTGAAATGCGTGGCGCCGCGACTGATCGCCCACTCCTTGATGGCCTTCGCCACGGCCGGCGCGACATCACTGTCGAGCTTCTTGCCCTGACGCACTGAAGCCACGAGACGGTCGTAGTCGGCCTTCGGAAGCTTGTCCCGAAGCTGGCGGATTCCGAAGGTGTTGACGCCGAAGTATTCGGAGATCCGTCCCGGGCGATCGGGTGTGTCGTCGGCCGGGCGGACCGGGCGGCCGGCGATATCGTGGGTCACGCTCATGCGTGCCGACAACGATGATGTCATGACGTTCAGGAGCCTCTGGTTGGGTTTCTGGTGGGCAACGCTGCGAAACGTACTCGATTTCGTGCAAAAACTGCAAGAAACGAGATACAGTTTACAGATTATTGGCCAAAATTGGGCCGATTCTCGACCTTTCGGTGCGTAATTGGCACATTTTGACGGTTATCCTGCGGATCAACCGGGAACTGCGTGCTCGTCGATCGACCGCATCTTCCTGAGGCGCGGGACCGTTACCGCCACCAGACCCACGACGCCCAGCGATGCGAGTCCGCCGAGGACGACCGCCGGGACGGTGCCGAGCAATCGGGCAGCCACGCCGGACTCGAAGGCGCCGATCTCGTTCGAGGATCCGATGAAGATGGAGTTCACCGCAGAAACGCGGCCGAGCAGCTCGGGAGGCGTGAGCGTCTGGAGCAGGGTCGATCGGATCAGCACGCTGACGTTGTCGAACATGCCGCTCAGCAGCAGCAGCGCGCCGGAAAGCAGGAAGCTTCGCGACAGGCCGAACCCGACGATGCAGGCGGCGAACCCAGCGACCGCATAGAGGAGAGTGGGACCCGCCCGGCGAAAAGGCGGCCGGTGGGCGAGCGCGATCGCCATCAGCACGGCACCAGCGGCCGGCGCGGCGCGCAGAACCCCGAGGCCCTGCGGTCCGACGTGCAGGATCCGATCGGCGAAAACCGGGAGGAGCGCTTCGGCTCCTCCCAGCAGGACCGAAAACAGGTCGAGCGTGAGCGCGCCGAGAAGAACGGGCTGACTGAAGACGAACCTCAGGCCCACGGTGAGACTCTCGGCGATGGCGAGCGTCGCGACGGCCGTCCGAGGGGAGGACTGGTACCTGATGCGGCTGAACGCGAGGAACGCCATCACCATCAGGATCGCCTGGGTGAGGTAGGCGATGCGCGGCCCGCCGAAGCCGTAGAGCAGGCCTCCCGCCGCCGGCCCGATGACCGCGGCCGCCTGCCACGTCGAGCTCCGCCAGGCGATCGCGTTGTGGTAGAGATCGCGCGACACGATCTCCGCCCCGAGCGCGTTGCGCGCTGGCTGAAGGAAGCTGCGCGCGAGGCCGCTCACGGCGATGACGGCGTAGAAGGGCCAGATGCGAGAGGCCGCGAGGACGTGCGGGCTGTAGCTGAAGGCGAGCAGCGAAAGGCCGCAAAGAACCAGCACGAAAAGCGCGGCTATGGACACCCGCTGCCGGTTGACGCTGTCGGCGACGTGGCCGGCATAGAGCGCGGCGGCGATGAACGGCAGCGCCTCGAACAGCCCGATGAGGCCAAGCGAAAGCGGATCGTGGGTGATGTCGTAGATCTGCCACGAGACGACGATCACCTGGATCTGCGCGGCGATGGTCATCGTGAACAGCGACACGATGTACCATCGAAATACCGGGAGCCGCAGCGACGCGTAGGCGTCGTGGCCGCGTGAAACCGTCACGACGTCGGAGGCTCCGGGCCGACCGGGATTACCGGTGGAGCCCGGACTGGATGCGGACCGCGTGCTCGAGATGCGCGGCGACGGCCGGACGCACCCGCGTGAGCATGGACTTGAGCTCGGCGTTCCTCGCCGCGGGGATCAGCAGCGAGTCGAGCGTGCCGAGCAGTCTCGTGTGGTAGCGCACCTCGTTCGCCATGTAGGTGCTGTCGAAGAGCGCGCCGGTCCGCTCGCGCAGCGTGTCCCGCCGCGCCGCCGACTCATCGCGGAAGTCCAGGCTGATCACGTGGTCGCGCGGAACGATGCCGGTGGTCGAGTAGAGATCCAGCGCGGCCTTGTTCAGTCCCCCGTGATCGTTGAGCATCCGGTTGGCGAAACCCAGGACCTCGGTGTTGGTCGTGCGACCCGGCGTCATCGCGACCTGCGCGTAGCTGACGTCGGTGTTGTTCGCGGCGAGAAAGATCGCTGCGATGTCCCTGTCCGTGAGTCGTTGATCACCCGGGCCCTGGAGAACGGCGCACGCCGGCAGGGCAATCAGCGACAGGATGCACGCGGCGCGCGCATGGATGGAGAACGAGGATCTCATCGTGGCACCGGGGCTCTGGTCGCCCTAAATGTACGCGCGGCCCGAATGACCAGCGTCAGGGTGCCTTGCTTCCGGCCTCGGCGCCGGCCACCGCGGCGTGCACCACCGCGGGCGTTCCCGGGGGATGGGCCGTGGGCGGGTGCTCGCCCTCCACCATCGCCGGAGCATTTCGCCGCGCGTAGAGCTGAGCCACCTCGAGCGTCGCCATGCAGAAGGCCGACCAGGCGAGTCCGACGACGACGCCGGCGGCGACGTCCGTCGGGTAGTGGACGCCAAGGTAGACCCGGCTGAAGCTGATGAGCACCACGAGCAGGCCGGCCGCGAGCATCGTCAGGAAGCGGGACCAGTGTCCCTTCTGGAGCCGCGTGGCGAGGTAGGCGACCGTGGGATAGACGATGGCCGAGCTCATCGCGTGACCGGAGGGGAACGAGGAGCTCATCGCGTGCGTGCCCCAGTCGAAGAACTGCGGTCGCGGCCGGTCGAACCCGAGCTTGAGGACGACGTTGAGGAGCAATCCACCGAGGGTCGTGACGAGCAGGAGCGTGGCGGACTGGCGATAGTCGTAAAGCCAGAGGAAGAGGGCGGACACGGCGATGATCATGGCGACCACGATCCCCGTCCCGAGCATCGTCACCTCGACCATCATGTTGCTGATCCAGGGAACCTGGTGGCTTCCCATGAACTTCATTGCAGCATCATCGAATCCGGTCGTGCTGCCGGAGACGACCTTGCCGGCGATCTTGGCGAAGGCGAAGGTCAGCGCTACCCCGACCGCCAGGCCGCCGAGGATCAGGAGCCCGAAGGTGGTGTAGGCATTCCTGACGTGGGCTGCGGTCCACCGCACGGACCGGAACACGAAGTCCCAGAGAAGGCGGGTGCGCCCTCTGGTCGGAGAGGTGCTCGGCTGGCGGCGGTCCTGTGGTTCCATTTGGCGTTCTCCCGTTACAAGACACGGGCCCCGGCGTTTCCCCGGAGGGCGGTCAGCTTGAGAAGATGCTTACGCCGCAATAGCTTGCGGGCTCCAAGGCGCGGTAGCCAAGTGGTAAGGCAGCGGTCTGCAAAACCGCTATTCGCCGGTTC
>CAMLHT010000224.1 GCA_946479895.1 uncultured Gemmatimonadota bacterium | reverse complement strand
CCATCGAGGCCGGCGGCGACGACTTCCTCACCAAGCCGCACAACCGCCTGGTGCTTGGCGCGCGCGTGCGGAGCCTCCTCAAGCTCAAGGCCGCCACCGACGCGCTGGAGCACAGCTACCGGAAGCTCCGCGAGGTCGAGAAGATGCGCGATGACCTCATGAAGATGATCGTCCACGACCTCAAGACGCCGCTGACGTCGGTGCTCGCGACGACGGAAATGCTGCGCGACGGCGACTTCGGTCCGGTCAGCGAGCGGCAGGGCAAGGCGCTGTCCGACGTGGAAGGAAAGTCCGAGGACCTCCTCGCCCTGATCGAGGACCTGCTGGAGGTATGGCGCCTCGAGGAGGCGTCGATCACACTCGACCTCCAGCCGATCGCGACGGCGGCGCTGTTCGCGGAGCTCCGTCACGAGTGGGCGATGCGCTTCAAGCAGGAAGGCGCCGAGGCCGAGGTAGACGTCGCCGAAGACACGCCGGTGTTCGAGGCCGACAAGCCGCTGCTGATGCGCGTGCTGGGCAACCTCGTGCAGAACGCGCTCACGCACACCGGGAGCAGCGTCAAGCTCAGCTTCGGGGCGAAGAAGGATGGCGATGGCGTGCTGCTCACCGTGGCCGACAACGGCCCGGGCATCCCGCCGGAGTATCACGAGCTGATCTTCCGGAAGTTCGAGCGCGTGAAGAACCCGAACATTCCGCGGACGCGGAGCTCGGGCCTCGGCCTGGCCTTCTGCAAGCTCGTCATCGACGCGCACGGCGGCCGCATCTGGGTGCGCAGCGCGGGCGAAGGGCAGGGCAGCGCCTTCCACATGTTCCTGCCGGTGCATCCGCCCGCCCGGGACGTGAAGGTGGCCGGCGGGGGCCTCGCGATCTCATGAGGGTCTGGCTGCGGACCTTCGGGTGTCGCGCCAACCAGTACGACACCGAGGCGGTGAGGACGCTCGTCGAGCGGGACGGCCACGTCGTCGTCGATTCGGCCGATGACGCGGACGTCGCCGTGTTCAACAGCTGCGCGGTCACGACCGATGCCGTCGCCGACCTGCGTCAGGCCGTTCGCCGCGCGAGCCGCGAGCGTCCCGGCCTCAGGAGCATCGTGATGGGCTGCGCGTCGGCGCTCGCCGAGGGCAGCGAGCTCCGGGCGTTGCCCGGGGTGAGCGATGTGCTGGCCGGCGCCGACCTCGATGGTGTGGCATCGGCGCTGGGCCTCGCCGCGCCGGCCGGCATTCGCACGCGCCAGCAGAGCGGCGCCCGCGCGTTGCTGCGCATCCAGGACGGCTGCGACGAGCACTGCACCTTCTGCGCGACGACGCTGGCGCGTGGCGCCAATCGCAGCCGCGGCGTGGACGCGCTCGTCGACGAAGCGTCCGCGCTCGCGCAGCGTCACGCCGAGATCGTGATCACCGGCGTCCACATCGGGACGTACGGCGCGGACATCGGAGCGTCGCTCGGATCGCTGATGGAGCGGCTGACGAGCGACGTTCCCGAGGTGCGTTTCCGGCTGACGTCCGTGGAAGTGACGGAGGTCGACGATCGCCTGCTCGATCTCATGGCGAGCCAGCCGCGGCGCCTGGTGCCGCAGATCCACGCGCCTCTCCAGTCGGGATCGAACGCGGTGCTCAGGCGGATGGGCCGGCACTGGTACACCGCGGAGTCCTACGCGGCGGCGGCGATGCAGATGGCGAGCCGCCTTCCGGTGTTCGGTTTCGGGGCGGACGTGATCACCGGCTTCCCCGGCGAGAGCGAGGCGGACCACAGGGCCACCCGGGACCTCGTGGAGTCGCTGCCGTTCACCTACCTGCACGTCTTTCCATATTCGCCTCGCCCCGGCACGGCGGCGACCCGGCTCGGAGGGCAGGTTCCGCCGGCGCTGGCGCGCGAGCGGGCCGCCGAGCTGCGCGCAATCGGGTCGAGGAAGGCGACTGCCCACGCCGCGTCCCGCTTCGGCCAGGTCGCCGACGTTGTCATCATCGGATCCGGCGAGCGGCGGACGGGGCTGACCGAGGACTACCTCGAGATCGACGTGGCCGAGCCAGCGGGACGCGGAGAGCGGCTGGATGTCGTGCTCGAGGGCTCCACGACCGGAACGCCGGTCGGTCGTCGCCTTCCAGTCAGGGTCGCTCGCTGACGGCGTCGCGGGAGCCGGGAGGCTGCGCACGCGATTAGCTTGAGGTCATGTCCCGCCCCACCGTCTACATCGAGACCTACGGCTGCCAGATGAACGTCAGCGATTCCGAGCTCATGCTCGGGTCGCTGGAGGCGAATGGCTATCAGTCCGTGGACGGCCCGGACGGCGCCGACGTGATCCTCCTCAACACCTGCGCCATCCGCGACCATGCCGAGCAGCGCGTCATCGGGCGGCTCGGTGAGCTGAAGCGGAACATGAAGCCCACGACGGTCATGGGCGTCACCGGCTGCATGGCGCAGCGGCTCGGCCCGCGACTCCTGGAGAGCGCGCGTCACGTGAGCCTCGTCGTCGGGCCGGATGCGTACCGCGCGCTGCCGCAGCTCGTCGCCGACGCGCGGCGGGGCGAGAAGTCGTTCAGCACGACCTTCGACCTCGAGGAGCACTACGAGGACTTCAAGCCGAAGCGCTTCGACAAGGTGAAGGCGTGGATTCCCGTCCAGCGGGGCTGCGACTATCGCTGCACCTACTGCATCGTGCCGTACACGCGCGGCGCGGAGCGAAGCCGCGCGCTGGCGGAAGTGGTGCGGGAGGCGCGCGAAATCGTCGAAAGCGGCATGACCGAGGTCGTGCTGCTCGGCCAGACGGTCAACTCCTACAACGACGGCACGCACGACTTCGCCGACCTGCTGCGCGCTGTCGGCGCCGTGGATGGAGTCCGCCGGCTCCGCTTCACCAGTCCGCACCCGAACGACTTCTCGGATCGCGTCATCGAGGCGATGGCCGAGGTCGAAGCCGTGTGCGAGCACGTGCACCTGCCGATGCAGTCCGGCTCGTCGGCGATGCTCAAGCGGATGCTGCGCCGGTACTCGCGCGAGGACTACCTGGAGTGCGTGGCGAAGCTTCGCCGCGCCATCCCCGGACTCTCGCTCACGACGGACGTCATCGTCGGGTTCCCCGGCGAGACCGACGAGGATTTCGAGGACACGCTTTCGGCCATGCGCGAGGTCGGTTTCTCCGACGCGTTCACCTTCAAGTTCTCGATGCGCGAAGGCACGCCCGCCGAGCGGATGCCCGCCGAGTGGACCGTGCCGGACGCGGTGGCCAGCGAGCGGCTGGTGCGACTCGTCGAGCAGGTTCGCTCGATCGCGCGGGACGAGAACCTCACGCGGCTCGGCCAGCGCGTCGAAGTCCTCGTCGAGAAGTTCGCCCGGAAGGGCGAGCTTCTCCAGGCGCGCACGCGCGACTTCAAGACGGTGCTCGTCCACGGATCGGAGGATCTCATCGGCACGTACCTCCACGTCGAGCTGACCGGCACCACGGGATCGGCGTTCACCGGGCAGGTCGTGAAGGAGAGGCAGCCGCTCGCGGTCCTGGCGTGATCGCGGTGGAATGACTGGAGGGGCGCTGGTTCGATCCGGCTGAACGACGGGGCATGGCCTACACCTGTAGCCGTGCCCCTCATCGCATGGATCATCGCGGCTTACCTGGCCGGCCTCTGCGCCGGATTCGGCGGCGTGGGCGTCGCCGCGGGCGCGGGAGCCCTCATCGTCGCCGTCGCCTGTGTGATCGGCGGCCGGACCCGCGTGGCGACCATCGCCGTCCTCGTCATCGCGGGCGCAGTCAGCGCGCGGACGACGCCTGCCGCGAAGCCTCCACCCTCCGCGCCGGGGTGGGCCGAGCGGGCGCGGGCGTCGGCGGCGCGAACGACCATCCGGGACTTCGGATCGGACGCGCCGCTCGTGCAGGCCCTCGTCCTGGCCGACATGCGCGAGATCCCGCCGGAGATTCGCGATCGCTGGGCCGTCGCGGGAATGGTGCACATGCTCTCGGTCTCGGGGCTCCACGTGGGTATCATCGCGGCCGTCATCGAGCTGCTCGCCGGCGTCCTCCGCATCGGCCGCCGATCGGCGCCGCTGGCGGCCCTCGTCGTCATCGCGATCTACGTCGCCCTGATCGGTGCGCCGGCGCCCGCGGTTCGCTCCGCCGTGATGCTCGGAGTGCGCGCGATCGCCCGCGTGCTTCAGCGATCCGTATCGCCGTGGGCGGTGCTCGCCCTCGGCGCGACGCAGCCAGCGCTCCAGCCGCGCGTGGTACTCGACCTGGGCTACCAGTTGAGCGTGATCGGGGTTGCCGCGCTCATCGCCGCCGAGAAGCTGGTGCGGCGGCTGCCGTCGGCAAGGTGGCCGCGATGGTCGCGGCCGGTCGTCAGCGGCGCCGTGTGCACCGTCGTCGCCACGATCGCCTCGCTGCCACTCGTCGCCTGGAACATGGGCCGCGTGAGCCTGATCGCGCCGGTCAGCAACCTGCTCGCGGGGCCCGTCATCGCGCTCGCGCAGCCCATGCTCTTCCTCGGCATCCTGCTGGCGCCCATGCGCTCTGCGGCCAGCTTCGTGGCCGACGCGTCGCATCCGCTGCTGGCGACGTTGAACGCGATCGCGGCCGCGTCGGCCGCCGTCCCGGGGGCGGCGATGACCGTCTGGCCTTCCACCGTGGCCGCGGTGCTCTCGGCGGTCGTCGCGGTGGCGATTCTCGTATCCTGCGCGTCGCGGCACTGGGCGCGCCCCCTGATGATCGCGACGCTCGGACTGGTTGTGCTCGCGTGGCTGCCCGCGCCGAGACCTGGGGCATTCACCGAGCTGCACATGATCGACGTGGGGCAGGGCGACGCCATCGCGCTGCGGACGCGTGCCGGCCACTGGGTGCTCTTCGACGCCGGCCGCATCTGGGAAGGGGGCGACGCGGGCCGGCGGATCGTCGTGCCGTACATGGCGCACCGCGGCGGCCGACTGGAGGCGTTCGTCCTTTCACATCCGCATTCCGATCACGTCGGCGGCGCGGCCTCGGTGCTCGAGGGCCTGTCGCCGAGCCGCTACGTCGACGCCGCGTTCGTCACCAGCAACGAGGCGTATCGAAGCTCGCTGATCGCTGCGCGTGAGCATCGCGTGCGCTGGGCGCGCGTCCGGCCGGGGGACTCCCTCGTGGTGGACGAGGCCACGATCGTGTTTCTTGCTCCCGACTCGGCGTTCGCGGTCTCGCTGCCCGACCCGAACAACGCCAGCACCGTGGCGCTCATCCGGGTCGGGAAGGTCCGGATGTTGATGATGGGCGACGCCGAACGCGAGGAGGAGGAATGGTTGCTGGAGAATGAGGCGGGGCTGCTGTCCGCGGACGTGCTGAAGGTCGGCCATCACGGGAGTGCCACCAGCAGCACGCCGCGCTTCCTGGACGCGGTGCATCCGCGCATCGCGCTCGTTTCCGTTGGTGTGGGAAACACGTACGGCCATCCGTCCCCCGCGGTCCTGAGTGACCTGGCCGCGCGCGGCGCGCTGGTCGCGCGGACCGACCTGCGCGGCACCGTCGTCGTCGAGACGGACGGAAACGTCGTGCGCATCCGGGACCGCTGATGCTGCACCTGGCGATCGGGAGGCCGGAATCACTCCCCGCGGAGACCCTCGGGCGATTCCCCGAGCTGGCCGCGATCCGCTTCCGGCGGGGCGGCATCCCGCCGCGCGTCGCCGGATGGTTGCTCGGCCAGTCGTCGGTGGCGGCCGTGACGCTGTGGCACACGGTCTGGCTCGGAAAATCAACCGTCGCGGACGACGAACTGCTCTTGCATGAGGCGCGACACGTGGCTCAGTTTGAGGCCAGCCCAGCCTTCCCGTTCCTCTATCTCTGGGAAAGCCTCCGCCGGGGGTACCGCTCGAACCGGTACGAGGTGGATGCGCAGGCTTACGCAGCGCGACGCCTGGGCGGCGTGCAGGAGTCGAACCCAGTCAGGGATTAACCGTGGTCAGACACACCGCGACGTCGGTCGTCACGATCGAACGCTTCATCATCGAGCAGGAGCGCCTGCACCCCGAAGCCACGGGCGAGCTGTCGGGCATTCTGTACGACCTCGCCCTCGCCGCGAAGATGATCGCGATGAAGGTGCGCAGCGCCGGCCTCGCCGACATCATCGGCTCGGCCGAGTCGGAGAACATCCAGGGCGAGGTCCAGCAGAAGCTCGACGTCCTGTCGAACGACATCATCGTGAAGGCGCTCGACCACGGCGGGCGTCTCTGCGCCATGGCCTCGGAGGAAGAGCCGGACATCATCCAGATCCCCGAGAAGTTCCGGTGCGGGAAGTACTGCCTGATGTTCGACCCGCTCGACGGCTCGTCGAACATCGACGTGAACGTCCCGGTCGGAACCATCTTCTCGGTCGTCCAGAAGGTCACGCCGGGCCGCCACGGCGAGCTCGCCGACTTCCTCCAGCCCGGGCACGAGCAGGTTGCGGCGGGCTACGTGATCTACGGCTCGAGCACGATGCTCGTGTACACCACGGGCCAGGGGGTGCACGGCT
>CAMLHT010000223.1 GCA_946479895.1 uncultured Gemmatimonadota bacterium | reverse complement strand
CGGTCACCGTCTTCAGGATGTCGTCGGTGGCCAGGGCCAGGTGCTGGACGCCCGGCCCGCCATAGAAGTCCAGGTACTCCTCGATCTGCGACTTCTTCTTCCCGCTCGCCGGCTCGTTGATCGGGAACTTGATCCGCTCGTTGCCATTCGACATCACCTTCGACATCAGCGAGGAGTACTCCGTCGAGATGTCCTCGTCGTCGAACGAGATGAGGTTCTTGAAGCCCATCACGTGCTCGTAGAACTTCACCCACACGTTCATCTTCCCGAGCTCGACGTTGCCGACGCAATGGTCGACGTACTTGAGGCCGACGTCCTTCGGGGCGAAGTGCGGATTCGAGCGCGGCGCGAAGCCCGGCATGAACAGGCCGTTGTAGTTCCGGCGCTCGACGAGCGAGTGGATCGTGTCACCGTAGATCGCGATCGCCGCGATCACCACCTCGCCGTCCTTGTCCTTCAGGACCTCGGGCTCCCGCACGGACTTCGCGCCCCGCTCCACGGCCTTCGCGTGCGCGTCGCGCGCGTCATCGACCCACAGGGCCAGGTCGCGGACGCCGTCCCCATGCTTCCGCACGTGGTCGGCGATCGGGCCCTCGCCGGAAAGCGGGGTCGTCAGCACGAGCCGGATCTTCCCCTGCTGCATCAGGAAGCTCGCGCGGTCGCGCGTGCCGGTCTCGGGGCCGCGGTAGGCGACCATCTGGAAGCCGAAGGCCGACTGGTAGTAATGCGCGGCCTGCTTCGCGTTTCCTACGTAGAACTCGACGTAGTCCGTTCCGTTGATCGGGAACGTGTCGTGGGCCACCTGGGCCTCGGGAAGGGTTTGAGTAGCCATGTTTTTAAGGTAGACGCGGCGCGGCGGGTTGTCATCCTGAGCCCCGTCAGCGGGGAGGCGCTCAGGTCGTCAGCTCCTCGAGGTTCCTGAACAGATCCAGCGCCTCCGGGTTCGCCAGCGCGTCCACGTTCTTCACCGGCCGGCCGTGGATGACGTCGCGCACCGCCAGCTCCGTGATCTTGCCGCTGATCGTCCGCGGGATGTCGGCGACGGCAATGACCTTCTTGGGCACGTGATGCGGGCTCGTGTTGGCGCGAATCTGGTCGTGAATGCGGTTCCTGAGCGCCGGCGTGAGCTCTGCCCCGGGTGCGAGCTTCACGAAGAGGACGATGCGCATGTCGCCCGGGGCGCCGTTCGGCAGGTCCTGCCCGACGACGATGCTTTCCATGATTTCCGGCAACTGCTCAACCTGCCGGTAGATCTCCGCGGTCCCGATGCGCACTCCGCCGGGGTTCAGCGTCGCGTCACTCCGGCCGTAGATGACCAGGCCGCCGTGCTCCGTGATCTTCGACCAGTCGCCGTGACGCCACACGTTCGGGTAGACGTCGAAATAGGCCGCGCGGTACTTCGAGCCGTCGGGGTCATTCCAGAACTTCGTCGGCATGCTGGGGAACGGCATCGTGCACACGAGTTCCCCCGCGCTCTCGACCACCGGCCGGGCATTCTCGTCGAACACCTCCACCTTCATGCCGAGTCCGCGCGTCTGGAGCTCGCCACGCCACACAGGGGCGATCGGGTTGCCCAGCGCAAAGCAGGAGATGATGTCCGTGCCACCGCTGATGCTGCTCAGGCGGACGTCCTCCTTCACGTCACGATAGACGTAGTCGAAGCTCGGGGGCGCCAGCGGGCTTCCCGTGGAAAGGATGGACCCGAGCGCGCGCAGGTCATGCGTCGCGATCGGCTGATACCCCTGCTTCTCCGACAGCGCCAGCCACTTCGCGCTGGTCCCGAACACCGTCAGCCGCTCCGCCTCCACCAGGTCCCACAGGATCGGCCGGCTCGGCAGGAATGCCGCGCCGTCGTACAGCACCAGGGTCGCGCCGACCGCGAGGCTGGAGACGACCCAGTTCCACATCATCCAGCCGCAGGTCGTGAAGTAGAAGATGCGATCGTCGCGCGTGAGATCGCAGTGCAGGACCAGCTCCTTGAGATGCTGAAGCAGGGTCCCGCCCGCGCCGTGGACCATGCACTTCGGCAGCCCCGTCGTGCCGGAGGAATACATGATGTAGAGCGGGTGGTCGAACGGGAGCCGGGCGAAAGGCGGCGCGGGCGATCGAACGTCGCTGAACGAGCTCCAGGAAACGGACTTCGGAATGCCGGCGACGTCGGGCCGCTCGTCGAGACACGGGACGACGACCACGTGCTCGATGGACGGAATCCTTCCGACGATGTCCCGGACGCGATCGCGGAGATCGATGCGCTTGTTGTTGTACCGGTAGCCGTCGACCGTGACGAGCACCCGCGGCTCGATCTGGCCGAAGCGGTCGAGCACCCCGCCCACCCCGAAGTCCGGCGAGCACGATGACCACACCGCACCGATGCTCGCGGCGCCCAGCATGGCGACGATGGCCTCGGGGATGTTGGGGATGAACCCCGCGACGCGGTCGCCCGGGCCGACCCCCGCGGCCACGAGCGCCGCGGCAAAGGCTCCCGCTCGCGCCCGCAGCTCCCGATAGGACATCCGGCTGCGCTCGCCCCGCTCGTCCCACGCGACGATCGCCTCGCGATCGTCATCGTGACGCAGGAGGTTTTCGGCGAAGTTGAGCCTTGCTGCCGGAAACCAGCGCGGTCCGACCGCGGGATCGGGTGGCGCCATCCGGTCCCGGCCGATCAGCACCGGCCCGGTGCCCTGCTCCCCGATGACACCGCAGAAGCTCCACACGAGCGGCCAGAAAGCCTCGGGCTGCTCGACCGACCAGGTGTACAGCGAATCGAAGTCGCGCACGCGTCCACCGGAGGCGTCGCCCGCGCTCGCGATGAAGCGCGTCATGTTCGCCCGCGCGACCTGCGCCGCGGTGGGCTTCCAGAGCGGCGCTTCGCTCATGCCGTCTTGTCGCCCTTCTGGTACGTGCCCATCAGCTCCGCCTGGGCGATGACGTGTCCCCGCATCGCTGCCTCGACGGTCGCCTTCGTCGCCTTGCCGAGATCGCCGAGCATGGTATCGAGGGCGTAGAGCTTGAAGAAGTACCGGTGCCTGCCGATCGGCGGACACGGGCCGCCGTAGCCGGTGCGCTTCCAGTCGTTCAGCCCCTCGCGCGCGCCGGGCGGCATCTGCGCGTCGAGCCGCGCGGCCGACGGCGGAATGTCGTACAGCACCCAGTGGACATAAGTCATCTTCGGCGCCTTCGGATCCGGCGCGTCGGGATCGTCGACGATCAGGGCGAAGCTCTTCACGCCCGTGGGCGCGCCGCTCCACTCGAGCAACGGTGCCTTGTCGGCGCCCTCACAGGTGTAGACCGACGGGATCATTCCTCCGTTGGCGAATGCCGGGGATTTCAGGGTGAGCGACATTCCGAAGCCTCCGCGCTGATAGCCGATAGCCGATAGCCGATAACCGAGCCGATAGCCGAGTCTCAAATAAAGGGAGGATCCGGCCCGAGTCGAGGCGAGGTCGGGACAGGCCGTCGAGCAGGCCAGCGGCAGGCGAGACGACGAAGGCTCGGGGCACTGCCCGAGCCTTCGTTGTCTCGACAGAGAGAGTGTCTGCTCGACGGCCTGATCCCGCCCGAGCCGCCGCCGGGCGCACCCGGAAATAACAGCCTAGAAGCGCGGCAACGTCTTTCGGGCCGCCTTACCGCAATTCGCCGGGAAGTTGTCCGGCCACGTCCCCGGCGATCGCGTCCGGTCGATGAACTTCGGATCCTCCGACGCCAGGTACGCCATCATCGCCGCCAGCGTCGCGTTGTGCTTGAGGTCGTCGAACACGACCTTGTCGTACGAGTCGCGGTTCGTGTGCCAGGTGTAGGTGCCGTAGTTCCAGCCGAGCGCGCCGAACCCGAACGACGGCGCCGCATAGCAGGAGAAGACCGTGCCGTCCGTGCCACCCGTCGTCGTCTGCGGCGCGTCGGTGAAGCTCCACGCCACGACGTTCGGGCTCATGCTGTCCGTGTAGAAGCTCGGCAGCTTGCCGTACCAGTCCTGGAGGTGAACGCCGATGTCGGACAGCGCGTTCGACGAGACCGACTGCACCCGGCCCGTGCCGTTGTCCTGGTTGAATAGCGCCTGGAGGCCCTTGATGACTTCCGGGTGATCCTCGGCGAACGCCTTCGACCCGTTGAGCCCCTGCTCCTCGCTCGCCCAGTGGCCGACGAGGATCGTGCGCTTCGGATTCGGATAGGCCTTCTTCAGGATGCGCATCGCTTCCATCGCCATCAGCGTGCCCGTTCCGTTGTCCGTCGCGCCCGACGCGCCGTCCCACGAATCGAAGTGCGCCGACAGCATCACGTATTCGTTCGGCTTCTCGCTGCCGCGAATCTCGCCGATCGTGTTGAACGCCGGCACTTCGCCGAGCAGGGTCGCGTCGAGGTTCAGCCGCACGCGCGGCTTCATCCCCGTCTCGGCGAGGCGATACACCAGACCATAGTCCTCACAGGTCAGCGTCACCGCCGGGGCGACCGTGTTGTAGGTCTCGAACACCTCGATGACGCCCCAGCCGCCCGATCCCTGCGGAGCGGGTGGCGTCGTGCGGCTCGAGGCGGGACCACCGCCGCGCGCCGTCATCGGGCCAGGAGCGTTGCCCCGACCGCCGCCGGCTCCGCGTCCGCCGCCCTGCCCGCCCTGGGCCGGCAGATTGAAGCCGGTGAGCTTGGTGCGCGACGAGATCGTACCGGCGATGCCGGCCTTCTCCAGGCGGATGCCGAGCGAGCCCGTGCCGAGGCCGAGCGTGTAGCCCGTGCCGCGGTAGCGCACCGCGCTGTCAGGGCTCGACGACCAGTCGGCGTTGATCCGCGTGATCAGCGAATCCATGCGCAGCTTCGACTCCTCGCTCGCGAACCGGTACCAGTCCTCCGAGGGACGGCAGGTCGGATACGCCGGAGACAGAAGCACGATCTTGCCGCGCGCCTGCGGCAGCCACTTCACGAACTCGGTGCTGTCCCTGAACTTCGGCAGGACGATGGCTTCGGCGGTCTTGGCGACGCCGCCCGTGCCGGGGCTCCAGGCCAGCATCGTACCCTCGAGCGACCGCACCCGCGGCGAGACGAGGTCGATCTGCGAGGCGCCGCGCCGCCAGCCGCGCCAGGTCCCGTAGTTCTCCTGTCGCGCCTCGATGCCCCACGACTTGTACATCTTCACCACCCAGTCGCTCGCCGACTTGAAGCCGGGGCTGCCGGTCAGGCGCGGACCGATCGAATCGAGGAGGACGTGGGCCAGCTGCTCGGTGTGCGAGCTGTCCATGCCGACCGACCAGATGCGCTTGAGCGTGGCATCCTCGGTCGGAAACGAGAGGGGAACCGCGCGCTGCGCGCCGGCGGTGGTCGCGGCAAGGAGCGCGACGGCAAGGAAGGAGCGATTCAGTGACATGCCGTTATGGGGAAAAGGACCGATGTCATCCCGAGCGAAGCGAGGGACCTGCTTTTCGTCCTGGAACGTCATCCCGGGCGAGGCGAGGGAGAAGTTCTCTCCTCGCTTCGCCCGGATGACAGGGGAACCTACTTCGTACGGACGATCGCCAGTAGAACGCCGCGCGGCAGCGATGTGTTGTTGGCTCCCGTCGCGCCGACGTAGCCCTCCTGGTTGGCCCCGACGCCGAAGCGCACGAAGGCCGACCCCATCGCCCGCAGGTTGTACGTCACCGAGGGGTTATGAGGCGTGGTCCCCTGCGACGCCAGCTGGAACGTCAGCGGCGACGAGAAGCCCGGGACCTGCCGGATGTTCCAGCTCGGCTGTGCATAACGGGATTCCGCCGGTACCAGGTCGTCCAGGTAGTTGGACATCGCCCAGTCGCGCATCAGCAGGCGCGCGTCGGCCCCGATGTGATCGTACAGGTTCGTGAGGCCGATCGAGTTCGAGTTGACGAGGCTCTGCCAGAACGCCGCCTCGTTGCCTGCGAAACGCTGGTCGGCGGCGAACCTCAGGAACGACCAGATCGCGCCACGCGTCTCGAGATCATCGTCATCGTCGGTCACGCCGATCGGGGCCTGCGCGTCGGGAAACTTCGTGAACCGGAAGTACCGGTTGAAGTTCTGGCGCTGATACGTCAGGTAGGCCTGCTGGTACGCGGCGCTCAGGACCTGGAAGCCGAGGTTCTGGCGAGGAGCGAGGCCGGTGGACCGGTAGAACAGCAGCTCCTCGGCGACGTGGCTCAGGCCTTCGTTGAGCCAGCGGTCCTCGGAGGGGGCGGCGTCGGCGTTGATGTACAGCCGGCGTGCCGAGTTGATCACGTGCTGGAGCTCGTGCGCCAGCGTGGCGACCGCGTTCGCCTTCACGTCATTGACGGTCGTCGTGGCATCCGGCACGTACAGGTTCACCAGCTCGGCCACGTTCGATCCGGGGCACGATCCGAGAGGGCCGCTCTTCGGCAGCAGGTCGCGGGAATAGGCAAAACCGAGGGTTCCAGCGCCGAGCTCATTGACCGCGTGGGTGAAGAATAGCACCACCCGTCCGCCATTGTTGTCGATGTCGGTCGGAGCTCCGAAGTTCGCCACGT
>CAMLHT010000222.1 GCA_946479895.1 uncultured Gemmatimonadota bacterium | reverse complement strand
CACGGTCTACGACCTGGGCAAGCAGGTGCCGGTGAACACGATCATCGAGAAGGCGCAGGAGGTCGGCGCCGATGCGATCGGTCTCTCGGCGCTGCTGGTCTCGACGTCCAAGCAGATGCCGCTCTGCGTGCAGGAGCTCGACCGCCGCGGCATCCAGATCCCGGTGATGATCGGCGGCGCGGCGATCAACCGCCGCTTCGGCCGGCGGGCGATGTTCGTCGAGGGCGACCGTCCCTACGCGTCGGGCGTCTTCTACTGCAAGGACGCGTTCGAGGGCCTGTCGACGATGGACTCGCTCCAGGACGAGCAGAGGCGCGACGCATTCCTCGCGGAGCTCATCGAGGACGCGAAGAACGACAAGTTCCTCCAGTCCAACACGGGCAAGGACGTCGCCGTGGGCACGACCGACACGCGGCGCAGCGACGTGTCGCAGGATCACGCCGTGCCGACGCCTCCCTTCTGGGGCGTGAAGGTGCTCCGCGACATCCCGCTCCAGGAGGTCTTCGACCTTCTCGACCTGGACGAGCTGTATCGGCTCCAGTGGGGCGCGCGCGGCTCGGGCCCCGACTACGAGAAGGTCGTTCGCGAGGAGCTCGAGCCGGTGCGCAAGCGGCTCGAGGCCGATGCGCTGAAGACCGGCTGGCTGCGGCCGCAGGCCGTGTACGGATACTTCCCGGCCCAGAGCTCGGGCAATGAGCTCATCGTCTACGATCCGGAGAAGTACGCGAAGACCGGCGAGACGGTCGAGATCGAGCGGTTCAGCTTCCCGCGCATGGACGGGCGCGAGCGGCTCTGCCTCGCCGACTACTTCCGCGGCACCGACTCCGGCGAGGTGGACGTCCTGGCGCTCCAGGTGGTGACCGTCGGCCGGAAAGCGGACGAGAAGTTCGCGGAGTTCCAAGGCGCCAACGAGTACACCGAGGCGTTTTACGTGCACGGGCTGTCGGTCGAGACGGCGGAAGCCGTCGCCGAATGGATGCACCGGCACGAGAAGTCGGAGCTGCGCATCCCGCCGGGCCGCGGCAAGCGCTACTCGTGGGGCTACCCGGCGTGCCCGGATCTCGACGATCACCAGGTGGTGTTCCGCCTTCTCCCGGCCGAAAAGGAGCTGGGGATGGAGCTGACGTCGTCCTTCCAGCTCATGCCGGAGCAGAGCACGGCGGCGCTCGTGTCGCACCATCCGCAGGCGAAGTACTACGCGGTGCGTCGGGAGATGGCCGGTGTCTAAGGCCGAGCTCCTCAAGGAGCTGCTCGACCCGAGCCGGATCGTGCTGTTCGACGGCGCGATGGGGACGATGCTCTACGGCAAGGGCGTGTTCATCAACCAGTGCTACGATGAGCTCAGCCTGCGCGCGCCGGATCTCGTGGGCGAGGTGCACCGCGCATACGTGAAGGCGGGCGCGCAGGTGCTGGAGACGAACTCGTTCGGCGCGAACCGGCTGCGGCTCACGCAGTACGGGCTCGAGGGGCAGGTGCGCGAGATCAATATGGCCGCTGCTCGCGTTGCGAGCAGCGCAGCGGGCGACAAGGCGCTCGTCGCCGGCGCGGTCGGCCCCCTCGGCGTCCGCCTCGAGCCGTACGGCCCCACATCGCTCGAGGAGGCCCGGGAGATCTTCCGCGAGCAGATGCGCGCCCTCAAGGAAGGCGGCGTCGACCTCTTCATCCTCGAGACGTTCGCCGACCTGCACGAGATCCAGCAGGCGATCCTCGCGGCGCGCGACGTGAGCCCGGGCATGCCGATCGTCGCGCAGATGACGGTGGGCGAGGACTGTCACACCCCCTACGGCGCATCGGTGGAAGACGTCGCGCGCCGGCTCGACGAGTGGGGCGCCGACATCATCGGCCTGAACTGCTCGGTTGGCCCGCAGACCATCCTCGAGTGTGTCGAGAAGATGGCCGCCGTGACGACGCGCAAGCTGAGCGCGCAGCCGAACGCCGGCATGCCGCGGGAGGTCGAGGGCCGCAAGATGTACATGGCGAGCCCCGAGTATCTCGCGACCTATGCGCGGCACCTCTCCCAGGCGGGCGCGAAGATCGTGGGCGGGTGCTGCGGAACGACTCCCGATCACATCCGCGCGATGTGCGAGGGGATCCGTCCGCTCCAGCCGAGGCACGCGGGCAATTACCGGATGGATGAACGCTCTGCTCCGAGGGCGGAGGCCGAAGGGGGGAGGACGGAGGGCGGCAGCGGTGAGAGCGCGGGCGTCGAGCCGGTGCCATTTGCCGAGCGTTCGCGGTGGGCGAAGAAGATCGCGGCGAAGGAGTTCGTGACGTCGGTCGAGATCGTGCCGCCGCGCGGCGTGGACGCGTCGCGGATGATCACCGACGTCGCGAAGCTCAAGGCGGCGGGCGTCGATGCCGTGAACGTGCCCGACGGTCCGCGTGCGCAGAGCCGCATGGGCGCGCTGCTCACGAGCGTGCTGATCGAGCAGCAGGTGGGCATCGAGACCGTGACGCATTACGCCTGTCGCGACCGCAACCTCCTCGGCATGCTCAGCGACCTGCTCGGCGCCGCGGCGGTCGGCCTGCGCAACATGCTCATCATCACCGGCGACCCGCCGAAGATGGGGCCCTACCCCGACGCGACCGCCGTCTTCGACGTGGACGCGATCGGCCTGACGAACCTCGTGAGCAACCTGAACCGGGGTCTCGATCCGGGCGGCAACCGGATCGGGGACCCGACGCGGTTCGCGATCGGCGTCGGCGTGAACCCGGCGGCGATCGACCTCGCGCACGAGATCAGGCGGTTCGAGTGGAAGGTGGACGCCGGCGCCGAGTATGCGATCACGCAGCCTGTGTTCGACGTGGAGCAGCTCGAGAAGTTCCTGGCGAAGATCGAGCACGTGCGGATCCCGATCATCGCCGGGATCTGGCCGCTGGTGTCCCTGCGGAACGCGGAGTTCCTGGCGAACGAGGTGCCGGGAGTGACTGTGCCGCCGGCGACGATCGAGCGGATGCGCAAGGCGAGCGCGGTCTCGAAGGAGGCCGGCGTGGCCGAAGGGATCGCGATCGCGCGGGAGATGCTGGCGCGGGTGCGGCCGCTACTCCAGGGCGCGCAGGTCAGCGCGCCGTTCGGCAAGGTGGAGCTGGCCCTGGAAGTGTTCATGTAGCCTCCGGTCGGTGGGTTCCGGGGTGGCGCCATGCCGCCATGTGGGCGCAATGTTACCCATTCCGGATCCCGACTTCCCATGACCGCCAAACCACACTGGCGCCGCGCCGTATCGTCATCCCTGCTGGTACTGGCTGGCGCATCGCCGCTGCACGGCCAGGCCCGCGCGGCATCTCCACTCCCGAGCAGGGCCGCGCCGGCGATCCGGGTGACGCTGCTGGGGACCGGACGCCCCGACCCGGCGATCGACCGGTTCGGGCCCAGCACCCTGATCGAGGCGGGCGGCGAGACGCTGCTGATCGACTGCGGCCGAGGCGCGACACAGCGGCTCTGGCAGCTCGGCATCCCGCTGTCGCGCGTCGGCGTCGTCTTCCTGACGCACCTCCACTCGGACCACACGGTCGGCCTGCCCGACCTCTGGCTCACGGGCTGGCTTCCGACACCGTTCGGGCGGCGCACCAATGCACTCGAGCTGAGGGGACCCTCCGGTACGGAGAGCATGGCGACCGCTCTCACGAAGGCTTTCGAGTGGGACATCGACCGCCGCAGCAGGGGTGAAGGGCTTCCGGCGGCGGGCGCGGCGTTCGACGCCCACGACGTGGAGCCGGGCGTCGTCTTCGAGCGGAACGGCGTGCGAGTGACGGCATTCCTAGTGGACCACGGCGGCCTCCTTCAGCCGGCGTACGGCTATCGCGTGGACTACGCCGGGCATTCCGTCGTCATCTCCGGTGACACCCGTCCCAGCGAGAGCCTGGTTGCCGCGTCGGCGGGTGCCGACGTGCTGGTTCATGAAGTCATCGCCGCGCCCGCGGCGCTGCTCGAGCGCTCGGAGACCGCGCGGCGCATCGTCGGATTCCACACGCCTCCCGAGGACGCTGGCCGAATCTTCACGCGAGTGCGTCCGCGGCTGGCCGTCTACTCACACGTGGTGCTGCTGACGACCGACCCGGCCTTCCCCGCGCCCCGGGTGACCGAGCTGCTGCCCAGGACGCGGTCCACGTACGGCGGACCGCTCGAAATCGGCGAGGATCTCATGACGATCGAGATCGGGAAGGACATCCGCGTGCATCGAGGCGGGCCACCGAAGCCACGGGAGCCTTGAGTCGATACCATGGGGCTTCTCACCTTCGGTCTCAACGTGACCTTGGACGGGTGCACCGATCACACCCAGGGGATCGTGGACGACGAGCTTCACGACTACTGGACGCAGCTCATGGATCGGAGCGGGGCGATGCTCTTCGGGCGCCACACCTACGAGCTGATGGAGGGAGCCTGGCCCGCCGTGGCCCGCGACGACACGGCGCCGCGCGCGATGCGCGAGTGGGCACGGAAGCTCGAGGCGAAAACGAAGTACGTCGTCTCGCGCTCGCGGAGCGACTTCCCGTGGCAGAACACGATCAGGGTCGAGGGTGACCTGCGCGAGACGATCCCGGCGCTCAAGGCGAAGACCCCGGAGGGCCTCCTCGTCGGAGCGCCCGGGCTCGCGACTGCGCTCGAGGAGCTGGGCTTCATCGACGAGTACCGGATCGTCGTTCATCCCGTCATCAGTGGCCGCGGGCCGACGCTGTTCAACGGACTGTCGAGCGCGCGTCATCTCGAGCTCCTGTCGACGCGGCGGTTCGCGTCCGGCGTGCAGGCACTCCACTTCCGTCGCCGAGCGCCATGAGCGAGGGAAGGTGCCGGGTCCCTGACGCCGTTCGCCGCAACCGGCGTGAGAGAGCTCCGCTAAAGCGCCGCGCCCGGTAGACGGAAATGACCCGCGAAGTACGACTCCGCGACATCGAGCCCGACGACCTTCCGATCTTCTACGCGCAGCAGCTCGACGCCGAGGCCACACGCATGGCGGCCTTCCCCGCGCGCGACCGCGCCGCCTTCGACGCGCACTGGGCGAAGAACATCCTCGGCAACCCGGCGGCGATCAACCGGACGATCGTCGTAGATGGCCAGGTCGCCGGGAACATCGGGAGCTGGCTCCAGGACGGTGAGCGACTCGTCAGCTACTGGATCGGCAGGGAGCACTGGGGTCAGGGTATCGCGACGCGAGGGCTCGCCGCCTTCCTTCAGCTCGTGACCGAGCGTCCCCTTCACGCGCGCGTGGCGAGCCACAACGTCGGCTCGATCCGCGTGCTCGAGAAGAACGGCTTCCGGCTCGAGCGCGAGGAGAGCGGCGGAGACATCGTCGAGCTCGTGCTCGTCCTGCGTTGAACGGCCCCGCCCTGACTGCGCGGTCAGTCAGCGCGACTCGATAGCTCGCGCGGTCTTTCTTCTTTAAGCGCGGGCGCGGCGCTGCCGACCGACAGCTCCCGTCGCTCGGCCCGCCTGGCCAGCGCCAGCGAGCCAGCCGCGCCCACCGCACCAACCGTGAGGAGCGCGGGGCCGAACACGAGAAACTCCCGCCACAGCGAGTCTCCCCTGAGCGCCGCGCCCGCGACGAAGACGCCGGACAACAGGAGTCCGCTGAGAGCGCCCCATCCCGCGAAGCGCGAAAGCGACATGCGATCGAACCCGCGTCCGCCTTCCACCGCGGCGAGGATCGCCGCGAAGATGCCACCGGTGATGAAGCCGAGCGGGGCGAAGAGGAGCGGGAACGGAAGGTCGGAGTCGAGCCCCGGCACGCGGGCCAGCAGTGCCCCGGCAACTGCCCCGGCAGCCGCCCAGACGAGCCCCATCCGGATCGCCCCGCGGATACGTCGCCCCCAGTTCGTCATGACTCTCTCCCGTGGCCAGGCACCAAATGAGAGCGCGCTGATCGGGAGTCTCTCTCGACGTCCGTCCCGTGATCATGATAACGACGG
Source organism: uncultured Gemmatimonadota bacterium (assembly GCA_946479895.1). Next base: position 590 of record CAMLHT010000222.1, on the reverse strand, counting down.
AGAACCCCGACGCATGGTAGGTATTCTCGCGGACGGCCACCCGGCGGTTCGGCCCCGATAGTGGAGGCGGAGGTGTCGCCATGGCCATTCATGGTCCCGCGTGGGTCTCGAAGTCGCTGCTCGTTGCCGGGCTCATCGCCGTCGCGGTGGGAACCCTCGATCCTCTCGAAGGCTCCGTCGCCATCCTTGCCGGCTTCGCGCTCATAGCCGTTGCGGCCTACCTTCGCCGCAGCCGTCACGCCGCGGGAATTTCGTGGGCGCTGGCGCTCGTCGCCGTGGGCGTCGCGGTGCTTTTCCTATTGAGCGACCTGGGGGGAGTCGGTGGGTCGAGCGGCCGGTCGGGCTGGTGGGCACTCACGATCCTGCCGTATCCGATCGGCTGGCTGATCGGCATCGTCGAGTCGGTCCGGCTGGCTCGAGAGCGTCCGGCGACGTAGGCAGAGAGCGCCTCCCACGGCGACAGGAAACATCGCCGGCACCCTCCGCCCCGTCTTGTCGCGGGGCGCGGGGGCCTAATTTGCGGCATGACTGATCCCCTCATCATCGCCCGGTCCGGCGACACCGACCTCGCGCTCCTCCCCGCGCTGGCC
>CAMLHT010000221.1 GCA_946479895.1 uncultured Gemmatimonadota bacterium | reverse complement strand
ACAGCCGGGCTATCAGCCGTCAGCGCAGCGATAGCCATAGCCGACGGCTGGCAGCCGGCTCCGATAGCCGACAGCCGCAGCCGAGCCGATAGCCGAGCGATGAGAACGGTCTAGCCCGGTCCTTGCCTCTCGTCCCGGCAACCTGATCGAGCAAGGCATATGGTTGGCTCAAGGCATACGGCTCAGACCGACACGCGCGCGACCGTCGAGGACCGCCCGAACATTGACGGTGTATCCGTACGGGAGGATGACATCGAGCCCGTGCAGGGCATCCGCACGGTGGCGATCATCTTCCGGGGCATGGCGATCATCCTGATCCTGCTGATGATCCTGCAGGTGTTCTTCGCCATGACGAGCACGGTTCCGCTCTCGGTTGGCGTGGTCGTCGCCGACGCGGTCCGCCTGATCATCTTCGCCGGGCTGCTCTGGGGCGCGGGCGACCTCGCGGTACTGTTCGTGAAGTCGCACTACGACCTTCGCGCGACGCGCATCCTGACGGCGCGGGTGGCATACACGTTACGGCAGATGGGAGAAGCCGATGGACGTCTTCCGCCGGAGATTGATGCACCACGCTCCGGGCGCGACATCTGACCTGTCGCGCGCCGCTCACGCGGCGCGTCATGGCCGGACCGCGCTGCGGCTCGTGATCGCGGGCGTCTCGCTCACGCTGATCACGACGCACGCCCGTGCCCAGGCCCGGCAGCAGTCGGCGGGAAGCCCCTTCGCCGGCCGCAAGCTCTACGTCGACCCGAACTCCACGGCGCGACGGCAGGCGGAGACGCTCCGCCGCTCCCGGCCGCAGGACGCGCAGCTGCTCATGGCGATCGCCGACCGCCCCGTCGCGCGCTGGCTCGGCGGCTGGGTCAACAACATCGAAGGTGAGGTCAACAGCGCCGTCTCGACCATCACCGGCTCTGGCGCCCTGCCCGTCTTCGTCGCCTACAACATCCCCAACCGCGATTGCGGGTCGTACTCCGCCGGCGGCGCGAAGGGCGGCGACGCCTACCGCAAATGGATCAACGGCTTCGCCGCCGGACTGCGCGGGCGCCAGTCCATCGTCATTCTCGAGCCGGACGCGCTGCCGGGCATGGACTGCCTCGACAAGGCGGGCCAGGCGGCGCGCATCTCCCTGATGAAGGAGGCCGTCCACGCCCTCAAGGCGAAGGGCGCCCTCGTCTACATCGACGCCGGCCATTCCTCCTGGCGCTCGGCGGAGACCATGGCCGCGCGCCTCAAGCAGGTGGACATCGCGGCCGCCGACGGATTCTCGCTCAACGTCTCGAACTACCTCTCCACCGCGTCGAACATCGCGTACGGCGAGCGGCTCTCGCGACTCGTCGGGGGGAAGCACTTCCTCATCGACACCAGCCGCAACGGCGTCGGCAACACGAAGGAGTGGTGCAATCCGCGCGGGCAGGCCCTGGGCATCGCCCCGACGACGAACACCGGGCATCCGCTCGTCGACGCGTTCCTCTGGATCAAGCAGCCGGGCGAATCCGACGGCACCTGCCGCGGTGGACCACAGGCCGGATCGTGGTGGACCGACATCGCCCTCGAGCTGAGCAAGGCCGCGTCGAGCCTCGCCCGCTCCGTCAGCCGGTAGGCGGCCGCGCGGCGTTGATGCGTCGCAGCAGCTCGCCGAGCGCCCGCATCTCGGCGCCGTAGGTCGCCCAGTCATCGGCCCGCTGCGCCGCCCGCGCGCGATTGAAGTGCTCCTCGGCGCGGCGCGTGAGCGTCGCCAGTGAATCGGTGCCCGAGACCGGCTGCGAGGCCGGCACCGTCTGCGCTCCGGCGACGGCCCGCGCTCCCGCACGGTCCACCGCCCCGAACAGCCGCGTCAGCGCCGCATCCAGCGATTCGGCCATCGCGATCTGGCCTTCGTGGGCGACGATCACCCGCTTGAGCTCGGGGATGCGGCCGCCAGCCGCCCGCAGGTACAGCGGGAGGACGTAGATCAGCGACTGCTCGATCGGGATGACGAGCAGCTCGCCGCGGATGACCTCCGACCCGCTCTGGTCCCAGAGGGAGATCTGCTGCGAGACGTCGGTGTCCTGGTCGATGCGGTTGACGATCTGCGTCGGGCCGAAGACGAGACTCTGCCTCGGAAAGCGGTAGACGACCAGCTTCCCGTAATGCTCGCCGTCGTTCCGCGCGACCATCCACGACGCCAGGTTGTCCTTCTGGCGCGGCGTGAACGGGCGCATGAGGATGAACTCGGGCGCCGTCTCGCCGGGCAGCCGCATCACCATGTGGCGGATGAATGCGGAGGGCGTCCGTCCCGCCGGGCGCTGCGCGGCCTGGTCGGTGCCGGGGATCTGCCACTGATCCTCCCGATGATAGAACGTCTCGGGATCGCTCATGTGGAACGTCGCGAAGAGCGCGGTCTGCGTGCGGAAGAGATCCTCCGGATACCGGAGGTGGCGCCGCAGGTCCTCCGGCATCGCCGAGAGCGGCTGGATGAGGCCGGGATAGATCGAGGCGAAGGTCCGGATGATCGGATCGCCGGGATCGGCGAGGTAGGCCTTCACGTCCCCGTCATAGGCGTCGATGACGACCTTGACGCTGTTCCTCATGTAGTTGGTGCCGTCGGCCGTCGGCTGCGAATACGGATAGCGCGAGGTGGACGTGTACGCGTCGAGCACCCACTTGAGGTAGCCCGAATCGGTGACCACCAGATACGGGTCGCGGTCGAACCGCAGGAACGGGAGGACCCGCTCCGCCCGATCCTTGACGTTGCGCTCGAACAGGATGCGCGTGCTGTCGGTCAGGTCGCGCGACAGGAGGATGTTCACCGAACCGAAACGCAGCGCGAACATCAGCCGCCGGATGAACGAGTTCACCCGGACGCCGGTCTTGCCCGCGTAGGCCGAGTAGACCGTGCCGGCCTCGCCCTCTCCCGCCGCCGGGTAATCGAACTCCCGCTGGCGCGTCGGCGCGAGCACGAACGTGTTCGACAGCTCGCCGTAATAGATCTGCGGGCGGGTCACGGCCAGGCCGGGGACGCTCGAAACCGGCGGAAGGTCCTTCAGGAAGAGGACGGGCAACCCTTCCGGCGTGACCTGGTTGCTCGGGCCGAGCGTGATGCCCATGCCGTGCGTGTAGGTCAGGTGCTCGTTGATGAAGGTCCGCGTCGGCAGCGCGGCGGTGTTGAGCTCGCGCGCCGAGAGCATGACCTGCCGAAGTCCGCCGCCGATGCGATAGCGGTCGTCATCCACCGCGATGAAGTCGTAGTACGTGCGGATGGACTGCACCTGGCCGAACGTCTGGAGGAGCGGCTCTCGGTCCCAGAGGCGCACGTTGTCGATGGTGACCCGGTTCGCCGCGATGTCGGCGGGGGTGAGCTGCGCCTCCGCCTGAAGCTCGCGGCGATCCACGCTGTCGATGCCCCAGGCGCGGCGCGTGGCCTCGATGTGGTGCAGGATCTGGGCGGACTCGCGGGAGAGCTCGTTGGCCTGCACCACGAGCCGCTGGTACGCGACGGGAATGACGGCGCCCAGCAGCGACGCGCCGAGGTAGACCGCCACGGCCTGCGCGGCGAGCCCGAAGTTCCGTCCGCGGAACGAGCCCGCGATGACGACGGCAGCCGCGGCCAGGGCCAGGACGGTCAGCCCGCGCATGATCGGGAGGCTGACGTGCAGGTCGGCGTACGAGGCGCCGAACAGCGGCGTGTGGCCGGACAGCAGGAGCGACGGAATGCTCACGAAGTGCAGCCGCAGCGCGCCAAGCACCAGGAGCGCGGCGATGAGCACGCCGAGGTGGATGCCCGCCGACGGCTCGACGAAGAAGCCGCGGGCGGCGCGCCGCACGTGGCCGCGCATCAGGTAGACGAGGGCCGCCGCTGCCGTGGCGAGCAGGGCGATGAACGTCAGGAGGCCGATGACGACCTCGAAGACCGGCAGCGTGAAGACGTAGTAGGAGATGTCCCGCGAGAAGATCGGGTCGACCGTGCCGAACGGCTGGCGGTGGATGAAGCCCAGCACGATCTGCCAGGCATTCGTCGTGGCCACGCCGACGAACAGTCCGATGATCGCCGTGATCGGCAGCGCCACGGCGCCGATGAGCCTGGCCGATGCGACCGACAGCGCCCGCAGCGCCTCCGCCCCCTGGGGTATCGCGATGACCTGATCGAGCGCGACGCCACGCAGCGACATGCGCACGCTCGTGTAGAGCACGCCGAAGGCAAGGAGACCCGCGGCAACACCGACCGCCCACTGCGCGCCGATGCGGGTCAGGAACACCCGCTCGAAGCCGAGGTCCTGGAACCACAGCCAGTCGGCGAGCTGCCGGAACCCGGCCGGCAGCAGGACGATGCCGATGATGCCGAGCGCGAAGACCAGCAGCGTCCGGCGGATGCTTCCCGGCGACGGGGGATTGGTGTGGCGGAATCCCGGCCGGAACGGGCCCTGGCCGAACGGACTGCCTGGCGTGGTCATGCGGAAAAGTACCGGTCCCGGCCCGGCGGCGGGGAGGCTCTGTCAGCGCCGCCTCTCCCGGGTCTATCTTGGGTCAACGCCTTCCCAGGGATGACTCATGCGCCGTTCCGTACCCGTGCTCCTGTTCCTCGCGCTGCTGGCCCCGGGGGTCATCCCCGCCCAGGCGTCGTCCTTCGCGGCGGAGATCGACCGTCGGGCGAAGGACGTCGAAGCCAACGTCGTGGCCTGGCGCCGGGATTTCCATGAGCATCCGGAGCTTTCGAATCGGGAATCGCGCACGGGGAAGATCGTCGCCGATTACCTCAAATCCCTCGGCCTCGAGGTCCGCTATCCGGTGGCCCACAACGGCGTCGTCGCGACGCTGAAGGGCGGCCGTCCGGGCGGCGTCGTCGCGCTCCGCGCGGACATGGACGCGCTGCCGGTGACCGAGGAAGTCGACCTGCCATTCCGGAGCACCGTCCGCACGCAGTTCAACGGCCAGGAAGTCGGCGTGATGCACGCCTGCGGACACGACGGCCACACGGCGATGCTGATGGGCGCGGCGACGATCCTCGCCGGCATGCGCGACCGCATTCCGGGGACGGTGAAGTTCATCTTCCAGCCGGCCGAGGAGGGCGTGCCGCCGGGTGAACAGGGTGGAGCGCCGATGATGATCCGCGAAGGCGCGCTCGAGAACCCGAAGGTCGACGCCATCTTCGGGCTGCACGTCTTCCCGATGCACACCGGCGAGATCCACTACCGGTCCGGCGGCATCATGGCATCGAGCGACCGCTACCAGATCGTCATCAACGGCAAGCAGACGCACGGCGCGGTGCCGTGGGGCGGCGTGGACCCGATCGTGGTCGCCTCGCAGGTCGTGATGGGCATGCAGACGATCGTGAGCCGCCAGGCCGACATCACGAAGGCGCCCGCCGTCGTCACCGTCGGGCGGATCAACGGCGGCATCCGCTTCAACATCATCCCGGACAGCGTCTTCCTCGAGGGAACGATCCGGACCTTCGATCCCGCGATGCGCGACGACATCATCATGCGCCTCCGGCGCACGGCGGAATCGATCGCCGCCGCGAGCGGGGCGACGGCCCGGGTGATCCTCGCCGGCGACGGCAATCCGGCCACGGTCAACGATGCGGCGCTGGTGAGCCGCATGCTGCCCACCCTCCAGCGGGTGGCCGGCCAGGAGAACGTGAAGGAGGCCATCCCGACGACGACCGCGGAGGACTTCTCCTACTACATGAAGAGCGTGCCGGGGATCTTCTATTTCCTGGGCGTAACGCCGAAGGACCGGGACACGAAGACGGCGGCGAGCAATCACTCGCCGAAGTTCTACCTGGACGAGGCCGCGCTGCCGCTCGGCACCCGGTCGCTGGCCAACATGGCGCTGGACTACCTGGCGGTCACGCCCGCGCGGCCAGCGCCGCGCTGAGTTTCCGGAGCTCGACCTCGCGCCGCGTCTCCTCGAGGAAGCGGCGCACTTCGCGCGTCGACGCGAGAATGACGACGCGCTGATCCGGGCTGGTGGCCGACAGCAGGGCGAGCTTCGCGGGCCGGCTCTTCGAGGGATATCGCCAGATCCACCGGATGAACTCGAGGTCGAACCGCTCGTGACATCCGGGCACCATGTCGGGGCGGTGGCGGCCGCGATACTTCATCAGTCGCCTGCCTACCCGCCAGAGGCAGAGCCAGCGCGGCATGTCCAGCATGATGACGGTGTCGCACCGCCGGATGCGCTGCGGCAACGTGCCCCCGAAGTTGCCGTCCATGATCCATCGCTCTTTGGCCGTCTCTCGGTCGACGATGCCCGCCCAGTCGGCCTTTTCCGGCTTCTCCCAGCCCGGTTTCCAGTAGAGCTGGTCGAGGTGGATGACGGGGAGGTCGAGGATCGCGCCGAGCTCGCGCGCGAAGGTCGATTTCCCGGCACCGCCGGATCCAATGATCAGGATTCGCTGCATGGATTGAAGCTACTCATCGGGAATTTCCGGGTTCGTGCGCCATGGATGGAGGAGGGGGACGCGGATCACGCCGATGAACGCCGATGAACGCGGATCGGGGGCAACGCGCGAGGCGGCGTAATCTGT
>CAMLHT010000220.1 GCA_946479895.1 uncultured Gemmatimonadota bacterium | reverse complement strand
ACGACGCGGTGACGAAGCAGCTCACCGGGCAGCTCGACTACACGAAGACGCTGCGTCCACGCGTGAAGATCGACGCCGGATGGAAGAGCAACGCCCGCTGGCTGGACCGCGACTACGTGCAGACGGAGGACGCGTCCGGCGACGGCAGCTGGGTGCGGACGCCGCTCAGCAACGCACTCGCCCTCGACGAGGGGGTGCACGCGGTGTATGCGCTGTTCAGCGAGGGCGTGCAGCAGTGGGACTTCCAGGCAGGGCTGCGCGGCGAGTACGCGACGCGCAACTTCATCCTCGGCAGCGACCGGTATCCGCACGACTACGCCAGCCTGTTCCCGAGCGCGGTGGCGAGCTGGAACTTCAGCGAGGGGGCGAACGCGAAGGCCAGCTATTCGCGGCGCATCAACCGGCCGGGGATGGACCAGCTCAACCCGTTCCCGACCTACTTCGACGCCGACAACGTCTTCTTCGGCAATCCCAACCTGAGCCCCGAGTACACGGATGCGATCGAGCTCGGCGTGACGAAGACGGGCAAGCTCGGGATGGTGCAGCTCCAGCCATTCTGGCGGCACACGACGAACGTCATCCGGATCGACATCAACACCACGGACACGCTGGACAACCGGGAGATCACGTCGATCAGCTTCCGCAACCTGGCGCAGAGCAACTCGTGGGGCTCGGACCTGACGGGGCAGCTGCGCCTCGGGCCGAAGCTCTCCGCGCTGACGAACGTCAGCCTGTTCAAGATGGTGACCGACGGCGGCTCGGCGAGCGCGGTGGGCTCGAGCTCGATCGGCTGGATGGGGCGCATCAACCTGACGTCGGAGGTCACGAAGAGCACGACGGTGCAGGGAGCGTACAACTATCGTGGCGCGATGAAGCTCGAGCGCGGCGAGATGGGCGCGCAGCAGATGCTGACTCTCGCCCTGCGACAGAAGATCCAGGGCGACCGGGGTGCGGTGACGCTGCGCGTGAACGATCCGTTCGAGATGCTGCACTTCAAGGTCACGGCCGGCGACGCAAAGGTCGTGCAGATCACGGAGCGGAATCCCGAGTCGCGGATGGTGTTCATCGGGTACTCGTACACGTACGGGCGGCCGCCACGGGTGCGACAGGTGGCGCCGGAGACGACGGGCGGGGGGAGCGTGGGGTTCGGGGGGCCGTGATCGCTGACGTGTCATCCCGCACGCGCCTGCGAAAACAGGCGCCTGCGGGATGGGCGTCATGTGACTGCATCTCCGCCGGCCGTGGCCCCGCGAGTACCTTACGAGGGGTCAGTCCCATTCCCTGACGAGGATACGCCACTGCAACGCAAGAAGGCCATCGAGCTCCAGCAGAAGTGGGGCGGAAAGCACTGCGATCATCCCGCGTTGTCGCGCGAATACGATCTGGGCGAGCGCACCGGCAACTACTGCTGCACGCAGTGCGGGGCGACGCTCACGTTCCGGGAGAAGACCGAACTGACCCAGTCCCGCGACGCGAAGCAGCGCGGTTCGCGCGGCGGTTGATCACCTTCTCCGCCCTCCGCGACCGATACCGGAACGACCGCGCCAGCGGCGGTGCCACGCCACGCCTCGCGGAGGCGCTCGCCGCCGTCGGCTGGCACTCGGTCGGCGAGCCCACGCCGGAAGAGCTGGCCGACTACCTCGTCGAGCTCCTCGATGCGTGCGTCACCGAGCACCACGATCCCGAGCGCCTGGTGGCCGACGTCGCACGTCTCCTGCGCGATTCCGGGCCGCTGCTCGACGGCGGACTGCCGCCGGTTGCGGCGTACGAGCCCGCTGCCCGCGACGTGCTGGCGCGCTACCTTCGCGCGTCGGAGTGAGCAGCGAGCTCGCGCCGTCGGCGGCGTGCAGGCTGTACCACACCTCGCTCGATCGAGCGCGTCCTCAACCCTGCGCAGCGTTTGCGAATCCGGAGGCGACCGGCGTTCTTACGGGAGACGTCAGGCGACACGGATTTCCCTCATGAACGAACGACGCTACTCCGACGACGAGGTCGCAGCCATCTTCGCGCGGGCGACGGAAGGGTCGTCGGCCCCGCCGGTCGGTGAGCCGCAGGAAGAGGGGCTCACCCTCGCCGAGCTGCAGGAGATCGGACGCGAGGTCGGGATCGAGCCGTCCGCGGTCGCCGCCGCGGCGAAGACGCTCGTGCCGACTGCCGCACAGGAGGGTGGCACCTTCCTCGGGCTCCCCGTCAGCGTCGGCCGGACCGTCAACTTCGACCGGAAGCTGACCGAGGACGAATGGGAGCAGCTCGTCGTCGAGCTGCGTGAGGTGTTCAACGCGCGCGGCACGATGAGCGGGTCGGGCGGCTTCCGGCAGTGGACGAACGGCAACCTGCAGGCGCTGCTCGAGCCCACGCCGACCGGCCAGCGACTGCGTCTCCGCACCACGAATGGGCAGTTCCGCCGCATGCTTGGCGCAGGAACGGCCGCGCTCGGCTTCGCGGGAGTGATTGCGGTCTCGTCAGCTGGGGCTGGAGGGTTTGCCAGCGCGCTGCCCGGCGTCGCGACGGCCCTGGCGGCGAGCGCGTTCCTCTTTGCGAACAGCGCGCTGCGGCTGCCGAAGTGGGCGCGCCGCCGTCGGGAGCAGATGGACGCAATCGCGGCGCGGCTGGCGGAGCGGGTGTAGCGGTCTAGGCCGGGCAGAGCCTCATCCCGAACCGCTCGAACACCGGCCCCACCGCCTGCGGCGTCCGCTCACGATCGAACGGCCCTTGCCAGGCCTCGCCCAGCGCGCGGAAGAACTGCTCGTACTCCGGCGTTCCCATGGTGAGCATCCGGCAGGGTGCTTTCCCCGCGCCGGCGAAGCGGTGCTTCGCTCCCCTCGGCACGACGATCGTATCCCCGCGCCGCGCGATCCAGGTGTCCAGGGAGCCATCGCGCTCGAGCGTCCATTCCACCTCGCCGTCGAGCACGTGAAAGACCTCGACCCACCGATCGATGTGGAGCGCGTTCGCGCCCCCGCGTGGCTGGACGATGAGCTCCATCAGGCTGAACGCGCCGCCGGACTCGCTGCCGGACACGAGGACGGTGATCTCGTTGTTGCCGAGGAACCGGATGGTGCGCGCGTCCTTCGTCGCTGCCTTCATCGCTTGCCTCCTCTCTTCCGGGTTGCAGTCGTGCCGTCGCGCAGTTGCGTGAGCAGCGCTTCAATGGCCCACTCCACTGCGGCCTGGGCCTGGCGGGGAGCGAGTCCGGATTCGTCCTCGATGCTGATCCACGCACTCGAGCTGCACAGGTAGGTCAGCACGGGAGCGGCGCGATCGAGCTCGCGCCGCGACAGGCCGGGTACCTCGCGACGCAACGCATCGCGGATTGCCTCGACACGCGCGCTTCGGTATCCGGCGCGCAGCGCACGTCCGGCGGTTGTGCGGAGCAGCGCACGCGCGAGCGCGGGTCGGTCCGCCACCCGCTCGGCGGCCTGCCGGAAGCTCGCAGCGATTCCCTCCTCGCTGATCTCCACGGGGAGCTGGAGCACTTCGTCGCGGACCCACTCCGCCGCTTCGGCGAGCAGCGCGGAGCGGGTGGGGAAGTAGCGATAGAGCGTGCGGCGGGAGACGCCCGCGTCCTGGGCGAGGTCTTCCATCGGGACCTCGTCGGCATCGCCAGCCTCGAGATGGGTGACGAGCGCCTCGAAGACGGCGGTGCGGGCGAGGGATGCCTGGCGTTCGCGAAGGGAGGGAGCTGTCATGGCACAAATGTGCCACAACAGCACAGAAGTGTCAACGCTCCCTCGGCCTGGCCCCGGTGGAGCGGGCAAGGACCTCGACCCACCCGTCCGTCCCGTTCACGCGGAGGCGGTCGCCATCCCCGATCAGCCGCGTGGCGTCCTCCACCCCCACGACGGCCGGCAAGCCATACTCGCGGGCGATCACCGCGCCGTGCGTCGTCAGGCCACCGACTTCCGTCACCAGTCCCCTGATCGCCACGAAGAGCGGCGTCCAGCTCGGGTCGGTGTACGCGGTCACGAGAATGTCTCCCGGCTCGAGCGTCGCCTCCGCCATGTCGAGGATGACGCGCGCCCGCCCCTCGACGATGCCAGTGGAGACGGGAAGCCCCACCAGCGCACCGGCCGGCTGGTCGCCGCGCCGATAGCTCCCCGACAGCATCTCGCCGTCGGAGGTGAGCACGCGCGGTGGCGTGAGCGCCTCGTGACGCCGGAACGCTTCGCGGCGGTCGCGGATGAGCTGCCGATTCGCGCGCTGTGTGCGCACGACCTCCTCGAGCTCCTCGAACCGGAGGAAGAAGATGTCCTCCACTTCGTGAATCACGCCCGCCCGCACGAGTCGCTCGGCTTCGTGGAGCAGCGCCTGCTTGTAGACGAAGTAGCGGCTCACCATCGCGTATTTCGGATATTCGCGGTAGCCGGCGAAGGTCCGGACCCGATCGATCATCGCCTCGGTCTCCTGTGCCTTCTGCTCTCCGTCGGGCAGCTCACGCAGGCGCGCAAGCAGCTCCGCTCTCTTCCTGCTCGCCTCGGCACGCCCCTGCTCGAATCGGCGAACGGCGGCGCCGGCTTCGAAGTTCCTCGCGTTGGCGAGTATCATCGGCAGGAGCATGCTCGGCCGCTCCCGCCAGCGGGGCCGCGTGATGTCGATCTCGCCCGGTCCGCGCATGCCGTACCTGTCGAGCCACGTGGCGATGGCCTCATGCGCTTCGCGTCCTCCGGCGACGCGCGGCAGCTCGTCGAGGAAATCGTCATCCTCGGCGTGCTCGAGGAACGCCACCACTTCCGCGTGCGGTCGGATGACGTCGGCAACGTCGAGCAGGGCGAGCCCCATCTGCGACGTGATGTTGTTCGGCACGGACTGCGAGAGCACGTCGGCGGCATTCGTCTCGCCGAGCCACTCCCGCATCCGGTCATTCAGCCACCGTGCGGCCTCGATGCCCGCCATGATCACCTGCAGGCTCCGCGGATCGAACTGTTCCCGCTTTCGCTTCTGGAGGTCGTCACGGATGAACGCCATCAGCTCCGATCCAGTCTTCGACCGGATCGCACGCTCGGAGTCCGAGATGGACGCCTCGCTCCGCTCGATCAGCTCCGTGACGATCGCCGGATCGGTCTCGATCGCCGACGAGCCCGCACCCGGCGGTGACCAGGCGGGGCCGGCGTCCGGCATCTCGCGCACGAAGTCGGCGCGGTCGAGTACTTCCTGCAGTGCGTGGCTGATTCTCGGGTCGGAATTGCCAAGCGCTGACAGCAGGCTGGCGCGGCTTGCCGGCGATGCGAGCGTCTGCGTCACGTTCACGAATAATCGACCCCCGGCCTCCGCCATCGGGCGCGGCGTCGTCAGCTGCCAGACCGAGAGGCCGAGCGGCTTCATGGCGTCGGTCATCATCTGCTGGTGGCCGACGGAGACGTAGACGTGGTTCGCGCCGTCCGTGACGTCCGGAGTCGGGAACAGCGTGGTGATCGGGCGGCTCTGCACCACGTGGAAGTCGTCGTCGGCGAGGCACCACTCGATGTCCTGCGGGGAGCCGAAATGCGCCTCGATACGTCGGCCAAGCTGCACCAGTCGCGCGGCCTGCGCGTCCGTCAGCGTCCGCTGCGCGGTGGCGATGGTTTTCGTGATCACGCGGTCGTCTCGCACCGTGAAGACGTCCGCATTCACTCGGCCCGACACGAGCGCCTCGCCGAGGCCGACGATGGCTTCCACGGAGGAAACCTTGCGGTTGCCGGTGACGGGATCGGCGGTGAACAGGACGCCGGACACTTGTGCGTCCACCATGCGCTGCACGACCACTGCCATGCGCACCTTCCGGTGATCGAAGCCGTTGCGAAGGCGATACGTGACGGCGCGCTCGCTGAAGAGAGATCCCCAGCAGCGGATGACATGCTCGAGGACGGCCGTCGCGCCGCTGACGTCGAGGTAGCTGTCCTGCTGACCGGCAAAGGATGCGAATGGCAGGTCTTCCGCCGTGGCGCTGGAGCGGACGGCGTAGGCGTCGTGCTCGCCGAGGCGCCTGAGCGCATCGTTGATCGCGGTCGCGATGTCGTGCGGTACGGTGACGCTCTCGATGCTGCGGCGGATCTCGGCGCTCAGCACGCGAATCGCTTCGTGATCGCCCGATGACAGGCGCGACAGGCCGTCCAGCTGCTCGTCGAGCGATGGCACCTCGGCGATCATGCGCTCGAAGGCATCCGTGGTGACGCAGAAGCCTGCAGGCACCCGAATGCCTTCGAGGCGCGACAGCGCGCCGAGATTCGCGCCCTTGCCGCCGACGAGCGCGACCTGCGTCCGGTCGATCTCCTGCAGGTCCAGCACGTACGAGTGCATTCCCATCCCCCCCTGTTCGTTCGTCCTGGAACGCCGCTTCCATTCGTCGGCTGCGACGCAAATCGAAGCGAGCGACACTACCACCCCATGGGGGCCTTCCGGCAAGCCCCCGGGTGACATACATATTGAACGTGGCGAGAGGGCCGAGGCCGGCGGGTCGAGGCCAGGCGGGCCTGGCAGGGCGGATGTCGATTTCCCCCCGGCTCGTTCGACGTGATGGGTGAGAGGCGGCCGGACCCCGGATTCCCGGGCTTCCCGGCCGCCGGACCACCATCCGGAGAACAG
>CAMLHT010000219.1 GCA_946479895.1 uncultured Gemmatimonadota bacterium | reverse complement strand
CGCAGAGAGCCACGGCGGCCAGCAGCTGGTTCGAGATGCCGAACAGCGGCCACAGGGTGTTGATGCCGCCCAGCGGATCGACCACGCCCTGATACAGGAAGTGGCCCCACATGGCGATGAAGATCACACTGCTGATCACCACGCCCGGGTACCACGACACGCGGCCCAGCGGCTTGATGACGTGGCCGAGGAGGTCCTGGAGCATGAAGCGGCCGACGCGCGTGCCGGCGTCGATCGTCGTCAGGATGAAGAGCGCCTCGAACATGATGGCGAAGTGGTACCAGATCGCCATCGCGCCCCCGCCGAACACGTTCGAGAAGATGTGCGCCATGCCGATCGCCAGGCTCGGCGCGCCGCCGGTGCGCGACAGCACCGACGTCTCCCCGATGCTGGAGGCCATCGCCGTCAGCTCGGCCGGCGTCACCACGAACCCGAGGGTCCGCACGGCCTCGGACGCGCTTTCCACCGTCGTGCCAAGGAGGCCGGCCGGCGCGTTGATGGCGAAGAACATCCCCGGCGTGAGCACGCAGGCGGCGATGAGCGCCATCACCGCGACGAACGACTCGAGGATCATCGCGCCGTAGCCGACCATGCGCGCGTCAGGCTCGCTCGCGAGCAGCTTCGGCGTCGTCCCGCTGGACACCAGCGCGTGGAAGCCGGAGATCGAGCCGCAGGCGATGGTGATGAACACGAAGGGGAACAGCTTGCCGGCGAACACCGGTCCCGTGCCGTCGATGAACCGGGTGACGGCCGGCATCTGGAGCGGCGGCAGGATGATCATGATGCCGATCGCCAGCATGCCCACGACGCCGAGCTTCACGAATGCCGACAGGTAGTCGCGCGGCGCCAGGAGCAGCCACACCGGGAGAATCGAGGCGGCGAGGCCGTAGATCATGATGGACCACGCCAGGGTCGTCCGGCTCAGCGTGAACACCGGCGCCAGGGTGGGGTTCTGCGCCACCGACTGCCCCACGAAGAGGGAAAGACCGAGGAGCACGAGCCCAAGCGCCGTCGCCTCGAGCACGCGGCCGGGGCGGACCCAGCGGAGGTAGACGCCCATGAGGAGGGCGATGGGGATCGTCAGGCCGACCGTGACCACGCCCCACGGGCTGTCGGCGAGCGCGTTCACCACCACGAGGCCGAGGACCGCGATGAGGACGATCATGATGCCCAGCACTGCCACGAGGGCGGTGAAGCCGGCGACCGGCCCGATCTCCTCCTTGGCCATCTGGCCGAGCGACTTGCCGCCGCGCCGCACCGACGAGGCGAGGATGACGAAGTCCTGGACCGCCCCGCCGAGCACGACGCCGACGATGATCCAGATCGCGCCCGGCAGATAGCCGAACTGGGCCGCCAGCGTCGGTCCGACCAGCGGACCCGGCCCGGCGATGGCCGCGAAATGGTGTCCGAAGACGATCCAGCGATTCGTCGGGACGAAGTCGCGGCCGTCCTCGTTCAGCACCGCCGCGGTCGGCCGCGCCGCGTCGAGCGCGAAGATCTTCGCCGCGATGAACTTGCTGTAGAAGCGATAGCCGACGAGGTACGTGCAGACGGCCGCGGTCAGCAGCCAGGCGGCGCTGATCGATTCGCCGCGGGAGAGGGCCAGGTACGCGAAGGCACCGGCGCCGGCGATCGAGATCAGGACCCAGATCAGGGCGGAGAGGAGTCTGTTCATGGCCGCGAAAATACGACTGCCTCCGCGCCTTGTCACGCCCGTCCCTCCCATCGTCATTCCTCTCTGCCGCTGTCATCCCTCGGCGGCCCACGCTGTCATCCCTCGGCGAAGCCGAGGGATCTGCTTCTGCTTTTCCTGCTTTCCGCCGCGACACCTTAGTTTTCGCGCAATGCCGAGCCTCCCGAGAGCCATCCTGCTGATCGCGACCGCCACCACCGTCGCCTGCGGAGGCTCGAAGCCGGCAACGGCGACGCCGACTCCCGAGCCGGAGAGTCATCCGCTCGCCGGCATCGTCGGCCAGAACATCATCGTTGCGCCCGTCCAGGCGCTGCGGGTGCCGGCCGACATCGGCTGGCCCGCGATGCCGCCCAGCCGGGCACTGCTCGCGCGGCTCGACAGCCTGCTCGCCGACACGCTGCGAAGCAGGGTCGGCAACCAGCAGTGGGTCTTCGCGGACGGCCTCGTGCGGGCCGCCGCGAACAACCCGACCTACGCCACCGATCCGCGCGCGCTGGCGGTCAACCCCCTGCGCGGGGCCGGCCTCAAGGTCAGCGATCGCCTGCCCGAGCCGCTCGCCTCGCAGCTCAGGACGATGATCGCCCTCCAGGACGCCAGGCTGGTCCTGATTCCCGTCGACCTGACCATCGATCGCGTGAGCGCGGGCATGGGTCGCCCGGTGGTCCGGGTCGTGCTCGTCGACCCCAGAAGTTCCGTCGTCCGCTGGATCGGGCGCGTCACCGGGCCCGATTCCCCTGCATTCACTCCCGAGATTTCCGCAACCATCGCCGCCCGCGTCGCCGACCTGTTCGTCGCGAAGTGAGCCGCTGAAGAACTGATGAGCACTCAAGTCACCCTGATTCCCGGCGACGGCATCGGTCCGTCGATCACCGCCGCCACGCAGCGCATCCTCAAGGCCGCCGGCGCCGACATCGTGTGGGACGAGCAGGTCGCGGGCATGGCCGGCGTCGCGAAGTTCGGCGACCCCATTCCCGACGCCACCCTCGACTCCATCAAGCGCACGAAGCTCGCGCTCAAGGGCCCGCTCGAGACCCCGGTCGGCGAGGGCTATCGCTCGATCAACGTCGCGCTGCGGAAGACCTTCGATCTCTACGCGAACGTCCGCCCCGCGCACACGATGCTCGAGCACGGCCGCTTCAAGGACATCGACATCGTGCTCGTCCGCGAGAACACCGAAGGCCTGTACTCGGGCATCGAGCACTACATCCGCGTCGGCGACGACCCGCGCGCGGCGGCCGAGTCGATCGCGATCATCACCCGGTCCGGTTCGGAGCGCGTGGTGCGGTACGCCTTCGAGTATGCCGTGAAGCACGGCCGGAAGAAGGTGACGATCGTCCACAAGGCGAACATCCTCAAGTTCTCCCAGGGCCTCTTCCTCGACACCGGCCGCATGGTGGCGCGGGAGTACGAGGGCCGCATCCAGTTCGAGGAGCGCATCGTCGACGCGATGGCCATGAACCTCGTGCTGCATCCCGAGAAGTTCGACGTCATCGTGACGACCAACCTCTTCGGCGACATCCTCTCGGACCTCATCTCCGGGCTGGTCGGCGGGCTCGGTCTCGCGCCGGGCGCGAACATCGGCGTGAACGGCGCCATCTTCGAGGCCGTCCACGGCACGGCGCCGGACATCGCGGGGAAGGGGATCGCCAATCCCGGGGCCCTGCTGCTCGCCGCCTGCATGCTGCTCGAGCACATCGGCGACACGGCCCGGGCCATGAAGATCCGGTCGGCCTTCGAGCGCACCATCAAGGCCGGCAAGGCTCTCACGCGCGACCTCGGCGGCACGTCGAGCACCGAGGAATTCACCGACGCCGTGATCGCCGCCCTGTGAACCTGCGCCAGGATCGCCCGAGCGTCACGACGCTCCTCCACTGCTCCGACCTGCACTTCGGCCATCCGGCGGTGCCGGAGCAGTACGAGGCGATCGAGGCCATCATAGAAGCCCAGCGGCCGACGGTCGTGGGCATCTCGGGCGACGTCTCGCAGCGGGCGCGGGCCGGCGAGTTCCAGCGCGCCCGTGCCTTCATCCGCCGCGCGCAGGTCTCCGGGGCGGAGGTCATCTGCGTCCCGGGGAACCACGACGTCGCGTGGTGGCACGCGCCGCTCGGGATCGGCAACCCCGACGCGATGTACGAGAAGTATCGCGCGTACATCAGCCAGGACATCGAGCCGGTCCTCCGCATCGCCGGGGCTACCTTCGTCGGCCTCAACACGTCGCAGGGCGTGATCGCCGAGACGCTCACCTGGAACGTCCGCGACATCTCGATCATCGGCCACCTGCGGCGCGACCAGATCGAGCGGGCGCGCGCCGAGTTCGAGGCGTCGCGCGGCGATGACGCGCGGATCATCGTCATGCACCACAACCCGGTGAAGGGCGAGCTCTCCCAGCGCCACGGCCTCAAGAACACCCGCGCCATCCTCGGCGCCTTCGCCGAGATGCACGTGGACCTGGTGCTCTGCGGGCACGATCACCAGGAGGCGGTGCACTACATCGAGCACACGAAGCGCGGGACCATCATCTCCACCGCGGGCACCATCTCGAACCGCTCGCGCGGCGGCCGGCCGTCGTCCGTGAACAGCATCCGCATCACGCCGGCGGAGATCGAGGTGTCGACGATGCTCTGGTCCGAGAAGGAAGCGAACTTCGTCGCCGGTCCGGCGAAGTGTTTCAAGCGGTAAGGAGCTGGCTCTCCCGCGGGCGGGTGCACGCCGACCCCGCCCAGCTTGGCTTGCCGCTCGAGGTGCCGCCGGCGAATCGTGATCCCTCGCCCCCCGCCCGTGATCGCTCGCCCGCCGCTGGTCATCACTCGCGCGGCGAGGCCTCTGCTCTTCTCTCGGCCCTCCGCGCGCGCGGCCTCAGGTCGATCGGGTCCCTGACCCTCACGAAGAACTCACGCGTGATGGTCAGCTTCCGCGGCGACGAGATGCGCGTGCACCGCGGCTATGCCGATGCGCCGCCCGAAGTCCTCGACGCCATGGTGCGGCTCGTCGAGGGACGTACGAAGGCCATCCGCCGCGCGGCGGGGAAGTTCATCGTCGCCAACGCGCCCGCCGGAATCAGCGAAGGGCCCAGGCGGCGCGAGCGCACGCATCCCGATGACGAAGCATGGTCCGCTCGTCTCGTCGACGAGCATCGCCGCCTGAACGCCGAGCGATTCGCCGGATCGCTTCAGCCGATCGCGGTGCGCGTGTCACGGCGGATGAAGAGCCGCCTCGGTCACTACTCGCCGGCCGTCGACGGCATGCCCGCCGAGATTGCCATCAGCCGGCGGCACATCCGCCGCCACGGCTGGGACGATGCTCTGGAAACGCTCGTGCACGAGATGGTGCATCAGTGGCAGGCGGAGACCGGATCGCCGCTCGATCATGGTCCTGGTTTCCGGAGCAAGGCTCGCGAAGTAGGAATTCGGCCGAGGGCGAAGCGGGAGGTCTGATATCTCGCGCCCGGAGAGAGGGGTGGCTCGCGGATCACGCTGATGAACGCAGAAGAATCGATCAGGAGCGGTGGGGCCCGGTCTCCGTGAGCCCCACCGCTCCTGATCGTTTCTTCTGCGTTCATCAGCGTGATCCGCGCACCAACCCCACTGTCGGGGCGCCAGACGCCCGTTGGAGCCGGCACAACTATCTTTATCCCCATGCAAGATTTCTTCAACATCGACTCCCAGCTCTCCTCGGACGAAATCGCCGTCCGTGAGTCCGTCCGGGCCTTCGTCGACGACAAGGTCCTTCCGATCATCGGCCAGGCCTACGTCGACGGACGATTCCCGAAGGAGCTGATCCCGGAGATGGCCGAGCTGGGCGTGCTCGGCGCCAACCTGCCCGAGGAATACGGCTGCGCGGGGCTGAACAACGTCGCGTACGGCCTCATCATGCAGGAGCTCGAGCGCGGCGATTCCGGCATCCGCTCCTTCGCGTCGGTGCAGGGCGCCCTCGCGATGTATCCGATCTACGCCTTCGGCAGCGAGGAGCAGAAGAAGCAATGGCTTCCGAAGATGGCCGCCGGCGAAGTGATCGGCTGCTTCGGCCTCACCGAGCCGGATTACGGCTCGAATCCGTCCGGCATGATCACGATGGCGAAGGAGCAGAAGGACGGCTCCTGGATCCTCAACGGCGCCAAGATGTGGATCACCAATGGCTCCCAGGCGCACATCGCCGTGGTGTGGGCCAAGACCAATGGCGATCCGGCCGACAAGTCCATCCGCGGCTTCATCGTCCCGACGAACACGAAGGGATTCAAGGCGAAGGACCAGAAGGGCAAGCTCTCGCTGCGCGCGAGCGACACCAGTGAGCTGGTCTTCGACGACGTGCATCTCCCCGCCGATGCCATCCTGCCCAAGTCCGGGGGCCTCAAGTCGCCGCTGATGTGCCTCACCCAGGCGCGCTACGGCATCTCGTGGGGCGCCATCGGCGCCGCCATCGCCTGCTACGAGGAAGCGCTCTCGTACTCGCAGAACCGCGTGATGTTCGACAAGCCGATCGGCGGATTCCAGATCCAGCAGGTGCGCCTCGCCGACATGCTCACCGAGATCACCAAGGCGCAGCTCGTCTCACTGCACCTCGGGCGCCTCAAGGATGCCGGCACCTTCACGCCGCAGCAGGTCTCGCTCGCGAAGCGCAACAACGTGAACATGGCCACGGACATCGCCCGCGAAGCCCGCCGCCTCCTCGGCGCCGTCGGCATCCTCGCCGAGTATTCGGCCATGCGCCACATGGCGAACCTCGAGAGCGTCTACACCTACGAGGGCACTCACGACGTGCACTCGCTGATTCTGGGTCAGGCGGCGACGGGACTGAACGCTTTCAAGTAGTGGATCGGTGGATCGGTGGATCAGTGGATCGGTGGATCAGTGGATCAGGATCGCGTCCGCGTTTTTGCTC
>CAMLHT010000218.1 GCA_946479895.1 uncultured Gemmatimonadota bacterium | reverse complement strand
CACCTTGCCGGGCATGATCGACGAGCCGGGCTGCATCGGCGGCAGGTTGATCTCGCCGAAGCCGGCGCGCGGCCCCGAGGAGAGCAGGCGCAGGTCGTTGCAGATCTTCGAGAGCTTCACGGCGCAGCGCTTGAGCACGCCGGAGAGCTGGACGAACGAGCCGGTGTCCGCCGTCGCCTCGACGAGGTCCGGCGCCGTGATGAGCGGCAGGCCGGTGACCCGCTCGAGATGGTCGCGGACGGCCGACGCATAGCCCGCGGGCGCGTTGATGCCCGTGCCGATGGCCGTCGCGCCCATGTTGATTTCCCGTATGAGCGCCTGAGCTTCGCTCAGTCTCTCGACGTCCTCGAGCATCGTGTGGCCGAACGCCGTGAACTCCTGGCCGAGCGTCATGGGGACGGCGTCCTGGAGCTGCGTGCGGCCCATCTTGATGAACGGCGAGAACTCCTCGCCCTTCTCGAGGAACGCGGCGGCGAGGTTGGACATCTCCGTGCGCAGCCGCTCGATCGTCTCGTGGAGCGCGATCTTGACCGCGGTCGGATAGACGTCGTTGGTGGACTGGCTGAGGTTGATGTGGTTGTTCGGGTGGACCTTCGCGTAGTCGCCGCGGGCGAGGCCCATGAGCTCCAGCGCGCGGTTCGCGATCACCTCGTTCGCGTTCATGTTCGTCGAGGTGCCGGCGCCGCCCTGGATCATGTCCACCACGAAGTGCTCGTGATGGCGTCCGGCGCGGAGCTCCTGCGCGACGCGGGCGATGGCGTCGGCGATCCGCTTGTCGAGCAGTCCCAGGTCGGCGTTCGCCCGCGCCGCCGCTTCCTTCACCGAGGCGAGGGCGTTGATCAGCGCCGGGAATTCGCGCAGGGCGACGCCGGTGATCGGGAAGTTCTCGAGGGCGCGCAGCGTCTGGACGCCGTAGAGCGCCTCGTCCGGCACCTCGCGGTCGCCGAGGAGGTCGTGCTCCGTGCGCGAGCGGCCGCCGGTGAATCCGAGGGTGCGTCCGCGGCCGACCAGCGTCGCGTCGGTGGCGGCGAGCCGCTGCGAGATCGCCCGGGCCGCGCGCGCGACGAGCGCCGCGTAGACCGCCGGCGCCTCGCGGACGAGCGCGTCGATCTGCTCGGCGCCGAGGATGAAGGCGGTCGTCACGGCGATCGCGCGGGCGCTCGTGCCGTGTGGTGAGTCGTCGAGGAGGATTCCCTCGCCGACCGCCTCACCCACGCCGAGGGTGACGAGGCGGACCGGCCGCGCCTCGTGACGCTTCTCGATGGCGACCGCGCCGGACAGGATGATCGCCATGAACTCGCGCGGAGTTCCCTCGTCGAAGAGCAGCTCGTCGGCGGCGAAGGTCCTGGTGGAGACCAGCCTTGCCAGGTGATGCAGCGCGGTCTCCGGAGTGCCCTGGAGGAACCGGGATTCGCGAAGCCGTTCGCGATCTGAGGAAGTCGTGGACATGGAGTCCGGAAGCTAAGTAATGTTGTCAGCCCGGGCGAAGCATCGGGATCGGCGGTCGCGGGCTCCGCCGACGGTCCCCACGCTCTCCCCCCGGGACGACAATTCAACCGGAGCCCAGCATGCCCCTCAGTCGTCGCGACTTCCTCGGGACCGGCGCCGCCGCGGCCGCCGGCCTGGCCCTGCCCGGGCTCGGATCGGCCGAAACCATCGTCACGAACGTGGTCGACCGGTCCACCCTGGCTCCGATGCCGGGCAGGTTTGTCCCGCCGCCGGTGATCGTGGGTTCGGCAAACGGCCACATCAGCCGGAACGCCGCCGGCAAGACCGGGGTGGAAGTCGCCTACGAGATGATCAGTCGCGGGGCCGATACGCTGGACGCGATCGTCTCCGGGGTGAGCATCGTGGAGCGCGACCCGAACGATCAGTCGGTGGGGCTTGGCGGGCTGCCCAACGAGGACGGCGTGGTGCAGCTCGACGCGTCGGTGATGCACGGACCGACGAAGCGCGCGGGGTCGGTCGGGTGTCTCGAGGACATCGCGACGCCGGCGGCGGTCGCCAAGGCCGTGATGGATTACACCGACCACATCATGCTGGTGGGGGCGGGCGCGAAGAAATTCGCCCTCCAGATGGGGTTCAGGGAGGAGAACCTGCTCACGGAGCAGAGCCGCAAGGACTGGCTGCGGTGGAAGGCGACGGTGAACGCGGGCGACGCGTGGCTCAATCCGCCGCCGGCCGGGTCGCGCCCGCCGGGCTCCGACGACGCGTATGACGCGGGCCGCCACGTGTTCTACGACGAGCGGGGCGTGCCGCACTCGTACGGGACGATCAACATGAACGCCGTCGCCGCCAACGGCGACATCAGCTCGGTGACGACGACGAGCGGCCTGTCGTGGAAGATTCCCGGACGGGTGGGCGACTCGCCCATCATCGGGGCCGGCCAGTACTGTGACAACGAGGTCGGAGCGGCCGGGTCGACCGGGCGGGGAGAGGCGAACATCAAGGTCTGCGGCGCGTTCCTCGCCGTCGAGTTCATGCGCCAGGGCATGTCACCCGAGGCGGCGCTGATGAAGGTCATGGAGCGCGTGATCGCGATGACCGAGAGCCGCCTGCTGGTGAACGGGCGGCCGACCTTCCAGCTCCAGTTCTACGCGGTGAACAAGAAGGGCGAGTACGCGGGCGCGTGCTGCTACGAGGGGTCGGACTTCGCCGTTGCCGACGCGCGCGGTGCGCGTCGTGAGAAGTGCGCTTTCATGTACAAGGCCTCCGAGCAGCCGAAGGGACCGCTGAGCGGCGTGATGATCAAGCCGCCGGCATGAAGTGGATTCGCGCCGCCGCCTGGGTCGTCCTGCTGCTCGTCGCGGGATTCCAGGCGTGGGCGACGCGGTTCTACCCGACGCCGGACGGCGTCTCGTACCTCGACCTGAGCGACGCCGTCCTGCGGGGCGACTTCGGCGAGCTGCTGAATGGCTACTGGAGTCCCCTCTATCCGGTCCTCGTCGGGCTGGGACGCCGGCTGACGTCGGCGAGCGCGTACTGGGAGTTCGCCGTCGCGCACCTGGTGAACGTCCTGCTGTTCGCGGCATCGCTCGCGGCCTACGAGTACCTGCTTCGCGCCGTGCGCGCGATGGCGGCCGCGCGCGGTCGCGACCTGCTCGTCACGCCATGGCAGGTGACGGGCGCCTACGTCCTCTTCGGCGCCTTCACCCTTCTCATGACGCCGCTGATCCTGCCGACGCCCGACCTGCTCGTGTCGGCCGTCTGCTTCCTGGTCTTCGGCGCGCTCCTGCGCCTTCATGCCGGCGTAATGCCCACGCGCTCGGCGATCGTCCTCGGCGTCGCCCTCGCGGCGGGATCGCTGACCAAGTCGTTCGTCATTCCGTGGGCGGTCGTGTGCCTCGTGACGGCGGCTGTGGCGGTGAAGGGACGCTCGCTCCGACCGGTGATCGTGGCGGCATCGCTCTGGCTCATCGTCGTCGTTCCGTGGACGATCGGGCTGTCGGCGAAGATGGGCCGGCTCACGTTCGGCGACACCGGAAGGCTCACCTACGTCTGGTACGTGAACCAGGTGGAATCGCCGTCGCGCAAGCAGATGCCGCACGCGGCGGCCACTCCAGCCACGGACTCCATCCTGCGCGGCATCGCCGTCACTCCCGACGCGCCAGGCACGAACCCGGTCTGGTACGATCCGGCCCGGTGGTATGCCGACCTCGGTCCCCGCCTCGACGTCCCCCGGCAGGCGCGCGTCTTCGTGCTCGCGGTGGCGGAGTACATCGCTTCCCTCGGGCCCGTCGTGCTGGTGATCGTCTTCTGGCTGGTCCTCGCCGGGGGCGCCGAGGTCCGGGAATGGTGGCGGCGGGCGTGGCCGGTGATGGTGCCGGCGATCCTCGCCATCGCCGCCTATTCGCTGGTACTGGTGACGACCCGCTATGTCGCGCCGTTCTACACGGCGATCGTGCTGATGGTCATCGCCGGGGTGCGACGGCCGGCCGCGGTCAGCCCCGAGCGCGTCGCCGTCGCCATTGGCCTGCCGCTCGCCGCGATGCTGCTGACGCCGGATCCCGGGCGCACGGTCGCGCTCGTGAATGCCGCGGCGGGGACCGTGCTTTTCGTCTGGCTGGGCCGCCACCGGACAGTGCCGGTGATGGTCGCCCTCGGCGTCATCGGCGCCCTCTTCATCCGGGTGATCCAGCCGGAGAGCGAGATGCCGTTCGTTCTTGCCGTCACCGCGGCGATCGTCCTCGGCTACTGGGCGATCGCGCGGGACGCCGGGCGGCGCGGCGAGGCCGGCCTGTTCGCGTCCCTCGGCCGTTCCACCCTCCTGGCGGCGAACGCCTCGCTGATCCTGCTCGTGGCGTTCCTGAAGTACCACGAGGGCGTGAACCGGCCGCGGCTCGACCCGCGCGAGCCGAATGACGTCGCCTTCCTGGGCAGGCAGGCCGAGCTCGGCGGGCTGCGCGCCGGCGATGCCGTCGCGCTGGTGGGATCGCCCTTCGAGGCGTACTGGGCGCGGGCGGCGCGCCTGCGGATCGTCGCGGTCGTCCCTCCGCCGGTGCAGGCGGGCTTCAACATGCTGTCCGCGGCCCGGCGCGAGGCGCTGTATTCCGAGTTCGCAAAGGCCGGCGCGAGGTACCTGATCGTCCAGCAGTCGGCTCCCCCGGGCGGCGCGACGGATGGCTGGAAGCCTGTGGCGTACGTCGGCTGGGTGCGCTCGTTGCGGTGAATAGATTTCGCGGACGATGACCGACGCAACCACACGCTCCGCGCGACCCGACCTTCCGACCTACGACCCGGCCGCCATCGAGCAGAAGTGGCAGCGGCGCTGGGAAGAGCGCGGCACCAATACCACCGACCTCGACGGCGCGAGGAAGTTCTACGCGCTGATGATGTTCCCGTATCCGTCCGCCGAAGGACTGCACGTCGGGAACCTCTTCGCGTTCACCGGCAACGACATCTTCGCGCGCTTCCAGCGGCTGCAGGGCCACACGGTCTTCGAGCCGATCGGCTTCGACGCGTTCGGCATCCACTCCGAGAACTTCGCGCTCAAGGTCGGCACGCACCCGGCGACGCTGATCCCGCGGAACATCGAGAACTTCCGCCGCCAGCTGAAGGCCGCCGGCCTCATGGTGGACTGGAGCCACGAGCTCTCGACGACGGACAAGTCGTACTACAAGTGGA
The DNA here is from genome assembly GCA_946479895.1 of uncultured Gemmatimonadota bacterium. The sequence goes on along the minus strand of CAMLHT010000218.1, from coordinate 1,455 downwards.
CGCAGTGGATCTTTCTCCAGCTCTTTCGGCGCGGGCTCGCGTACAAGAAGGGCGCGGCGGTCAACTGGTGCCCCAACGACAAGACCGTGCTCGCGAACGAGCAGGTCATCGCCGGTGAGTGCGAGCGGTGCGGGGCGAAGGTCGAGCAGCGGTTCCTCGAGCAGTGGTTCTTTCGCATCACCGACTATGCCGGCCGGCTGCTGAAGAACCTCGACCACATCGACTGGTCCGAGTCCACGAAGTCGGCGCAGCGGAACTGGATCGGCGCGTCCGACGGCGCCGAGCTGTCGTTCCGCGTGCAGGATCTCGAGGACAGCGCCGGGATGGCGACCGCCACCGCCGGCCTGACCGGGGAATTCACCGCCGGAAACACGGCCGAGTTCACGGCGCCGACCACGGACATCCGGGTCTTCACGACGCGGCCGGACACGATCTTCGGCGCGACGTACCTCGTGCTCGCGCCCGAGCATCCGCTCGTCGACGCGCTGACGACCGATGAACAGCGCGACGACGTGCGCGCGTACAAGGCGGCCACGAAGAAGCAGGATCTCGTCACGCGCAAGGTGAACAAGGAGAAGACGGGAGTCTTCACCGGGTCGTTCGCGACCAACCCCGCGACCCAGAAGCCGATCCCGATCTGGATCGCCGACTACGTGCTGATGGAATACGGCACCGGCGCGATCATGGCCGTGCCCGGGCACGACGAGCGCGATCACGAGTTCGCCGAGAAGTTCTCGCTGCCGATCACGCGGGTCGTGGCGTCGAGGACCGACGCGGCGCACGGCGTGCGCTCGCCGCTCCGCGAAGCCTACACCGAGACCGACGACGTCCAGCTCACGGCCTCGGGCCAGTTCAACGGGCTCGGTGTCGCCGAAGGGAAGAAGGCGATCACCGAGTGGCTGGAGAAGATGGGCCACGCGAAGCCGGTCGTGAACTATCGCCTGCACGACTGGTGCATCTCACGCCAGCGGTATTGGGGCCCCCCGATCCCGATCATCTACTGCGAGTCGTGCGGTCCGGTGCCCGTGCCGGAGAAGGACCTGCCGGTCGAGCTCCCCTACGTCGAGGATTTCAAGCCGGACGACACCGGGATTTCGCCGCTGGCGCGCGTCGAGTCGTGGTATCGCGTTCCGTGCCCCGAGTGCGGCAAGCCGGCGCGCCGCGAGACGGACGTGTCGGACACGTTTCTCGATAGTGCCTGGTACTTCCTGCGCTACCCGAGCACGCAGTTCGACGACCGGCCATTCGACGACGCCATCACCAAGCGGTGGCTGCCGGTGGACTCGTACATCGGCGGCAACGAGCACGCCGTGCTGCACCTCCTGTATTCGCGCTTCGTGACGATGGTGCTCAAGGACGCCGGGATCATCGACTTCGAGGAGCCGTTCACGAAATTCCGCGCGCACGGGATGATCGTGCGCGAGGGCGCGAAGATGTCGAAGAGCCGCGGCAACG
>CAMLHT010000217.1 GCA_946479895.1 uncultured Gemmatimonadota bacterium | reverse complement strand
CGGCCACCGCGCACGAGCACGATCGAGTGCTCCTGGAGGTTGTGGCCTTCGCCCGGGATGTAGGCGATGACTTCGAAGCCGTTGGTGAGGCGGACCTTGGCGACCTTCCGGAGGGCCGAGTTCGGCTTCTTGGGGGTCGTGGTGTACACGCGGGTGCAGACACCGCGGCGGAAAGGATTCGACTTGAGAGCCGGAGACTTTTCCTTCTTGATGACATCCCGGCGACTCCGCCGGACGAGCTGGTTGATGGTCGGCATTTACTGAAGAATGGGTCCTGCTGCCGCCGCGACCTGGGGGCCTGCACGGCGTCCGCAAAAAATCCCGCTGGCCTCGCGGGAACAGAGCCTTCAAAGGTAGACTGGCGGGGCGGCTCAGTCAATCGGAAGCGCCGTCAGCGGTTACGCCCGCCCGGGGGGAACCGAACCGGCATATCCGGAATGATAATCCGGTGTTGTGACTCAGGTCGCCGCGCCATTCTCCAGGACGTTATAAATGCTCGGCTTGCAATCCCGCTTTTCCTCATCAGAATGGCCCATCTGACGCTGGTCGATCGGGCCGCCAGCCGGTCCTACCGCGTGGAGACGACCGACGCGATCGTCGGCCGCGATCCGAGTGCCGCCCTCGTCGTGGAAGGCGCCGCGGCTTCAGTCGTCTCCGGCCGGCATGCCCGAGTCTTCGTGGACGACGGCCACTGGTGGGTCGAGGACATCGGGAGCCGCAACGGGACCTACGCCGCCGGCCACAGGCTGCACCCGGGGACGAAGCACCGGCTCGCCATCGGCGACGAGATCCGCTTCGGATCCACCGGCCCCCGCCTGGAGGTGGTCGAGGCCGTTGGACGGTCCCTGGCCGCGACTCTCGCCGAGCCGACGCCGGCGGTTCCGGCCCGCACGCTGGTGGAGCCGGCCGCCGACCGGCCGGCGACTTCCCCGCCTGCCCCGGCCGCTCCGGCCGGCGGCCGCCAGCTCGTGCGCCTGGTGATGCGCTCGGGTGATGGGAAGCGGCTGGTCGGCCAGGACACCGACGTCGTCATCGGACGGTCGGCCGACGTCACGGTGCGCGTGGAGGGCGACATGTCGCTCGCCGTCTCCCGGCGCCATGCGCGGGTCTTCTATTCCGGCTGGAAGATCTGCATCGAGGACCTCGGCAGTCGCAACGGCACCTGGCTTAACCGGAAGCGCGTGGTGGGCCCGATCGTCATCGAGCGGGGCGACGTCATCGAGTTCGGCGCCGGCGGCCCGCGCCTCACGGTCGAGGACGTGGCGCTGGTGCCCGCGGAGGGCTCGCGCCGCACCGAATCGGAGCTGCCCGCGCGCGGCTCGACGGCGGAGTTCGCGGGCGAGCTGCCCACGCCCCCGGCGATTCCCGCGGTCCGCGCCAGCGGCGAGAAGAAGTAGCGGCGCCTCCGGCCGGTCGTCAGCCGACGCCGGCGGCGAACCGCTCCACGGGCAGGCTGTCGCGCGCCATCACGCTCTCCCCGAAGGAGCCGAGGAGATGCGCGATGCTGTTGGCGTAGTAGCTGAGCAGCTCACGGTTGCGCTGGCTCACCACGAATCCGTCTCCCTCCTCGAGCAGCACGCGGCGCATCCGCAGCATGCGGAGCGCCACGCCGAGCGTCTCTTCCACGGTGCGATCCGCGCGCACGACGCGGCCGTTCAGCTCGACGAGCGTGTCGCGCATCTCCTGCATCCGCTCGAGGAGCAGGCGGCGCGGAATGAAATCGCGGTCGAGGCTCAGGACGGCGGCGCAGACGAGCGGCACCGGCGTCACGGGGACGAGCCGCCCGATGCGATCCATGATCCCGTCGCAGAGGGACTGTACCCGCGCGAGGCGCTCGGGACGGGCGAGATCGAAGAGCTGCGGGTTCTCCGCGAACCATCCGTCGAGGGGGACGGGATTCCCGACGACGACGGCCGCGCGCCCGTACCGCTTCCAGCGCCGGGTGAGCAGCCGCCCGAGGTTCCACCCCACATAGCGGCCCACCTCCGCGAGCTGCCGCCGGCGAGGAATCGGCGTGGCGCCCCCGCGAACGGCGAGCTCGCGAATCAGGGAGCGATCCTCGAGCACGCGGTCGTAGTTGACCGCCACCGGGATCACGAACAGGCGCGACCGGTACGCGGGATCGCGCGCGATGCCGAGCACGTAGTCGAGCAGGCCGATCTTCGGCGCCTTGAGCAGCCCGTCGCGGGTCAGCCCGCCCTCGAGGAAGATCCCCTGCGTGACCCCCATGCGCGTGATCTGCTGGACGTAGCGCTCGAGCACCGCGTGATAGAGCGGCTCGCGATACCGGCGGCGCACGAAGTACGACCCGAACGCCTTGAACATCTGCTCGAGCGGAAAGGCGCGCGCCCACTCCCCGACCGCGTACGAGATGGCGACCTGTCCGGCCAGCGCGTAGCTCACCACGACGTAGTCCGCGTTCGAGCGGTGGTTCATCAGGTAGATGAGCACAGCGTCGCGCGGAGGGCGCCGGGGCCCCGCGCCCCCCTCGTGCTCCACCGTCACGTTGTAGAAGAGGCGCAGCAGTGCCTTCGCGGCGCGATAGCCGACCTGGTAGTACGCGACGATGTTGAAGAACGGGACGATCTCCGTGATGTACCCGTTCACCTTCCGCCACGCGGCGGCTTCGGGCACGCCGTGCTCGCGCGCGTGCTCCCGCACGGCGACGGCGATGCCCTCGTCGGCGAGGAGCCGCTCACGCACGAACGTCCGGCGCGCCAGCTTGTAGCGGTCGATGCGCGACCGGAAGCGGAGCGCGGCGCGGCGCGCGAGGCGATCGGCGAATCGCCGCGTGATCCACCACAGGACCACGAGCGTGGCGGCGCTCGCGGCGAGGATCAGGAGGAGCCGCATGCGGGTCGAACTTCCGCCCGGCGTCCTCGACCGTCAAGCGCGTAACTCCGCGATTTTCCCGGAGGTCACATGGCGTGGCCCCGTTGATGCTTTGGGGTCCAGTGCGACAGTCGGGGGGCTGCCGCATCGGACACGAGTGCCCCGGCGGGAGACCGGGGAGGAGGCGGGTATGCGGAAGTCGAATGGACGTCGCGTGGTGCGGATGGCGCTGGCGCTGTGCGCGATGGGAACGATCAACGCCTGCGCACCGGCATCGCAGGCGACACGGGACGGCCTTCGCCCTGCCTACCCGTTCGTCGTCAACAACAACAGCGACTTCGAGGTGGTCATCTACGCGATGGCCTCTCCGACGACGCGCGGGATGCGGCTCGGCACCGCGCTCCCGTTCCGGACCACCAGGCTGACCATACCGTCCTGGGCGATGCAGACGGGGGACGTCTTCGCCGTGCAGCTCCACGCCATCGGGGCGAGCCGCTCGACGCCCAACTGGGTGAGCATGGCGACGGTCCTCAACGAGGACCTGATGGCCAAGCTCGACATCGTCGGCGACCACACGGGCAACCTGCGGATGAGCAGCCTGTCGGCGCACATCGCCGGGAGCATCCGCTAGCGATCCACCGGCCCGGGTCGGGGTATCAGGAGGCTGGTGCGGGCGACGGCCATCGATCAGACTTCGATGGCTGGCGCTCAGCCGGCCGAATCCCGATTCCCGACCCGTGTTCTCGTCCACCACACTCCGCATTTCACGCGGCCTCGCGCTGCTGGCGCTGAGCGCCACCGCATCGCTGGCCACCGCCCAGGTGACGCCGCCGCCCGCGGCCACGCCGGGGTTCGCGACCGTGCGCGGCGTCGCGATCGACAGCATCCGGCAGCAGGCGCTGGCCCGCGCCCTCGTCGCCGTGGAAGGAACGGCGCGCGTCGGCCTGACCGACGCCTTCGGCAACTTCCAGATCGACAGCGTCCCGCCGGGAAGCCACCGGCTGTCGCTCATGCACGCCATGCTCGACACGCTCGGACTGACGGTGATGACCAACCCGATCGTCATGCGGCCGGGCGAAGTCATCACGGTCGACGTCGCCACGCCATCCGGCGAGCGCGTCGTGGGGATGCGCTGCGCGCCGGGCCTGCTGCAGCGGTTCGGTCCCGCCGCGCTGATGGGCCAGGTCATGGACCCGGACTCGCTGAAGGCGGCGGTCGGATCCCGCGTGCAGCTCGTCTACGAAGAGGTCACCCTCGGCTTCAAGGGAAAGCCGATCGTGCGCGAAGCCACCGTCGACTCGGCCGGGAACTACCGCATCTGCGGCCTGCCGACGCCGATCAGCGGCAAGCTCCAGGTCTTCCGGAATGGCGTGAGCACCGGCCAGGTGGACGTGGACGTGCAGGGCGCGCTGGCGCTCCGCAGCCTGACCATCGCTGCCGCCCGCGTCGCGACGGTGGAGGACAGCACCGGCCGCACGCGGCGGTTCCTCAGCGGCGACTCGCGCCTCACCGGCCGCGTGCTTTCGCCGTCCGGAACGCCGGTCCAGTCGGCCCGCGTGTCCATCGAGGGCGGCCGGTCGGTGGCCCTCACGAACGAGCGCGGCGAGTTCTTCCTCGACAGCCTGCCGAGCGGCACGCAGTCGGTGGAGGTCCGGAAGATCGGGTACGCCTCGACCGAGAAGCCGGTGGAGCTGAGCGCCCGCGCGCCCGTCTCCACGACCATCGTGCTCGACGCCGCCGAGCTGGCCCCGATGCGGATCGTCGCCGGGGTCGAGAAGGCGCTCGACGACATGGGGTACAATGACCGCAAGCGGCGCGGGCTCGGCCACTTCATCGACGGCGAGCAGGTGGCCCGCCAGGCGGTGCACCTGAGCGACGCCCTTCGGAGCGTGCCCGGCCTGCGCGTCACGCCCGGCAGCGCCGGGCGCTCGGTGATCGGGAATTCGCGCGATCCGATCAACGGCTGCGTCAACATCTACGTCGACAACGCGCGCTGGCGCGAGATGACGCCCGGCGACATCGACGACTTCGTCAGCCCGAGCGAGGTCGCGGCGATCGAGACGTATTCCGCGAACATGACCCCGGTCCAGTTCCAGTCGCCGGGCGAAACCGCCTGCGCGGCGGTGGTCATCTGGACCAACCGCTACCTGAACCGGCGGATACGGAAGTAATCGCCGGCAGCCAGGCCACCGAACGACGAAAAGGAGCCCGTGCAGATCGCACGGGCTCCTTTTTCGTGACGGACGGTCGTCCTACAGCTCCGTCTTCGCTCCGGGCCGCGGCAGCGCGGGCAGATCGTCGTCATCCGCCATGCTGAACACGTTCGGGAGCTCATCCGGCACCGGCAGCGGCAGCGGCTCGAATCCTTCCGGCACGCCGACGTCCATCTCCACTTCCTGGTAGCGGTACATGCCCGTACCGGCCGGGATGAGGTGACCGATGATGATGTTCTCCTTGAGGCCAAGGAGGTCGTCCTTGGCGCCGCGGATGGCCGCGTCGGTGAGGACGCGCGTGGTCTCCTGGAAGGAGGCCGCCGAGATGAACGACTGCGTGGTGAGCGACGCCTTGGTGATGCCGAGCAGGAGCGGCTCCGCCACCGACGGCGAGTGCTTCTTCTTCTTCGCCCGGTCGTTCTCCTCGCGGAAGACGACCTTGTCCACGTTCTCGCCCTCGAGGAACTCCGTGTCCCCCGGCTCCATGATGCGCACCTTCTGGAGCATCTGGCGCACGATCACGCCGATGTGCTTGTCGTTGATCTTCACGCCCTGGAGGCGGTAGACCTCCTGCACTTCGTTCAGGAGATACTCCTGCACCGCGCGCGGGCCCTTGATCCGGAGAATGTCGTGCGGGTTCACCGGGCCTTCGGACAGCTTGTCACCGGCGCGGACGCGGTCGCCTTCGTGCACCCGGAGGTGCTTGCCGGCGGCGACCTCGTACAGCTGCGACTCCTTCGTCTCGTCCAGCGAGCCGTCGGAATTCATCGGCGCGACGAAGATCTCGCGCTTGCCGCGCTTGATCTCGCCGAACCGGACGATGCCGTCGATCTCCGAGATCGTCGCCGGATCCTTCGGACGACGCGCCTCGAACAGCTCCGCCACGCGCGGCAGGCCGCCCGTGATGTCGCGGGTCTTGTAGGCCTCGCGGCCGACCTTGGCGATGGTGGTGCCGGCCTGGATCTGCTGGCCGTCCTCGACGATGAGCTGCGCGCCGGCCGGAATGATGAAGTCGCGAACGCGCTTCTCCTTTCCGCCCTTCTCCTGCACGATCTCGATGTGCGGGTGCAGCTTCTTCTCGCGATCCTCGATGATGACGCGCTGGCGGAGGCCGGTGAGCTCGTCGAGCTCCTCGGACACCGACTCGTCCTCGACGATGTCGACGAAGCGGATGGTGCCCGCGACGTCGGTGATGATCGGGTTCGTGTACGGGTCCCACGTGAAGATGACCTGGTCCTTCTTCACCTCGTCGCCATCCTCGACCATGATGATGGCGCCGAGCGGCACCTGGAGGCGGGCGGCGATCGCGGCGTTCTTGTCCTTCGACGCCTTGATCACCATCTCGCCCTCGTACGAGGTGACGATGCGCTGGCCCTCGCCGTTGGTGACCGCCACGAGCCGGTCCCCGAACTCGATGACGCCGGCCACCTTCGACTTGCGCGACGTCTGCTCGGCGATACGGGCCGCCGTGCCGCCGATGTGGAACGTGCGCAGCGTGAGCTGCGTGCCCGGCTCGCCGATGGACTGCGCGGCGATGATGC
>CAMLHT010000216.1 GCA_946479895.1 uncultured Gemmatimonadota bacterium | reverse complement strand
GGTACCACCCACGCTCGGCGCGTACAGGGCGCATCTCGAGACCGAGATGGCGCTCATCATCGTCGACACGCTGGGGCGGGAGCGCACCGGCCAGGTGGAGCAGCTCGGCGGCACCGGGCGATGGACTCCTGACTCCGGGTTCAACGCGCACATCGAAGGGTATCGCACCCAGTCGACCGGCGTGCCGATCTCGCTGGCGGCGATGATCCGCAACTGGACCATCCCGATGCTCTACGGCCAGCGGCTGTTGCTCGGTCTCGATTTCAGCACGCCACCGGAAGAGCAGCCGGTTCGCGTCGGGCAGCGACGCGACACCCTGCGGGCCGTCCATCCCTTCGCGACCGATCGCGACCTGTACTACCGGTTCACCGGGGGAGACACCGTCGGGTCGGTGGCGACGGTGACGCGCCGTGTGCCGATCGTCCGCATCTACGCCCATCCGAAGCTCGCGCTCGACGCGAACTTCGCCGCCTTCGACGGCGAAGTGGACATCGACGCCGAGCGTCACGAGATCGTGCGCATGCGAGGCCGCTTCGTCGTCTCGGAGCGCATGAGCCGGTATCGCGGCATCACCGGCCTTCTCGTGAAGGCGACGGGAGCCGTGGCCGTCGCCTACGTGGAGTTCGTCAATTCGGAGCACAACGGCCACTACTGGCTTCCCGCCTTCCAGCGCGTGGAGCTCCAGACCACCAGCGTCATCGCGAACGGCCTGCGATTCACCTTTCGAACCTTCACCCGATTCACGGATTTCCGCATCACGGAGATCGCTGCCGACAGTCTTCGCGAGATCTCGGCGCGCCGCCGGACGACGTTCGCGCCCACGGACTCGCTCGAGCGATTCCGCGACTGGCGGACGGAGATGGGGAGTGCATCCTCGTCGCTAAGCGCGACGGACTTCGACGACATCGCGCCCCCGGTGTGGCGGACCGATGGTCCGCCGCGGTTGCGCTTGTTCCCGTCGCGCTTCGATCGGATGCTCCACTTCAATCGCGTCGAGGGCGTGTACACCGGCGCCGAAGCGACCCTGGAGTTCCGGAACGCGGCGCCCGGCGTCGTCGCGCGGGCCAACCTGGGATGGGCATGGTCCGAGAAGACGGCGCGCGGCGGAGTGTCGCTGTCGCGCGCCTGGTCGCGGTCCTCCTCCGCGATCGTTGCCGAGCGCCGGCTCGTGGGCACGCAGGACTTCCAGCGCGACTTCACGGGGATGGGCAGTGGGCTTGGCGCCTTCCTCGCGTCGATCGAGGAAGCCGACTGGGTCGACCGTTCCGGACTGATGCTTTCACACGTCCGCGTCATCCAGTCTCTCGACCACGGGCTTGCCACGCTGCGCCTTGGCGTCGCGCGCGATCACGACGTCGCCGCGAGCCTCACGCACGGGCCAATCGTGCGCTCTCGCGATTTCCTTCCCAACAGGCAGGCGGCGAACGGCAGCTATGGCCTGGCCGCCGCCGCGTACGAGTTCCATCCGAACGTCACCGGAGAGCTTCTGCAGCCTGGCTTCGGCTCGACCATCAGCGTCGAGGCCGCGACGGGAGAGCTCTCCTGGGTGCGGGCCGAAGGTTCGTTTTCGGCGCGCCGATACCTCGGTCCGGTGACCATCGCTTCCCGGCTGGATGCCGGTGCGGTTCTCTCGGATGATCCGCCGCCACAGACGATCTTCGAGCTGGGCGGCATGTCCGGAAGACTCTCCGGATATGGGTACAAGGAGTTCGCGGGAGATCGCGCCGCGGTCGGACGCCTCTACGCCGCCTATGGCTTTCCGATCTTCCGGGCGCCGAGACGCGCGGGGCGGTGGCTGATCCCGGCGCCGGCGCCGGGAATCGCGGCCGGAATAGACGCGGGTTGGGCCGAACTGTCGTCGCCGGCGGCACACGCCGCGGTGCTGGCGATGGGGGACGGGACGGAGGCGAATGCCGTGTCGCGTGAGACCGGCCGGATCCGATCCACCGTCAGCGTCGGCCTGACCTTCTTCTCGAACTCCCTGCACGTCGGCATGGCGCGCCCGATCGACCAGCGCGCGCCCTGGCGGTGGACCGTTCGCCTCGGCCAGGGATTCTGAGCTAGAACTCCCCGATGAAGCCGATCTCGGAGTGAAGCTCGTAGCCGAATCGGTCCTTCACCTTCTTCTGCGCGGTGGCGATCAGCTCGCGAACGTCGGCGGCGGTCGCGTGGCCGAGGTTGATCATGATGTTCGCGTGCATGTGCGAGATCTGCGCGTCGCCGACGCGGAATCCCTTGAGCCCCAGCTGATCGACGAGGCGGCCGGCGCCGACGCCGTCGATCTTCTTGAAGATCGATCCGGCGCTCGGGTGCCACTCGAGCCACGGGTGCTTCGACCCGCGCCAGCTCAGGTTCTCCTGCATGATCCGCTGGAGGACGTCCGGATCCGCCTTCGTCAGGCGGAAGGTGGCGGACAGCACGACGTCGGCGCGGTGGTGAAAGATCGAGTCGTCATACGCGAACTTCACGTAGTCGGGCCCGACCGTCTTTCGCTCGCCCTCGGCGCTGAGGATGTCGCACGACTCGAAGACCTCGGCGATGAACATCGTCCGCTCCCGTTCCGGAGCCGGCGACAGGAAATGGAGGTTCTGCCAGATCGCGCCGCCAACGGTGCTCGGAATGCCGACGTAGTGCTCGAGTCCGGACCACCCGCGCGGTACGGCTTCCTGGATGAGCTCCTTGATCGTGGCTCCGCTCTCGGTCCAGAGATGACAGGCGTCTCCCTCGGGACGGAACTCGCGATGCCGGGCGGTGTTCCGGATGACCAGGCCACGAAATCCCTTGTCGGCGATGAGCACGTTGGCCCCGAGCCCGAGCACGAACCAGGGAACGTCGTGCTTGCGGGCCGCCGTGATCGCGCGGGCAAGGTCGTCCCCCGTCTGGGTTTCGTAGAAAAGGTCCGCCGGCCCACCGATCTTGAAGGTGGTATACGGCGCGAGTGGCTCGCTGAATCGGACGTGCTTAGTGTCCAACTCGGAAGCGAGGAGCTTCAGCTTACTGGATTCGACAGGTGACATGACGAGCGTAAAGAAAAGCACTTCGAGGGCGGCGGCGCTACGCGCCCGGTCCGGAATCGCCCTGCTGGCGGCCGCCGTATGCATCGCGGGCCCGCTGAAAGCGCAGCGAGCCGAGCTCGAGAAACGCATCCTGCGGACCATCCTGCCGAACGGGCTCGAGGTCATCGTCACTCCGAACCCCGGCGTGCCGCTGGTGACGATCCAGGCCGCGGTCCGGAACGGCTCGTTCACGCAGTCTCCTGAGTACGCGGGCCTGTCGCACCTGTACGAACACATGTTCTTCAAGGCGAACGCGGACTATCCCCAGCCCGACGAGTTCGTCAACCGGGCATCGGAGCTCGGCGCCGTGTTCAACGCCGAGACCCGCGAAGAGGTCGTCAACTACTACATCACGCTGCCGAAGGACAGCATCGAGGGCGGCATGCGGTTCATGGCGTCGGCCCTCAAGGCGCCGCTGTTCCGCCGGGACGAGCTCGAGCGCGAGCGCGCCGTGGTGATCGGCGAGTACGACCGCAACGAGTCCAGCCCCTTCTTCGAGTTCACGAAGGCGACCGGTCAGGCGCTGTGGGGCTCTGCCTGGAGCCGCAAGGATCCGCTCGGTGAGCGCGTGGTGATCATGTCGACGACACCGGAGAAGATGCGGTTCATCCAGCAGCGGTACTACATCCCGAACAACACCGCCCTGATCGTCGCGGGCGACGTGACGCCGGAGCGGGCGTTCGCGCTCGCGCGCGCCACGCTCGGAGACTGGAAGCGCGGCCCGGATCCATTCCTGGCCGATCCCATCCCGCCGACGCCGGTGCTGCAACGCGACACCGCGCTCATCAGCGAGGCCCCGATCGGCACGGCGATCCTCCAGTTCCAGTGGAGTGGACCGAGCGCGTCGAAGGATCCGGCCGCCACTTACGCCGCCGACGTCTTCTCGGACGTGCTCAACTCGCCGAATTCGAAATTCCAGCAACGACTGGTGGACGGCGGCCTGTTCGAGTCGATCGGCGTCAACTACTACACTCTCAACCAGGTCGGCCCGATCACGATTTCGGGCGAGGTGCGACCGGAGAAGCTGAGGCAGGCGATCGCGGCCCTCGATGACGAGCTGCGGAAGGTCGTCGAGCCGGGATACATCACCCCGCGTGAGCTCGCGGATACCAAGCAACACCGGATCGTGGACGCGATGTTCAACATCGAGCGCGCTTCGGAATTCGCGGGTCAGCTCACGTTCTGGTGGGCCGTCACCGGTCTGGACTACTTCTATGGATACGCGGACACGATGGCGCGGCAGACGCCGGAAGACCTTCGCCGGTACGCCACCACGTACATCCTCGGCAAGCCACGCGTCGCCGCGGTCGTCCTTCCCGCCGAAGCCCGGGCCGCGCTCAGGCTGACGCCGGCGGATCTCCTCGTGAAGAAGGTTCGTCCATGAAGAAGCTCCTGATTCTCGCGCCGCTGCTGATCGCGGCGGCTCCGCCCGCCAGTCCGGCGCCGCGCGTGCCGTTCGTTCCGGCCGCGCAGGACACGTCCACGTCGGATTTCGTGGTGAACGGCCTTCACGTGATCGTCCGCCGCAACACCGCGACCGACGTCGTCGCCGCGAACCTGTACCTGCTCGGCGGATCGCGGCAGCTGACGCCCGAGACGCAGGGAATCGAGGCACTCCTGTTCGCCGCCTCGGAGCGCGGCAGTCGCAACTATCCGGGTCCCCGGCTCCGTCAGGAGCTTGCGCGCGTCGGTAGTGTCATCGCCCTGTCGCTGGGCGAGGACTGGACGACCTACAGCCTGAAGGCGATCCGGTCCACGTTCGACACGAGCTGGGTGATGTTCACCGACCGGCTGCTGAGTCCGACCCTCAGCGCGGCGGACGTCGACCTCGTGCGATCCCAGATGGTGACGGGCGCGCAGCGCGCGGACTTCCAGCCGGAAGCACTGCTTCACCGGCTGGCGGACAGCGTCACGTTCGCGGGCCATCCGTACGGACAGGCGGTCGAGGGAACGGCCGCGAGCCTGGGACGAATCACGCCGCTGCACCTGCGGGAGTACATGCAGCGCACCTTCGTCACGTCGCGGATGCTGCTGGTGGTCGTCGGGAACGTCGATCGCGCGAAGGTCGAGCAGCTGGTGCGCACCACCATCGCCTCGCTCCCCCGCGGCGATTACGAGTGGAAGGCCCCGCCGCCGCTGACCCCGCACAAGGCGCTCGTGGTGCGACAGGCGGCGCTCCCGACCAACTACGTCCTCGGGTATTACGCCGGGCCGGCTGCGGGCACCGACGACTACAACGCCCTGCGGCTCGCGACGGCGATCCTGTCCGGCCGGTTCTTCACCGAGATCCGTTCGAAGCGCAGCCTGTCGTATGCCGCGGACGCGCCCTTCGTCGAGCGCGCGATCTCCACCGGGGGAGTGTACGTCACCACCGTCGATCCCAACGCGTCACTGTCCATCATGCGCAGCGAGATCGCGAGGCTGCAGACGGACCTGATCGACCGCGATGGGCTCGACCGCCTCGTCGAGCAGTTCATCACCGAGTATTTCCTGAAGAACGAGACGAATTCCGACCAGGCCAACTTCCTCGCCCGCGCGGCGATCTATCAGGGTGATTATCGCGCCGCCGAACGATTCGTGAGCGATCTGCGGCGCGTGCGGCCCGAGGACATCCGGGAGGCGGCGCGGACCTACATCCGCAACTTCAGCTTCGCGTATGTCGGTGACCCGGCCCGGCTGGATCGCTCGCTGGTCGATCGCTTCTAGTCGGCGAAGCTCCGGGCTATGCCCTGCCCGTCGAAGGCCTCGGCGAGATGGGCGGCACTGATGATGGTGGCGGCGATGCCCCGAAACTCGAGGTCGCGGAGCGTGCCGAGGTCGGGTGATCCGCCGGAGACCATCACCGGATAGGGGACGTCCTCCACGACGTCCTCGAGGAGGGCGAATTCGGGATGGGCGATCCCGGAGTCTGGCGCGAACTCGATGACGAGGCCGGCAAGCCGGGCATCCGACAGCTCCGAAGCGAGGTCGCGAAGATCGAGGGGAAGCGTCCGGACGACTCCGCGCGAGCGGGTCCTCCGCTCGCGTGCCGGTGTGGTGACGAGTAGCTGATCGGGAAAGCGGCTGACGATCGAAAAGAGCCAGTCCGGATCGTCCAGCGACCGCGGCCCGAGCACCGCGAAGCTGGCCCCGGCGCTGAGCGTGGCGTCGATCTCGTCCTCGGACTCGTTGCCTCCGGCGATCTGGAGAACGGGCTGAGCATCGCGGAGGACGTTTTCGACGATGCGGAGATCGAGCGGTCCCCGGTCGCGGCTCCGGTACACGAGCTCGACGCGGTGGAATCCGTCCCGGTCCCAGGCATTGATCGTTTCCGCGATTGCGGCGGCGTCGGCGGGGCCGGTGGCGTGTGTGAGCTCGAGGGACGGGATGATGAACATTTGGCCATCGGGTGAATGGGAGGGCTCCCGGCGTAGGGCTTGCACAGACCCGTTGCGTGGCGGGCCTTTGTGAATAAATTCACAATGCTCCGCCCCACAGCGGAGTTTCTCTCTCAACGATTCAAGCTAGGCACCATTGGAGGCCTTCAAGATGCGGTTCAA
>CAMLHT010000215.1 GCA_946479895.1 uncultured Gemmatimonadota bacterium | reverse complement strand
GCACCCAATAATCGCGAACGGATTCTCCCCCGTCTGATCGACGACGAGATCAAGGAATCGTTCATCAACTACTCGATGAGCGTCATCGTCTCGCGCGCTCTTCCGGACGTTCGCGACGGGTTGAAGCCGGTGCACCGCCGCGTGCTGTACGCGATGAACGAGCTCGGGCTCGTGCCCGGCCGTCCGTACAAGAAGTCGGCGACGGTCGTGGGCGACGTGCTCGGTAAGTATCACCCGCACGGCGACTCGTCGGTCTACGACGCGCTCGTGCGCATGGTGCAGGACTTCTCGCTGCGCTATCCGCTCATCGACGGCCAGGGCAACTTCGGCTCGATCGACGGTGACTCGGCGGCCGCGTACCGGTACACGGAAGCGCGCCTCATGCCGGCGGCGATGGAGATGCTCGCCGACATCGACAAGAACACGGTCGACTTCGCGCCCAACTACGACGATCGCCTCGAGGAGCCGACGGTCCTGCCGTCCGGCATCCCGAACCTCATCGTCAACGGCTCGACGGGCATCGCCGTCGGCATGGCGACCAACATTCCCCCGCACAACCTGCGGGAGGTCGTCGCCGCCGTCCTGCACCTGATCGACAACCCGGACGCGCCGAGCGACCTCCGGAAGTTCATCAAGGGCCCGGACTTCCCGACCGCCGCGTTCATCTACGGCAAGCAGGGCATCAAGGATTATCAGGAGACGGGCCGCGGCCGCATCGTGATGCGCGCCCGCGCCGTGATCGAGGAGAAGGAATCCTCGAACAAGGCGCAGATCGTCATCACCGAGGTGCCCTACCAGGTCAACCCGGACAAGCTGGTGAAGGACATCGCCGACCTCGTGAAGGACGGCAAGCTCACCGGCATCTCCGACCTGCGCAACGAGTCGAACCGCGAAGGCATCCGTGTCGTCGTCGAGCTGAAGCGCGACGCGATCCCGCGCGTGGTGCTGAACCAGCTGTACAAGCACACGCAGATGCAGTCCACGTTCGGCGTGATCATGCTGGCGCTGGTGCCCGATCCGCAGACGCGGCAGCTCGTCCCGAAGATCATGCCGCTGAAGGAGATCCTCCAGCACTTCATCGATCACCGGCACGAGGTCATCGTCCGCCGCGCCCAGTTCGAGCTCGACAAGGCGCAGGAGCGGGAGCACATCCTCGAGGGCCTCAAGATCGCCGTCGACAACATCGACGCGGTCATCAAGGTCATCCGCGGCGCCGAGGACACGCCGACGGCGAGCGCGGAGCTCCAGAAGCGCTTCAAGCTCTCCGAGCGCCAGGCCGAGGCGATCCTCAACATGCGCCTCGCCAAGCTCACCGGCCTCGAGATCGAGAAGCTCGAGGAGGAGCTGGCCGAGGTCCGCGCGACGATCAAGGCGCTGAAGACGCTGCTGGCCTCGAAGCCGGAGCGCATGGCGCTGCTCAAGAGCGAGCTCGAGGAGATCGTCAAGAAGTTCGGCGACGCCCGCCGCACGGAGATCACGAGCGACGAGGGCGAGTTCACCATCGAGGACCTGATCGCCGAGGAGGAGATGGTCGTGACCATCTCGCACGCCGGCTACATCAAGCGGACCTCGGTCTCGAGCTACAAGAAGCAGCGGCGCGGCGGCCGCGGGAACAACGGGGCGGCGCTGAAGGAAGAGGATTTCGTGGAGCACCTCTTCGTCGCGTCGACGCACGACTACGTCCTCGTGTTCACCGACGACGGGCGCTGCTTCTGGATCAAGGTGCACGAGATCATGCAGGCGACCCGGACGGCGAAGGGCAAGCCGATCGTCAACATGATCAACGTCTCGCCGGACACGAAGGTCTCGGCGATCGTGACCGTGCGCGACTTCCCCGAGGACCAGTTCCTGATGTTCGTCACGCGGAACGGCACGGTGAAGAAGACGGCGCTGTCGCAGTACTCGAACGTGCGCGCCAGCGGCATCAAGGCGATCAAGATCGAGGACGGCGACGAGCTGATCGACGTCCAGGTGACGACCGGCACGAACGACATCGTGCTGGCGACGCGCCACGGCCTCTCGATCCGCTTCCACGAGCAGGACGTGCGCGAGATGGGCCGCGACACGACCGGCGTGAAGGGCATCGAGCTCGGCGCGCGCGACCAGGTGGTGGGCATGGTGGTGGTGAAGCGCGAGGCGAACCTGCTCGTGGTCACCGAAAAGGGCCTCGGGAAGTGCTCGCCCATCGACGAGTACCGCGTCCAGAAGCGCGGCGGGAAGGGCATCATCACCGTGCACCGCACCGACAAGACCGGCGATGCCGTCTCGCTCATGGAAGTGCTGCCGGCCGATGAGCTCATGCTCATCACCAAGCAGGGCGTCGCGATCCGGATGCCGGTGAAGGGGATCCGCGTGGCGGGCCGCAACACCCAGGGCGTGAAGCTCGTCGACCTCGACGGCGGCGACCTGGTGATGGACGTCGCGCGCGTGGTTCCGGAGGACGAGTCCGAAGGCGAGGGCTCCGAGGAGCCGGCCGGCGTGTCAGGAGGCGACGCGGAATAAGGTTTTCCGGGCGCGGCGAAAAGCAGGTCCCTCGCCGCGCTCGGGATGACAGGATGACGGGATCGTAACCGAAAACGGTCTGGCTCGGCTCGTCACGAATCCATAGCTTGGTTGCACAGCCTTCCTCCAGGCGATGCCTCCGATCGATCCCACCGAGCATTTCTTCCGCACGTCGAAGACGCTGCACCGGTCCACCCAGGAGCTGTCGATCCAGGTGGCGGAGCTCGACGCGGCGCTGACTCGCGACGAGTCGGTGCGGTTCCAGCAGGCGTTGCTGGCGCAGCAGAAGATCCGGGTCGGGGGCGTCATCGCCCTCGCGGTGGCCGCGGTGTTCCTGCGCTCCGGGTCGCTGAGCACCATCGCCATCGCGGCCGTGGTCGCCGGCGTCTACGTGTTCCTCACGCTCCGCATGAGCGCGTCCGCGCTCAAGTCCAAGTCGGCGTCGCGGCGCGACGTCATTCCGCTCGCGATCGCCGACGCGGTGGCCGTGACGGCCTTCGGCGCCCTCGCCGCCGGCGGAGGGGAGTCGGAGGCCCTCCTGTGGATCCTTCTCGCCGGCGCGGTCGTCGCGCCATCCATGGCGTACGCGTTCGGCCAGCGCAGCGGCATGGTCAGCTTCGCCCTGTTCGGCGCCGGCTACGTGACGACGGATCTCCTCTACATCGGCTTCGCGGTGACCGACGAGCAGCCGCTCCGCGTCATCGCCACCATCGCGCTCTGGGGCGGGATCGTCTACCCGTTCATGCGCCACCTCGCCGACACGCGCTACCGCCTGGACACGCTGCGCACCTACGCAAAGCTCGCCGAGGTGGGCGACGTGGGCAGCTCGGACCTCCTTCGCGACGCGTCGGGCGCCGACGACTTCGCCCTCATCGCGCGCAGTCTCGAGAACGTCCACATCCGGCTCTCCGAGCAGCTCGGCAGCGATCCGCTGACGGGGTGCGCCAACCGGCGCGGCCTGGAGCGGCAGCTCCTCGGCGTCTGCCGGCTGGCCCGCCGCCGGGAGGGCATCGTCGCCGTCGCGGCGATCGACATCGACCACTTCAAGGTCATCAACGACACGCACGGCCATCCCGAGGGCGACCGCGTCCTGAGGCAGCTCGCGTCCATCATGATGAAGACCGCCCGCGACACCGACACCGTCGCCCGGCTCGGCGGTGACGAGTTCGTCGTGGTGCTGCCGGATTCGGACTGGGTGGGGGCGAAGACCTTCGCCGAACGGCTGCGCCTGCGGGTGAACGAGGCGAACTTCGGCCCGCCGGGCCGGACCATCCCGGTCACGCTCTCGATCGGCTTCGCCGTCGCCGAGAAGAAGACCGACCTCGAGCCGGACAAGCTGCTGGCCTCCGCCGACCACGCCCTCTACGAGGCGAAGGCGGCCGGCCGGGACCGCATCGCCGCCGCCGCCCGCATCTCGGTGAGCTAGTAGTTTTCGGGATGACCGCGCCCACAATCGAGCCGGCGCTCATCACCCTGCGGGATCTGGAGGAAGCGGCAGCGAGGCTGCGCGGCGTCGCCGTGCGCACGCCGCTCCTTCCCGACGAGGCGCTGTCGGCGACGTTCGGCGCCGACATCCGGGTGAAGCCGGAAATGCTGCAACGCGGCGGCGCCTTCAAGCTCCGCGGCGCCTACAACTTCCTCGCGAAGCTCCCCGCCGCCGATCGCGCGCGGGGCGTGATCGCGCCGTCGTCCGGCAACCACGCGCAGGCGGTGGCCCTGGCCGCCAAGATCTTCGGCGTGAAGGCGACCGTCGTGATGCCGGAGACCGTCACGGCCCCCAAGCGCGGCGGCGCCGAGCGGCTGGGGGCCCGGGTCGTCCTCGCCGGGACGACGACGCAGCACCGCATGGACCGGGCGCTGGAGATCGCGCGCGACGAAGGCGGGGTGCTCGTGCCGCCCTACGACCATCCGTGGATCATCGCCGGCCAGGGGACGGCCGGTCTCGAGATCGCCGAGGACCTGCCCGAGGTGCGCACGGTGCTCGTGCAGGTGGGCGGCGGAGGCCTGAGCGCCGGCGTGGCGACGGCGATCAAGCTTCGCTGCCCGGCGGCGCGCGTCATCGGCATCGAGCCGGAGGGCGCGCCGAAGCTCTCGCGCGCGTGGGCGGCGGGAAAGCCGACGCGGCTCGACCGGACGTCGAGCATCGCCGACGGGCTGATGGCCGTCGAGATCGGGGCGGTGCCCTTCGCTCATCATCGCGCCTACATCGACGACGTGGTCACCGTGCCGGATGGCGCGCTGCGCGCCGCCGTCCGACACCTGCTCGACCGCATGAAGCTCGTCGCCGAGCCAAGCGGAGCGATCACGATTGCCGCCCTGCTGGAGAAGCTCGTCGTCCCCACCGGACCGACGGTGGCCGTCCTGAGCGGTGGAAACATCGAATGGGACGGACTGGCGGCGCTTCTGGGTGGGTAATCCGCGGATACTCGTCGCCGACTCGGATCGGCGCACGGCGGGGGTGCTCAGCTGGCTCCTGGCCGAGCAGGGCTTTGACGCGAGGGTCGCGCACCCGCCGGCGGCCGTCGACCAGGCGCTCCGGTGGGCGGTGCCGGACCTGCTGCTCGTCGACAGCGAGGACACCGACCTGGCGGGCCTGGTCAGGCGCGTGCGACGCGACCGGCGCTTCGCGCCGATGCGCATCATCGCGGCGGTCAAGCACGAGGCGGCGGACCTCGGACGCATTCCCGAGGGTGCCGACGACTGCATCGGCAAGCCGTACAAGGCCGTCGAGGTCCTGACGCGGGTGCGGGCGCAGCTCCGCGCCGCCGCCGAGCTGGCGAAGGCGCGCATCGCCGTCGAGGAGCTGGAGACGACGATGGCCGACAACCGGCGGCTCGAGGAGCTGGCCACGACGGATCCGCTCACGCGGCTCCTCAACCGCCGCGCCCTCGCCGACCGCCTCGGGACGGAGATGGAGCGCGCGCGGCGCTTCGACAGCCACCTGGCCGTGCTCCTGATCGACATCGACCATTTCAAGCTCGTGAACGACACCGCCGGGCATCTCGCGGGTGACGAGGTGCTGCGCGAGGTGGCGTCGCTCATCCAGCGCGCGGTGCGGACGGTGGACATCGTGGCCCGATACGGAGGGGAGGAGTTCGTCGTCATCCTCCCGGAGACCGACGCGAACGGCGCGGTGGTCTTCGCCGAGCGCCTGCGAGAGCTGATCTCCCGTCATGCGTTCGGTGTCCGGGATGGCCAGATCCGTTTGACGGTCAGTGTCGGGATCGCCACCTTTCCGGCAGCGGATGTCTCGAATGCCGACGACTTCGTCGCCCGCGCGGATTCCTCGATGTACCGCGCGAAAGCCGACGGACGCAACCAGGTACGTAGCTAGATGAATCGGTGCCCCACCTGTGGAACGGAATACGGGCCGGAAGCGCGCTTCTGCACGCGTGATGGGACGCGCCTCGGCGCGCCGGCCGCTCCGCCACTGAGCTCGGCACCGCCACCGGCCGGCACGGCGCCCGCCCCTCCCGCCGCGCCGGCGGAGCCGGTGAAGCGCAACACGAATCCGTCGCGTCGGCCCGACAGCCCCTCCGGCACCGTGGTGCAGGTGAACCTCGCGGGCGAGATCCTCGAGGGCCGCTACAAGATCGTGAAGAAGGTGGGCGAGGGCGGAATGTCGTTCGTCTACCTGGCCACGGACGTGGCGACGAACCACCGCTACGCGATCAAGGTGCTGTCGTCGGCGCTCTCGCAGGACGACACGGCGATGGCCCGCCTCAAGCGCGAGGCGAGCCTCGGCATGCGCCTGGAGCATCCCAACATCTGCCACATCATCCGCCTCGGCGAGACGGAGGAAGGGCTGGTGTACGTGGTGATGCCGTTCGTCGAGGGCGAGATCCTCTCGGACCGCAACCAGCGGCTTGGCGTCCTGCCGGTGGAGCAGACGGTCCACCTCGTCCGCGACATCGCCGAGGGTCTCCATTTCGCGCACCAGCTCCGGATCGTGCATCGGGACCTCAAGCCAGAGAACATCATGGTGACGAAGAATCCGGACGGCACCGAGCGCGCGGTGGTGATGGACTTCGGCCTGGCGAAGGAGCGCCGCGTCGGCGCGGAGATCCAGAAGCTGACGTCGACCGGCACGATCCTCGGCACGCCGGAGTTCATGAGCCCCG
>CAMLHT010000214.1 GCA_946479895.1 uncultured Gemmatimonadota bacterium | reverse complement strand
GGTAAGAAATTCATCGACGCGCTGGCGGTTCTCTTCAGGCCAGACGCTGCAGGTGCTGTAGAGGAGGTGGCCACCGGGGCGGAGGAACGGGCCGGAGTCGTCGAGGATGCGATCCTGGAGCCTGGCGAGGGAATCGAGGGCGGCGGGGGCGTAGCGTGCGTTCGGGGTCCCCTCCCGCTGCCAGCGGGCCCTGATAGCCGACAGCCGCAGCCGAGCGGATAGCCGAGCGAAGGGGGATTCCCTGACGGCGGTTACACAGGACCGATGACGCCCCGGCCCCGCCGGATTGGCCAGAATCAGGCATCGCCCAGATCGCAGCCCCCGGAGGCCCCATGGAGACGCTCAGAGTTCCCTCGATCCCGCCCGAGCTGGGTGTTCGTGCCAGCAAGGCGGCGCCGGTTATCATCGCGACCGACGGGCAGGACCAGTCCGACGCGGCGCTCGTCGTCGGGAAGATGTTCGCGGAGTCGGCGGACGCGATGCGTCTCGTCTCCGTCGTTCGCCCCGTGCCGATCATTCCCGAATCGGGAATGGTGGTCAGCAAGGAGCTCGAAGTGGCCCGGCGGGCCGAGCTCCAGCGCCAGGTGATCGCCCAGATGACCCGCACCTGGGACTCGCTCAACGAGGTCGAGATCCATGAGGGCGATCCCGCGTCGGTGATCGCGCGCCTGGCGCATCAGTCGAACGCGACGATGATCGTCGCCGGCCTGGGGCGGCACCGGGTCACCGACCGCATCTTCGGCGACGAGACGGCGCTGCGCCTGATCCGGCTCGCCGACGTCCCGGTGTTCGCGGCGGCCGAAGGGCTGAAGCGGGCGCCGAGCCGCATCGTGGTCGCGTGTGACTTCAGCGAGACGAGCCTCCGGGCGGCGCGGCTCGCCTGCGAGCTCGCGTCGACGAACGCGACGCTGTACCTCGCGCACGTCGCCCCGCGCGACGGGTCGCGCTACGAGTGGGACGGCTGGGGGAAGGCCTACAAGCAGGACGCCCTCGACGCGCTCCAGAAGACCCGTGAGCAGCTCCGTCCGCCCGAGGACATGGTCGTGCAGACCGTCATGCTCCAGGGCGACGCGGCCACCGAGCTCCTGGCATTCGCCGCCAGCGTGCAGGCGGACCTCATCGCCACCGGGAGCCATGGCCACGGGTTCGTGGCGCGGATGCTGATCGGTAGCGTCGCGACACGGATCGTGCGGATGTCCACGCGCAGCGTGCTGACGGTTCCGCACGCAGCGGTGATGACCGACACGCGCACGATGGTCTCGGCGCCGATCGGCGAGCACGTCGACCGCGGCGAATGGGCCGCGATGCTCGCCGAGTTCTCGCGTCGCAACGAGGGACGGCGGGCGATGCTCGAAGTGGATGACGTCGAACTGGGCGCGCAGGCGCAGGAGTTCGACTATCCGTTCCGTGGCGGCGCCTATGATCACAACGATCATCGCGTCAGCCTGATGTTCGGCGACGAGAGCGGCACCGGACATCACCTGACCCGCGGCATCGGCAAGGTGAGCTCCATCGCGCTGCTGCGCGCGCCGGGCGGAAAGGACCTCGCCCTGCGGATCGCGCACGGCAAGGGGCAGACGCTCCTCACGTTCGTGAGCTGAGCCCATGCGCCGCCGCGCCGTCTCCGAGTGGTTTCGCGGATTCGCGCACGGCGTGGCGGCGCTGGTGGGCACGCCCTGGGCGTTCGCGCTCGCGCTGTTCGTCGTGATCGGCTGGGCGCTGATCGGCCCGCTCTTCCGCTACTCCGACGGCTGGCAGCTCTCCATCAACACGGGAACGACGATCATCACGTTCCTGATGGTGTTCCTGATCCAGAACACCCAGAACCGCGATTCGCAGGTGGCGCAGCTCAAGCTGGATGAGCTGATCCGCGCCGTGCGCAAGGCGCGCAACGAGCTGGTGGATCTCGAGGCCCTGTCGGACGAGGAGCTGGAAACGCTGCACCGGCAGTTCTCGGCGCTGCGCCGCGAGGCGCTCAAGCGCGCGGCCGGACCCGCGAACTCCCCACGATAGGTCACGCCACCGATCGCGCGCGCAGCACGGCGACACGTTCGTCGAATGGGTAAGGCATCACCGGACAGCGCAGGAACGCGGCCCGCGACTGGCGTGTAGATCAGTGTTACGCCCGCGCGCCATTCCTCGTGTCCGACCTCATGCTCGATCGTCGCCGCATCCGCACCATCAGTGTCTCGTTCGGTGCGCTGCTGCTGGGCGGCGCCGGATGCTTCCTCGCGCGGCCCGCGCCGGCCGTCGTACCCGCGCCGCCCGAGGCGCTCGACGCCGAGTCGGTGGAATTTCCGAGCGAGTCCGGCAGCCGCATCCATGCCTGGCTTTCACGAGGCCGGCCCGGCACCGGCGCCGTACTGCTCCTGCACGGCGTCGGCGCCAATCGCACGAGCATGGTGAGCCGCGCCAGGTTCCTTCACGCCCAGGGCTTCTCGGTCGTCGCCATCGACTTCCAGGGCCATGGCGAATCGCCCGGGCCCCACGTCACTTTCGGCGTGCGCGAGAGCGACGACGCACGGGCGGCGCTGGCCTTCCTGCGCGCCACGCTGCCGGGTGAGCGCGTCGGCGTGATCGGTGTCTCGATGGGCGGCGCGGCGAGCCTGCTCGGCCCGGCGCCGCTCGACGTCGACGCGTACGTGCTCGAGTCGGTCTATCCGACCATTCGTGATGCCGTGCGCGGCCGGCTGGGCACCTGGTTCGGTCCGTTGTCCGCGGTAGGACGCGGGCTGGCGCCGGCCGTCATCCGCGCCGTCAGCAGCGAGATCGGGGTCCGCGAGTCGGAGCTTCAGCCCATCGCCCGCATCGGGCGGATCCAGGCGCCGCTGCTCCTGATGAGCGGAAGCGCCGATCGCTACACCCCGCGCGCCGAAGCCGAGTCGCTCTATGCGCGCGCGCCGTCACCGAAGTCGCTGTGGGTCGTGGAGGGAGCCGGTCACGAGGATCTCCACGAATATCGACCGGCGGAATACGAGTCACGGGTCGGCGCATTTCTCACCGCGAACCTGCGACGGCCCGGCGGCTGAACCCTGCCGGCGCGGATGACCAGCTCCGACAGCAGCCAGGTGCCGGCCACGCTGGCGACGAGCAGCACGAGGAACTGCGCCGCGACGCTCGCTCGCCAGGTCACCACCACGTACGCCACCGCGACGATCACCGGCTGGTGCACGAGGTACCACATGTAGGCGCTCCGCCGGCCCTCCTCGACGTCGGCGCCGTCATGCGCGAGCCAGCGGCGCGCCACGCCGATCACGGCGACGACCCACGCCCAGGCCCCGATGGCGTACACGATCCAGAAGCCGAGGTAGGGCAGGGAGTACGGGCCAGGCAGTCCGCCGGGAATCATGCCGACCCATGCCCCCGCCATCAGCGCCGCCGTCGTCACGAGCGCGACGCTCGCCGCCGCGCGCCACTGCGCGTCGATCGCCGCGCCCAGCACGGGGTCGGCTCCGAGCAGGAATCCATAGATGTACGCGACGAACAGCAGCGCGTGATTCGACCAGTCGCTGGTGAGCATCAGTCGTTCGGGGAACAGTCCCCACAGCAGCATCCGCTCGGCGACGAGCGGCACCGCGAGCCAGAGGATTCCGTGGGGAGCGCGGCACAGCCGGCTGATGCCGCGGAACAGCACGCGCGCCCGGCCGTGCTGCCACGCGCGAAACAGCGGCAGCGCGATCACCGAATACAGGAACAGGTGGCCGAGGAACCACAGGTGGTGCCAGGAGAAGTTGCCCTCGGGATAGATGCCGTCGAAGAAGTGCGGATAGAACTCGATGAAGCCGCCGTCGAACTGGCCGCGCAGCCGGCGCTCGAGATAGACCTGCGGCGGGGCGAGCACGAGGATGCCGATGGCGAGCGGCAGCAGGAGCCGGCGGGCCCGCTCGCGTAGATAGGCGCCATTGCGGCGATGGGCGAGCGCGGCGTGCGCGCCGAATCCACCCAGCAGCATGAGCAGCGGCATCACCCACGGCGCGAAGAGCACGACCACCTCGCCGAGGATGTGGCTCCGCGCCGGCGCCGTGATGTGCCACTCGTCCCACGGGTTGAAGACCTCGCACACATGGATGAGGACGACGGCGGCCACGACCACCAGGCGCAGCCGATCGACCCAGGCCAGTCTCCCGCCCGGCTCGCTCCGAGGGGTGCCTTCCGGATGGTCCACGGGTGCCCGCTCCTGCTCCAGTCGCCTCAAGGAGGTCGGGCGCGGCGGGCGGGTCAGTCCGCGATTCCCCGGGAAAGGCTTCCTGATTGTCCGACGGCCGAGCTGGCGGGCAGGGAGCTCTGCCTGGGCGCATGGGATTTCCGGACGAGTGTCCCTACCGGCAGGAAGGACTTTGCCGACAGACGCCCGGCGAACGGGTCCGAACTTGGAGACACTCAGAAAGGAGGCACCATGCGGCAGACCACATTGGCACTCATCGCCGCGGCATCGATCGGATTCTCGGCGCCCGCCTTCGCGCAGGTGAGCGAGACGAACATGGCGTTCGAGCTGCGCCCCGTCGCGGGGCTCTTCGTTCCAACGGGCCGGATGCGCGACGACTTCAAGGCGACGTTCCAGGTCGGATTCCAGGGCGGGTTCGAGGTCAACGACCACGCACACCTGCTGCTGTCCGGCATGTGGGCACAGACGGACGCCCGCTTTCCGACGCTCACGCAGAAACAGACCGACATCTGGCAGTTCGACGCCGGAGCGGAGCTCAATCTTCTCCACCGCATCAACACGGACTGGCTCTTCCGTCCGTTCATCGGCAGCGGCATCGGCGCGCGCACCTACGACTACCGGATGGAAGGCGCCGGCAGCAAGACGTGCACCGTCGGCTACCTGGCGCTCGGCACCGAGTTCCAGATGCACGAGGTCGCGGTTCGGCTGGAGAACCGCAACCACGTGAGCTGCTTCTCCGCGCCGCTCACCGGGGCGAAGCAGACCCTTTACGACCTGGGCCTGACGCTCGGCGTCGTCTATCACGTGATGTAGGAGCTGGCCATGAGACGAGGACTGCTGGCGTTCCTGCTGCTGCTGCACGGGCTCGCGCATGCGTCGATCGGCGTGTGGACCGCGGCCGACGGGTCGGTGGCCACGGTCAACACGCTGTGGAGCGTGGCCATCGTCGGCTATCTCGCCGCCGGGTTCGCGATGCTCCGCGTGCCGCTGCTCCGCACCCACTGGAAGCCCATCCTGGTGGTGGCGACGATCGCGTCGGTGCTGCTGCTGATCCTCTACGGAAGGCTGTTCGGGCTGATCGGGATCGCCATCGACGTCGCGCTGCTGTTCCTGGCATTCGACGTCATGCAGCGGCGCGTCGACAGCGACGTGGATGTCGTGGAGGCGACGCACGTGGCGGGGCTGTCCCATCCAATGCTTCACCGGGTGGGCTGGGCCCTGGCGGTGCTCGGGCTCGCGTACGCCGCCACGGTCGTCGTCTTCCGGCCGATGTACCTGCATTACGGCACCACCCGGGCGGAGCGCCTCGCCGTCCTGCCGGGTGACGACGACGTGCGCAACCCGCGTTACCGCGTCGATCACGCGATCACCATCCACGCGCCGGCGGATTCCGTCTGGCCGTGGCTCGTGCAGCTCGGCCAGGATCGGGGCGGATTCTACAGCTACTCCGGTCTCGAGCGGATGGTCGGGGCGAGGATCTCGAATGCCGATCGCGTACATCCCGAATGGCAGACGCTCGGGATCGGCGACACCATCAAGGCGACGCAGCCGGACTACCTCGGCGGCCGCCTCGGCCAGCCGGGCTGGCGCGTGAAGCAGATCGTGCCGCGGCGCGCGCTGGTGCTGGAGAACTGGGGCGCCTTCGTGCTCCAGCCGGTCGACTCGGTGACGACGCGCTTCATCGTCCGCACGCGGGGCGAGGGCAAGCCGACGATCGGCAACTTCCTCCTCGGACCGCTCAGCGTGTTCGTGTTCGAGCCGGCGCACTTCATCATGCAGCGCGGGATGCTCCGAGGGGTGCGCGACCGGGCAGAGGGACGCCGGCGGGGCGAAGCGTGACGACGGCGCGGCTGCCCCTCCGGATGCCGCCGCGCTCCGAGCCGTACGAGCTGCCCGTCTCCGGGTCGCTCGTCGTCGCCCGGTGGGCGACGGTGGTGGCGGCCGTCGCGGTCTTCACCGCGGCCGTCGTCGGGCTCCAGTATGGCGAGCAGGGACTCTACCAGTCCGACGCGCTGCTGCTGCCACAGCTCTACGGCCAGGACGTCGTCGCGCTGGTCATCGGCCTGCCGCTCATGATGCTCGCCGTCTGGCGGACGAGCCGCGGCTCGGCGCGCGGGCTCGTCGTGTGGGCCGGCACGCTGATCTACTTCGCCTACTGGTATCACTTCCACCTCGGCGGCATTCCATTCGGGCCGCTGTTCCCGCTGCACGCGACGCTGGTGGGGAGCAGCCTCGTGGCGCTCGGCGTGATCATCTTTCGCATCGACGTCGGCCGGCTCGCCCATCACTTCAACAAGGCGATGCCCGCGCGCTCACTCGGCGGGATGATGGCGATGCTCGGCGCGCTGTTCGCGACCGCCTGGCTGGTCGACGTCGTCCAGCGGCTGCGCCATGGTGAAGTCCTCGACCAGGTGGCGCGCGGCATCTATACCATAGATCTTACCGTCATGCTCCCGGTGACGGTGGCGGCCGGGCTCCTCCTCTGGCGCCATCATCCCT
>CAMLHT010000213.1 GCA_946479895.1 uncultured Gemmatimonadota bacterium | reverse complement strand
CGACCTTCTTCTGCTGGTCGGTGCCGCGGAAGTTGAAGCTCGAGAGGTACGCGCGTGAGTTGAGCTCCTTCTTGCCGACCATGATCTGCTCCTGGCCGCCGGAGATCTCCTGCCACGCCGTGATGTCGGGATTCAGCGTGCGGCTCTGGTCGGCGTAGGCGATCTGCACCGTCTCACCCACCTTGAGCGTGCCGCCGTCGGGCTTCTCCTGGCCGTTGATCATGCGGAAGAGCGTCGTCTTGCCCGCTCCGTTCGGTCCGATGATGCCGACGATGCCGCCGCGCGGCAGGTCGAAGCTCAGGCCCTCGAACAGCAGCTTGTCGCCGAAGGCCTTCCGGAGGTCGCGCGCCGTCACGACTTCGTTGCCGAGGCGCGGCGGGGGCGGGATCACGATCTCGTGCTGCACCGCGCGCTCGAAGGTGTCCTCGGCGGCGAGCTGCTCGTACTGCTGGATACGGGCCTTGTTCTTCGCCTGGCGCGCGCGCGGGGCCATGCGCACCCACTCGAGCTCGCGGGCCAGCGTGCGCTGGCGCGACGACTCCTGCTTTTCTTCCTGCTGGAGCCGGGTGCGCTTCTGGTCGAGCCAGCTCGAGTAGTTGCCCTCGTACGGGATGCCCTTGCCGCGATCGAGCTCGAGGATCCAGCCGGCGACGTTGTCGAGGAAGTAGCGGTCGTGCGTGACGGCGACGACGCATCCCTTGAACGAGGCGAGGTAGTGCTCGAGCCAGGCGACCGACTCGGCGTCGAGGTGGTTGGTGGGCTCGTCGAGGAGGAGCATGTCGGGCTCCTCGAGCAGGACGCGGCAGAGGGCGACGCGGCGGCGCTCGCCGCCGGAGAGCTTCGAGACGTCGGCGTCGCCGGGCGGCAGGCGCAGGGCGTCCATCGCGACCTCGATCTTGTTGTCGAGGTTCCAGAGGTCGTGCGCGTCGATCTGCTCCTGCACCTTCGCCTGGCGCTCGAGGAGCTTGTTCATCCTGTCGTCGGACATCTCCTCGCCGAACGACATCGAGATCTGGTTGAACTCGTCGAGGATGGCGCGCTGCGCCTTCACCGCTTCCTCGACGTTGCCGCGGACGTCCTTGGTCTCGTCGAGCTGCGGCTCCTGCGCGAGATAGCCGATGCGGGTGCCCTTGGCCGCCCAGGCTTCACCCTGAAACTCCTGGTCCACGCCGGCCATGATGCGGAGCAGCGAGGACTTGCCGGCGCCGTTGGCGCCGAGGACGCCGATCTTGGCGTCGGGGTAGAACGAGAGCCAGATGTCGTCGAGGATGATGCGCGAGGGCGGGACGACCTTGCGCAGGGCCTTCATTACGTAGATGAACGGGACAGCCATTTCAGGGCGGAATACGGGTAGACGGGGTCGCGGAGGAGAGGGAAGTTAGCGAGAGGACTTTTCCGGGGAGGAGTCATGCGCGGCACGTTGTTGATCACGCTCGGATTCGTGGGCACCGCGGGAGCGGCTGTCGGCGCCCAGACCGGCGTCGTCCGGAGCAGGCACGGAGATACGGCCGTCGTGAGCACGCAGGGCAACGGTCGATGGGGCGCCCCGCACGACGCGATCGAGGTGCTGCGTCTTCCGGCTGACACGAGGGAGACCACCTTCGGCGCGGCGTATGTGCTGCAGGCGACGCCCGACGGAGGCGTTGTCGTTGCCGACACGAAGAGTCTCGACGGACTGATCGTTCGGCAGTTCGACCGCAACGGGAAATTCGTGCGGAATCTGGGACGCAGCGGGCCAGGACCCGGAGAGTACATGCGGCAGAACCTTACGATCGCCGTGCACCCCAACGGGACGATCTACCTGCGCGACTCGGAGAAATCGGTGACGATTTTCGGACCCGACGGCAAGCTGGTCAACTCCTTCGCGCTCTTTCATGGCAATGGCAGCACGAACGAGATCACCGTGGCTCGAGATGGCTCCTTCTACATCCGGGCGCCGTTCCTGACCGGTGCCGATTTTTCGACGGGTGGGCCCGGACTGCAGAGGCCGATGCTGCACTACACTGTCGCTGGAAATTTGCTGGACTCGGTCTCGAGCACCACGCACTGGTTGCCGCTGGATGCGGAGGGCGCGCAATGGTGGAGGATCCTGCCGGACGGCCGTGACCTGTATACGCGCACGGACAAGGTTGGATTCCTGGTCGTCAGCCGCCGCGGCAACGCCGCGCCGCTGATCGGCGAGGCGCCGGGAGCACCGTTGCCGTATCTGCGAGAGGAGCGTGAAGAATTGCAGTCAGCACGCGACCTGCTTCGCGATAAATGCCCGCGACCCAACGCCCAACCGACGCCACGAACGATCATCCCCGAATTCAAGCTGCCTGCGCGGGGTGCCTCGGTTGATATCGATGGGCGAATCTGGATCGCGAAGTCGGCGACGGCACAAAGGATTCCGGCGAAGATCATCGCGTCCTGCAGCGGCCCCGGCGGCCGCTTCAAGGTTGAAGCCACGTACGAGGAGCCTCCGGTCTTCGCCGCATTCCAGGCTGACGGCACCTACCTGGGGGAAGTCCGGTTTCCGTTGCGCGCGCGCGTGACGTTCGTTGGAAACACCGCCTGGGCTCTGGTGCCGGATTCCGACGACGTCCAGACGCTCGTGAAGTATCGCCTTTACTGAGGCCGGCGCCGCTCGCCCCGGGTAGCATTCCGGCGTGCATTTCTCCCGCCCTCGCGGATCAGCTCTCCAGCCCCGTCTTTCTCGATCCGAGGATGATGCGCGAGGGCGGGCGCGACCTGCGCAGGGCCTTCATCGCGCAGATGAACGGGACGGCCATGTGGGGCGAACTCGGGAATTCGGGTAGACGATCGGTGGGGGAGGGGGAAGTTTTGTAGGACGCCTTCACCGCTGAGGAGCATGCGATACGCGATCGGGGCTTTTCTGACGCTCAGCGTGGCCGCGTCAGTGGGCGCGCAGACCATCGAGATACGAAGAGTCGCCACCCTGGTGGACCGGGACGGCCGGGGATTCACCCGGGCCCCGATGAGCGTCGCTCCCGTCGGGAAGTGGTTCGCCATGACGGAAATGAACGAGCTGCCGATCGTGGTGGACTCCTCAGGCCGCCTTGTGAAGCGATGGAGAAAGGGTCAGGGGCCCGGAGAGTTCGAGACGAACGCATTCCCGGCGCGGATCGGCAGGGGCGACACCCTCTACGTGGGCAACCACAGCAACCTGAACGTCTTCGACCGGAACCTGAAGTTCGTCCGATCGGTGACCCCCACGGGCCTGTACGTCGGCAGCTTCATCCCGGTCGATGGACAATTCGTGTTTTCATCGAGGCGCCCGGCGGCGGAGAAGAACACGATAGTCTCGCTGCACGTCGTCGACCGGAACGGCGGCATCACTCGTTCATTCCTCATCGACACCCTGCCACAGCCGCGCCGGTGGCCCGAACCGGAGTACGGGGTTGGCCGTGGTGCCGGCAACACGTTCTGGTCGTGGCCAAGTCGCGGGCGGAAGCTTCAGCGCTGGTCGCTCGGCGGGGAGCTCCTCGCCACGATCGACACCACGCCCGCCTGGTTCCCGCAGAAAGACCCGCTCTACAAGTCGGCGATCCGCGACGTCCGTGAAGCCGATGGCATCCTCTGGGTCTTTTCGAGCGTCCCGGTACGGAACGCGCGGGCGATGTCGGAGGCGGCTTTCAAGGGAAGTGGCGAGGCCGACGCGCGCGCGTTCCCGTTCGAGCAACAGTCCACTGCATGGATCGAAGCCTTCGACGCGCGAACCGGAAAACGCCTGGCCGAGCGCCATCTCGGAGCGTACGGAATCGGCTTCGTGGACGATCGGCACTTCATGATCTTCACTACGAGCACGAACGATACGGCGCAGCTCGAAATCTGGGGAATGAAGGTTCAGCGATAGGGCAATCGTCGAAGCGGCGGGTCAGGCTCACATGTTTAGCAAAGCGCGGGGCATGAAGGAGCCTGTGATGATCCGGCGCTAGCCGGTGCACTCTCCCGACCCTAGGTTAGTCGCACTTCGCGCCAGGGACTGGGGATGGTCGACGGAGATCTGCAGGCACGGGAGCTGGCGGCGGCGCTCGGCTCCCAGTACGAGGTGGTCCGGCTGCTCGGCCGGGGCGGGATGGGCGCGGTGTATCTCGCCCGCGAGCCGTTCCTCGACCGCGAGGTCGCGGTGAAGGTGCTTCCCGCGGAGCTGGCCTCCGGCGACGCGCGAGAGCGGTTTCTCCGCGAGGCGCGCACCGCCGCGCGACTGTCGCATCCGCACATCGTCCCGCTCCACACCTTCGGCCAGTGTGGCGACCTGCTCTTCTACGTCATGGGGTACGTGGACGGCGAACCCCTCGAGGCGCGCCTGCAGCGCATGGGACGGCTGCCCCACGACGAGGCCCGCCGCATCATCGACGAGCTGAGCGACGCGCTGCACCACGCGCACCAGATGGGCGTCGTCCATCGCGACGTGAAGCCCGACAACGTGCTCATCGACCGGCACACCGGGCGCGCGCTCCTCACCGACTTCGGCATCGCCAAGCAGCGCGCCGAGACCGCGACGCTGACGCGCACCGGGATGATCGTGGGCACGCCGCACTACATGTCACCCGAGCAGGCGGCCGGCGTCGCCGACATCGACGGACGCAGCGACATCTATGCGCTCGGCGTCATCGCCTACCGCATGCTGACCGGGCACCTGCCCTTCCAGGGCAGCTCGCTGCGGGAGGTGCTGTCGCAGCAAGCCGTGGCGATCCCGATCGCTCCCTCGAAGACCGACGAGACGATTCCCCTCGAGCTCGACCAGGTCGTGATGCGCTCGCTGGCCAAGGATCCGGCCGAGCGGTGGCAGACCGCGGCGCACATCCGTCAGACCCTCGCCGCGGACTCCGACGAAGCGATGCCTGACGAGCTGCGCTCGATCACCGGGATGGGCGTCCGCCTCGCGATCGCCGGCTTCGCGGCCGCGGAGATCGAGATCCTGCTGAATCTCTTCGGCGCCCTCGACAAGCCGTTTCCCCCTGCCGGAATCGTCATCACGTTTCTCGCCGTCCAGCTCCCCGGCCTGCTCGGATGGATCAAGCCGGTCCGGAGGTGGGGATGGCGCGCGACCCTCAGCGCCTACTTCCGGCAGCCCTCGTGGTGGAAGGGCTGGTGGCCGAAGTCGTGTCGCCGCCCGGGCGACGTCTTCGACCGGCTGCCCCGGCCCATCCGGCTCATGCGCAGCGTCGACGTCTTCTCGACGGCGATCACGCCCGTGTTCCTCAATTTCTTCATCTATGCGATGCGCCCGTCGTACATGATCGCGCATCCCGCCGGCGCGCGATGGGCCGGCATCTACGTGCCTTTGATGATCGTCGCCGGCACCATGACGTCGATGTTCTGGCTGAACCGCGGCGCCCGGACCCTCATCCGCGAGCGGCAGCTCTCGCGCACGGATGCGGGGCGCTTGCTCACCGAGCCCACCGCCGGCAGCCGATTCTGGAGCAGGCCCGACGTGGCGTCGCTGCTTGCAGGCCCGGAGGCGGCCATCCCGGCGCGCCGCGAAAGTGTGCTGACCGAGCTCACCCGGGTCGCCGAGAGTGAGAAAGGATCGCCGCACGCCGACGTCTACCGGCAGGCGGTCGACGCCGCGCGTCAGTTGCAGGACGCCATCGCCGCGAGCGAGGTGGAGCTCGCGCAGCTCCTTCGCGACGCGAGTCCGGCCGAACGCCAGCGAATCAGGGAAAGCCTCGACGCGCTCGGGGCGCCGACGGCCGGCGAGATGGCCGCGAAGGAAGACATGCGGCGCCTCCTGCGCCAGCAGCTCGCGCTCTTCGAGCAGATCGACGCACGCCGGATCGAGGTTCGATCACGCCGCGATCGGCTCGCCGAGCAGCTGCGCGCGCTCGGGCTTCACGTCGCGCACCTCCGCGCCGAGGCGGCGAACGCGGCCCGGGTCACGACGCTCACCGAGCACATTCGCGCCGTCAGCGACAGCCTCGGGAACCGCGCCGCGGCCATTCGCGAAGTTGAGCGCGTGATGACGCGGACCTGACGCCGCGGACCGCATCCGATTCGCCGCCTGGCGGCGGGTGGCTTACCGGCCGGTCGGCTTCTCCGAATCCTCCCTCACGCCCAGCCCGACCTTCGCGCTCACGGCTTCACCGAGGAGCAGCAGTCTTCGCGCATGCTGCCGGTGGAAGCGACGCAGCAGAATCCGAGCTGCCGGAATCGCCCCGATCGCGACCACGATGCCGATGCCGGCCGCGATGTTCCAGATGTCGGACCGCGACATGATCACGTTGAGCCCGAGCTGACGCACCCAGCGCGGCGTGGGCGTCGACATGATGGCCGCCGACACGACGGTGGCGACCGGAGCAATCGTCGCCGCGACCACGACCGAGGCGGAGACCATCGCGATCGCGAGTCCGCGAATGCGGTGGACGAGCCGCACGGAAGTCCTGCCATCCGCCGGCACCACCGATACGTCGAGCCGGCTCCCGAACCACTCGGCGCGCCAGCCGAGCTCACGGCGGCTGGCGATGGTCGAGCCGAGGTGCCCCGTTCCGTCGCGCAGGAGGTTGAACAGCGCGTCGAAGCGGCGCGGGTCGATCTCGCCATCGATCTCCGACTGTTCCACGATCTCCAGCGGAGCGCCGGCCCACCAGGCGCGATGCGGCTCGACGCGATGGGGCGAAGCCGGCGCCTTGAGGCCGCGCTCCACCAGCGCATGATCGAGATAGCGGGTGCTGATCCCG
>CAMLHT010000212.1 GCA_946479895.1 uncultured Gemmatimonadota bacterium | reverse complement strand
CTCCTGGGCGACGGCGCCGCCGAGCTGCTCGCCTGCGCCAGCACCGAGCTCGTCCCGATCCTTTCCCTCGGTGAGCAGTACCTCACCGGGGTGTTTCCGCGCTCGCCATCGGAGCCGATCACCAGGGGGCCGCTGGAGCTCGTCTGGTGCCGCTCCTGCGGTCTCGTCCAGCTTCATCATTCGTACAATCTTGACGAGATGTACGGCGACAATTACGGCTACCGGTCCGGCCTCAACAAATCCATGGTCCGTCACCTTCAGCAGAAGGTCCGGTTCCTCGAGCGACTCGTGGCGCTCGAGGATGACGACCTGGTGATCGACATCGGATCCAATGACGCGACCCTGCTGAAGTCCTACTCGGGGACGCATGGGAAGGTGGGCATCGATCCCACCGGAAGGAAATTCCGGGAGTTTTATCCGGCCGACATCGCGCTGATCGCGGACTTCTTCACCGCGGATGCCTTTCGCGCAGCCTTTCCGGGAAGGAAGGCGAAGATCGTCACGTCGATCGCGATGTTCTACGACCTCGAGCGCCCGGTGGATTTCGTGCGAGGCGTGAGCGAGGTGCTCGCCGAAGACGGGATCTGGCATTTCGAGCAGAGCTACATGCCCTCGATGCTTCGGACCAACTCGTACGACACCATCTGCCACGAGCATCTCGAGTTCTACTCGTTCAAGGTGGTGTGTGACATCCTGAGACGGGCGGGGATGCGGGTGGTCGACGTTCAGATGAACGCCGTGAATGGCGGCAGCTTCGCCGTGACCGCGTGCCGGGATGCCGGGCCGTACAAGTCCAACGCCCCGGTCATCGACTGGATGTTACGCCAGGAGGATCTCATGGGCCTCGAGACGCTCGCTCCCTATCAGGACTTCGAACGCAGGGTATTCGCGCACCGGACGAGCCTCAAGGAGCTCATCGAGTCCCTGGTGGCCGACGGCAAGCGCATCGTCGGGTACGGCGCGAGCACGAAGGGCAACGTACTCCTGCAGTTCTGCGGACTGACCAGTCGGCACATCGAGTGCATCGCCGAAGTCAACGAGGACAAGTTCGGCGCCTTCACGCCGGGAACGAACATCCCGATCGTCTCGGAGAAGGAAGCTCGCGCGCTGGAACCGGACTACTTCCTGGTACTGCCGTGGCACTTCAAGAGCAGCATCCTGGAGCGCGAGAAGGACTATCTTGCGCGGGGAGGGAAATTCATCTTCCCGATGCCGGAAATCGAGATCATCTGACCCGTCGTCAGACCCAGCGGCGCCTTCCCCTGCGGGGTTGAAGCAGGAAGTTGTTCACGTGACCCGCGCCCAATGACGGTGCCGACACCGCGAGGTCGGCGGGTCTGATCGGCTGGATGCGCCGCGCCTCGTCCAGAAAGAACGCGTCGTAGCCCAAGGCTGCGAATCGTTCGAATACGCCGACGACAGGCGCTGAATGGTGGCGCTGCTCCACCTCCACAAGGACGAGAGGGGCAGACCGCTCCAGCGTTCGCTGCGCGCCTTCGAGCACCTCGAGCTCGGCCCCCTCTACGTCGACCTTCATCATCGCGATCTCGGCTCCAAGGTCGAGCCCGTCCAGGGTCCTGATTTGGACCAGGCTTTCGCGAGAAGTCGCGTCCAATTTGCGGAGGCTGGCCTGGCCCGGGCGCAACGCGCCCTCCTCCACCGGGATGTGCAACGTCGCCATCCCCTCGTTGGCGCCCAGGGCGTACTCGTGGATCTTGACGCGGTCAGTCGTCGCTGCAAAGGCACGCAGGACGCTGGCGCAGTGCGCTTGCGGTTCGAAAGCGTGTACGAAGGCACCGGCCCTGGCGAAAGCATACGTGTAAATCCCGACGTTCGCGCCAACATCCACGACCACGTCACCGGGTGACACCTTTCGAACCGCAACGCACACTTCCCGCTCGATGAGGCCCATCGCCCGCTCGTAGAAATAGCGCGCCGGCGGCTGCCATCGTTCGGGCAGTGCGCGCCGGATGTTGCGGGCGAATGCTCCCATGGCTGCGGTCGGCCGCTAGGAAGCCACTGACTTCGCGGCGGTCACCAGCCGTTCGACCGTGAGCCCAAGCTCCTCGTAGATACGCTCATACGGAGCGCTTGCGCCGAACCGCGACAGCCCGATGATCTCACCGTTTCCGGCAATCAGCTGATACCAGGACATCGGGTGCCCCGCTTCGATCGCGATTCGGGGAACCCCGTTCGGGAGGACCGTGCCGCCATACGCCGCCGGCTGTTGCGCGAAGAGCTCCATGCTGGGGACGCTCACGGCCCGTGACGGGATTCCCGCTGCATCGAGCTGGGCCTTCGCCTTCAGGATCAGACCGACCTCGGATCCTGATGCCATCAGGATCACCTTCGGCGCTCCGCCACTGGCATCGGCGAGGATGTAAGCGCCCTTCTCCAGGCCCTCCGCGGCCCCGATCCCAACGGCGCCGCGGTCGATGAATCCGAGCTTCTGCCGTGTGAGGACCAACGCGACCGGGCCACCTTCGTGCTCGACCGCCGCCTTCCAAGCGACCGCAGTCTCGGCCGCGTCCGCTGGCCGGAGAACGATGAGATTCGGGATCGCGCGCAGGGCGGAGAGCTGCTCGATCGGCTGGTGCGTCGGCCCGTCCTCGCCGAGCCCGATCGAGTCGTGGGTGAAGACGTAGATGACGTGCTGCTTCATGAACGCCGCGAGCCGGATCGCCGGCCGCATGTAGTCCGAGAAGATCAGGAATGTGCCGCCGTACGGCGTGACACCGCCATGCACGGCCATGCCATTCATGATCGCGCCCATGCCATGCTCGCGAATGCCGTAGTGCATGTAGCGCCCAGCCCGATCCTCGGGCGAAAAATTCTTCCATGCCTTCACCGACGTGTTGTTCGAAGGCGTGAGATCGGCGGACCCGCCCATCAGCTCCGGCAGGGCCTCAGCGGTCGCATTGAGAGCGACGCCGAATGCGGACCGGCTCGCAACGTTTCCGTTCTCGCTGGTGAACACCGGCATGGCCGTGTCCCAATCGGCCGGCCGCCTCCCGCTCAGGCGTCGCTGGAGCTCCGCTACATCAGCCGGGTATGCCTTCCGCGCCGCCTCCAGCTTCGCGCTCCACTCGCGATGCACCTTCACGCCACGGTCCTTCGCCTGCCGCCAGTGCGCCAGCGATTCTTCGGGAACGAAGAACGGCTCCTGCGAAGGCCATCCGAGGTTTTCCTTCGTCAGCCGGATCTCTTCCTTGCCGAGCGGCTCGCCATGGGCCTTCGCGGTGTCCTGCTTGTTCGGACTGCCGAACCCGATGTGCGTCTTCGTGACGACGAGCGTCGGCCTGGTCGCCTCGGCCTTCGCGGCGGCGACTGCTCGATCGATCTGACCGAGGTCATTCACGTCGTCGATGTGCAGCACGTGCCACCCGTACGCCTCGAACCGCTTCGCGGTGTCGTCGCTGAAGGTGAGGTCCGTGCTCCCGTCGATCGTGATCTTGTTGTCGTCGTAGAAACCGATCAGCTTGCCGAGCTTCTGGTGGCCGGCGTACGAGGCAGCCTCGTGGGAGATGCCTTCCATGAGGTCCCCGTCGCTGCAGATGAACCACGTGTAGTGGTCCACGATATCGTGGCCTGGCTTGTTGAATGTCGCTGCGAGATGCGCCTCGGCCACGGCCATGCCGACCGCATTGCCGATGCCCTGGCCGAGTGGCCCTGTCGTTGTCTCGACACCCGGCGTGTAGTGCAGCTCGGGGTGCCCGGGCGTCTTGCTCCCCCACTCACGGAATTCCTTCAGGTCGTCGAGGGTGAGATCGTACCCGGTGAGGTACAGGCACGAGTACAGGAACATCGACGCGTGTCCGCACGACAGCACGAAACGATCGCGGTCCGGCCACGCCGGGTCGGATGGATCGTGCTTCATGTGCTTCGTGAAAAGCGCGTACCCCAGCGGCGCGAGGGCCATCGGGGTACCGGGGTGGCCCGACTCCGCTTTCTGGACGGCGTCCATGGAAAGCGTGCGGACCGTGTTGATCGCGAGGGCTTCCAGATCGGTCATGCGAACAAACTAACGGCCCGAATCAGACCGCGACGGGCGTCGCCAGGTTCGCACCAGACCTCGTTCCGGACAGTCCGACGACCTTCGCCCTTCCGCGGTATTTCCGCATGATGCCGCGGGTATCGACGACGGCGCGCGCATTGTCGGCCACGGCCTGGTAATCGACGTTCGAGTGGTCGGTGACCACGAGCACGACGTCGGCCGCCGAGAGCGCTTCCGGAGTCAGCGGCACGCTCGACATCGGCAGGTTACGGATGCCGGTGTGGCCATCATCCAGGATCTGGGCGCAGTACCCGTCGTGATAGCTCACCGTGGCTCCCTTTTGCTGGAGCAATTGGATAATCTCCAGCGCCGGACTCTCGCGCAGGTCGTCGATGTCCTTCTTGTAGGCGATCCCGAGCACCAGCACCTTCGCCCGGCTCAGCGCGACCCCCACGTCGTTCAGCACATCGCCAACCTGGTTCACCACGTACGCCGGCATCTCCATGTTGATCTCGCTCGCGAGTTCGATCATCCGTGTCGTGTACGACAGCGTGCGCATCTTCCACGCGAGGTAGTGCGGATCGAGCGGGATGCAGTGGCCGCCAAGCCCCGGGCCCGGGGTGAATTTCATGAAGCCAAAGGGCTTCGTCGCCGCGGCATCGATCACGCCCCAGACGTCGATCCCCAGCTTCTCGCACGCCTGCGCCAGCTCGTTGGCCAAGGCGATGTTGATCATGCGGAACGTGTTCTCGTAAACCTTCACCAATTCGGCCGCTTCGGCGCTCTCTACCGGCACCATGGTGTCGAAAATCCTGGAGTAAAGCGCCAGGCCGGCCTCGGCGCACGAAGGCGTAATTCCGCCCAGGACCTTCGGAGTGTTCTTCGTCTGCCAGGTCGGGTTGCCGGGATCGACGCGCTCCGGGCTGAAGCAGACGAAGAAGTCCTTGCCGACTTCCAGTCCCGTCTCCTGAAGGATCGGCAGAAGGACTTCGCGCGTGGTTCCCGGGTAGGTCGTGCTCTCGAGAATGATCAGCCGTCCTTTCCGGAGCGAATCGCGAACAGACCTTGCCGCGGCAACGATGTAGCTGAGGTCAGGGTCCTTGATCTTGTTGAGCGGGGTCGGCACGCATATGGAGATGGCGTCGCACTTCCCGAGGTCGGCGAGGTTCGTCGTCGCCTCGAGCCGGTGCTCGGCGACGAGCGGCTCGATGATGCTCGACGGGATGTCCTTGATGTGGCTTCGGCGGGCGTTGATCCCCGCGACGACCGTCTCGTTGAGGTCGAAGCCGATGGTGTGGTAGCCGGCTCGGGTCGTCTCGACTGCCAGGGGCAATCCCACGTAGCCGAGGCCGATCACGCCGATGACGGCGGTCCGGTCGTTGATCCTGGAGGAAAGGGAGGTCTGCGGGGTCGACATCGGAACGCGATGGGAAGTGCGGAGTTGCGAATGGGAAATCTAGCCGATGCGCACCCCTTGGACGTCGTTCAGCGTGACGATCGTACATCCTCCATCAACAGCTCCAGCACCCGCTCGGGCCGGCTCTCGCCGTCCCGGCTGATCTCATCCACCCTGACCAGCCAACCCCGCAGCCCGTCCAGCTCCCGCTCAGCTGCCAACGAAGGATCCATCAGGTCCGCTTCGACGGCCGGCCGCAGCAGCTGAGGCTGAGGAACGGGTGTGCCGCCTCCGCCTCCTTCGCCATGCAGCACCGCTTGTACTTCTTTCCCGATCCACCGGGGCGGGGATCGTTGCGGGACGGGCTCATTCCGGAAGATGGCCGGAAGCCAAGCCCGCCGCACGGGCGGCCCTGAGTCCTGACGCCCTGACAGCTGATGCCGGGACTCGCGAAACTCGGCATAAGCTTTCAGGGCTTCAGGTAACCGGGGCTGACCAGAGACCGGGAATCGCCTCGTATCTTGAAGATTCGGGGTAGCGGTAGGATCAATCCCTCCGCTAGTTGAAAGTGCATGCGAATCCTTCAGTGCCTTGCACTGCTTTGTCTCGGAGTGGTCGCGTCGTGCCAGTCTGTTTTCGGCCCTGGCGACAAGAGCGGACACCCTCTGGAGGGTACCTGGGACGTCACCACGCAACTGACCCAGTTTTCGTTCGAGACGGCCGCGCCTTCCCCACCGGATTGTCCGGGTGCGTTCCTGTATTGCACGCACCTGCGAACCTTTGGCGGAGCGACACTTTCCGGTGTCCTCGAGATCACACTCGATGGTAGAAATGCCGAGCCACTCGCCGGGGCCGGTATTTTCGCGGGCGAGTTCTGCGACACGTGGGACGTGAGCTCGGCATCAGGGTGCACACATGTCTCACCCCTGACGGGGGACTACCGTCCGTCATCCTCCAGCCTTTCAGGGTTCGCGGCGGACAGTTCGTTTTTTCTGGGCTTGCAGACGTCGCTTAACGCGACATACTCGAACGGTCCGGCGATCTATTTGAATGGGAGGTTGGTGGCCGACAGTCTGGTTGGCGACGTCCGATGGATGAAATACCTGTACAGAAGCCCGCCGACTCATATCGGGACGTTCATCGCACGACGCCGGAAATAGTCGCCGGAAAATCCGCGACCGGGTTACGGGACGGCCTGCCGGAACGTCAGTCAGGAGTGCGGTTCGACTCAATAGTCATCGGCGGCGGCTTCTATGGAGCCCGGCTCGCCCTCGCCCTCCGCGCGGAGGGCGAC
>CAMLHT010000211.1 GCA_946479895.1 uncultured Gemmatimonadota bacterium | reverse complement strand
TCGACCAGGCCTTCGTCGTCGATGAGACCATGCAGCCGGGCGACAAGCCGGAGCTGGTGCCCTACAAGGACGTGTCGGCGGCCGCGATGACGAAGTGGGATGCGCTCATCGCCGCGTCCAACGGCAAGTCGTACGTCTACGACCAGTCGGTGCTTCCGCTGGAAGGAACGACGCTCAGCTCCGCCAAGCTGAATCGCTTCGCGAACACCATGGCGGCGCTCACGCTGGCGTACACGCCGCGAAACGCGGCCGAGGCGGCGACGGTGGACTGGGCGAAGGTCGCCGCATACGCCGACAAGGGCATCGGCACGGGAAGCGCCGGCGCGCCGTTCGACATCACGGTCGTCGGCGACAACAACACCTGGTACTCGTACATCGATTACTACGGTGAAGAGCCGAGCTGGATGCGCGTTGACATGCGGCTCATCAACCGCATGGACCCGAGCTCGCCCGCGGAGTTCGACGGGACGATCCCGCCGAAGGGCACCTCGGCGGACGCGCGCTTCACCAGCGACTACAAGTACGAGGGTGACGTGATCGGTGATCCGTCGCGCGGCATCTACATGCAGAGCCCGTACTCGCACATCCGCTACGCCTTCTACAAGCGCACGTCGTCCACGCGCGCCGTGGGCCCGGTGCCGTACCTGCTGGCTGCGGAGAGTGACCTGGTGCGGGCCGAGGCGATCATCCGGAGCGGTGGCGATCTCGCCACGGCGGCGAGCCTGATCAACAAGACGCGCGTTGGACGGGGCAACCTGCCTGCCGCGACGGCGGCCGACGGGGCGGCTGGCCTGCTCGCCGACATCGATTACGAGCGTGATATCGAGCTGCTGAACACCAGTGGGTTCACGCTCTTCCAGCGCCGTCACGTGGACGGGCTGCGGCCCGGCACGTGGCGCCATCTTCCCATCCCGGCGAAGGAGCTGGAGACCCTCTCGCTGCCGATCTACACCTTCGGCGGGGAAGGCAAGGAGCAGTCGCTCATCAGCCTGGCCTCACCGCAGCTCAGCTTCGGGCTCACGAACCTGAGCACCGCTCGAATGCTCGAGCTGCCCAACGGGTCCTACATGACCCTCCGTGCGCCGTCGTCGGAGCCGCGCGGTCCGCGGGGCGCCATCTTCCGGTAGGACACCGGATACACGGAACGGGGGCAGGACGCCTGGC
The DNA here is from genome assembly GCA_946479895.1 of uncultured Gemmatimonadota bacterium. The sequence goes on along the minus strand of CAMLHT010000211.1, from coordinate 5,588 downwards.
GTCCTGCCCCCGTTCTGCATTCCGGAGCTACTTGTCGTCGAACCGGAGATTGGCGCAGGTGACGACGTTGTCCAGCTGCTGGCCGCCGTTGTAGACGTTGACGTGATAGGTGCCGTTCGGCGTCAGATCGAGCGGAAGATCGGCGTCCACCTGGCCCTGTCCGTTCGTGCTGACGTCCAGCAGGGGGAACTGGTCGAATCCGATCAGGGGCAGCGAGCCGGAGCCGCAGCGATCGGGAAGCACGGCCCAGCGGTAGGATGCGGCACCCTGCGCCGGCACCGACACGGACAGCTTGACGTGCATCCGCTGCAGCCGCCCCGGCGACCGGCTGATGCTCACTCGCCCGAAGGCCTTGTTCTGGCCCGTGACCGCGAGCCCCCCGGTGCGCTGCTGCGTGGGCTGGAGGTTACCGGACCAGGATGGGCCGGCCGGCTCGTCGGACGCGGCCGTGCGGTTCGCGGAGGCACATCCGACGGTGAGAAGTGCAGCGCCTGTCAACACTACGTGAGGAAATCGCATCGGACTCCGCGTTGGGGTGATTCGACCGGTGGTGGTCGCCTCGGCTCGCCACTAAACGACACTGTGGAGCGAGGGCTGTCAAACGCACTTCACGGCTCAGGGTCGATCCATGCGCAGGGTCGCCATCCATTCACGGATCCCGGGAAGCCGTGGATCGAGCAGTGCCGCGCGTGCCGCCGCCGCGCGCGCCGCCTCCAGGTTGTGGGACAGCCCAAATGCGACGGACAGCCGGAACGGCGGCAGTGCCGATGTGGGAGCCAGTCGTGACGCCTGGTCGAGCAGGACGATTGCACGGTCCAGCTGCCTGGCATCGAGGGCGAAGTTCCCCAGCAGGAACGGAGCCTCGCCCGTCGGCTGCAACCGGAATGCCCGTTCCAGGTACGGTACTGCCTCGGCCGGCCGTCCCTGCTCGACCAACGTGCGCCCAAGCAGCCGGTTGGGGAGCTCCAGGAAAGGGGCGTCGCGCACGAGCCCGCGATATTCGGCTGCGGCCGAGTCGAGCTGTCCGCGGGCGGCCTCGCCGCTGGCCACCACGACCTTCGCCTCGGCCCACGACATCCCTCCTCGCGATACGACGAGCGCGAGGCTGTCCGACGTGCCCGTCGGATGGTAGGTGGCTCGATAGTCGAGCGCATGCTCGCGATCGACGAATGGCCAGCGGGTCGTCACCGTCCTGACCGTGTGCTCCACGATTCGCTGGTCGAACGGCGTGAGCTCCATGCGGTTCTCGTAGCCTTCCCACGCGGCAAGGCGGTCCGTCCTGGCATGATGCCCGAGGAAGTCGTGCGCCGCCAGCGCGTCGAAGAACGCCTTCGCGAGCAAGGCGTAGCCATGCTGGTTGAGGTGGACGTGCTCGAGAAACAGCGCGTGGCCCGGAATTCCCCCCGGCGACTCCGCGGCGAGGCGTTCGGCGGAAGGGACGTAGATCGCGCCGTCGTCGTTCGCCAGCCTGCGGATCTCCGCATTGAGGGCGGAGGGAGCCCTGAAGCGCACGACGTCGAGGTCACGAGCCCGGCTGAAAGCCTCACGCGCCGCAGCCGTGTCTCCGGCTGCCAGGCGGGCCTGCGCGGTCTCGAAGGCGGCACGCGCCGGCCCATTCTTCGGTGAAACGAACGGTGGCTGGTCCCGCTCATTGGACGCGATGCTGCCGATGAAGACGGGAACGCCGGCCTCACGCAGTCGCGTCAGCAGGACGTCGAGATTCGAGCCGAACTGCCGGAGCCCGGCCGCATACGTCGGGGAGCCGAACGGGATGCTCTCGTCGTTCGCCACCGTCTCCATGAACGTCGCCGCATTGGCGTCCGTGCGCCCCTGCTTCGTGACCACCGCGGACCACACCTTCTCCAGGCCGGCCCTGAGCAGCACGACCGTCCGGAGCCGCAATGCGCCCAGGTAGGCGCGCGTCAGCCAGGGGGCGCTGCGCCCGCCGATGGCCGATCCGACGCCCAGCGCGCCGTAGTACTCGTTGTGGCCGGCGTAGATCAGCACCGCATCGGGCCGTTGCGCGATGACGTCATCGACGACATCGACCATGGTGTAGCTGTTGGTGGCGGCGATGCCGAGGTTCACCACTTCGACACTGTCCTGCGGCAGGACATCGCGCAGCGCATCGCGGAGCACGCGCGAAAAGGTCCCGTTGTGCGGGTACGGAAAGCCCGCCGCACTCGACTCGCCGAGGACGAACAACCGCAGCCCCTGCGCCGGCCTGGTGGCCGCGAACACATCGGTCGGCGGCACCGGAGGCATCGCTTCCCGAGGGAAGTAGCGTCGTGAGACGCGCTTCCCTGGCGTCAGGTACTCCTGGCCGGCGATGGTGATGGTGTCGAACACGGGCATTCGCCCGTTCTTCCACCCCATGCGAAGGCCAAGCTCGACGAGGCCAAGCAGAAGCCAGGGAGCGGCAACGGTGAAGAAGAGGAATGCTCGCCGTCGCCCGGCCGGCAGCTCCACCGCCATCAGAACTGCCGCTCCATCCGCGAGCGTCGCTCGTCTCTCGAAAACGCTCTTGCCGTGATCCAGTAGCTCTCGGCCCGAGGGTCACGCCGCAGGGGCGACCGGCCGATGGTGCGCCGCAGGACGGCGACCGGGGTGACGACCACGAAGTACAGGATCGCGAGCACGATCGGCGTGGTGACCCGGGACAGCGCAGCCGCGAGCGCCATCCACCGCCGCGCGATGGGATCCAGCAGCGCGGGCCAGGCGAGAGCGCCCACGAGCAGCGCGACGCCCGACACGAGGAGCGCGGGAGCGGCGTACGGCCGGCGCACGAACATCGCGATCACGATCGCCGCGACGCCGATCTCCAGCCCGAAGCGACGACCGGGATGAGCCGACCGCCTCAGTCGAGCGGGAATGTCTGCTGCCATGGGGTATTCTCGTGCGAGACGGATGCTGGCTGGTCGTCGCGCAGCATCAGGCAGGGAAATACGACGAGCGCGTCCATCTGCGTGCGCAGGAAGCAGCGATATGCCTCCGTGGGCGTCGACACGATCGGCTCGCCGCGGACGTTGAACGACGTGTTGACCAGCATCGGACACCCCGTCCTCGCCTCGAAGGCGCGCAGCAGGGCATGAAAGCGCGGGCTCCTGTCACGGCTGACCGTCTGGACGCGAGCCGAATGATCGAGGTGGGTGACCGCCGGCACCGTGGAACGGGGCGCGGCCGCATGCTCGCTCACGGTACGCGAGGACTCGGGCCCGGGCGTGGGGAGTCGATGCTCCTCGCGAAGCGCCGCGACGAGGAGCATGTACGGACTCTCGTCCCTGAGCTCGAAGAACTCGCCGGCACGCTCTTCAAGGACGCTCGGTGCGAACGGGCGGAAGCTCTCGCGAAACTTGATCTTGAGGTTGAGCGTGCGTTGCATCGCCGGATCGCGCGGATCGGCGAGAATGCTCCGCGCTCCGAGGGCGCGAGGTCCGAACTCCATCGGGCCATCGAACCAGCCGATCACCTTGCCGTCGGCCAGCAGCTCGGCGGTACGGGAGAGCAGGGCGCCCTCGTCGAGCCGCTCGAATCGCGCACCGAGGGTGATCAGCTCCGATTCCACCTCGGCTTCGCAGAACTCCGGGCCGAGCAGCGCGCCGCGCATGCTGTCGCCGTGCGGCGTCCGGCGAGGCGCCTGAAGCCAGCGGTGCCAGGCGAGCAGGGCCGCCCCCAGCGCACCACCGGCGTCGCCGGCGGCGGGCTGGATCCACACGGTCCGGAATGGTCCCTCGCGCTGGAGGCGGCCGTTCGCCACGGCGTTCAGCGCGACCCCACCCGCCATGCACAGCGCGTCAGCGCCCGTGACCTCGTGGGCCGTGCGGGCCATCCGGAGGATGATCTCCTCGCACACCACCTGGACCGAGCGGGCGAGGTCCATCTCGCGCTGGGTGAGCGGCGCCTCGGGCGACCGGGGTGGGCCGTCGAAGCGTTCGGAGAAATGGCTGCTGGTCATCGTCAGCCCGCCAACGTAGTCGAAGAAGCGTTGGTCGAGCGTGAACGAGCCGTCCCCCTTCAGGTCGACGACCTCGTCGAGGATGCGCTCCGCATAGCGGGGCGTGCCGTAGGGGGCGAGCCCCATGAGCTTGTACTCGCCCGAGTTCACCCGGAATCCCGCGTGGTAGGTGAAGGCGGAGTACAGCAGCCCCAGCGAATCCGGATAATGCAGCTCGCGCAGGAGCGACACGTCCGACCCGTCCCCGAACCCGATCGCGGCGGTGGCCCATTCGCCCACGCCATCGATCGTCAGGATTGCAGCGCGCTCGCATGGCGAGGGAAGGAAGGCGCTTGCCGCGTGCGATTCATGATGTTCGGCGTAGAGCACCTGCCCCCGGAAGTCGTCGAGCTCCCTGCGGAGTATGGCGTCCGTATGGATACGCTCGTTGATCCAGAGGGGGGCGGCCTTGACGAACGATCGGAACCCACGCGGCGCGAGGGCGAGATAGCTCTCGAGCAGCCGATCCAGCTTGAGGAGGGGCTTCTCATAGAAAGCGACCGCGGCGAGCGCATTCGGAGCGAGGCCGACGCGGTCGAGACAGAATCGAGCGGCGTTCCTTGGGAACGCGGCGTCGCCCTTGACCCGAGTGAAGCGCTCCTCCTGGGCGGCGGCCACGATCTCACCGTCGGCCAGCAGGCAGGCGGCACTGTCGTGATAGAAGGCGGAGATCCCCAGGACGTACTGCGTCAACGGGGGACGGGGGGGAGGAGGGCCACGATCCGGTATGGAAGGGTGGCAGAAGATACCATACATTCCAGCCCATGGCACTCCTCCGCGACCTCTGGGCCTACATGCGCGAGCGGAAGAAGCTCTGGCTGGCACCGCTGCTGGCGGTGTTTCTCATCTTCGGAGGGCTGATCGCCGTGACCGCCGGCTCCGCGCTCGCGCCGTTCATCTATTCGATCTTCTGAAGGCGGAAGGCAGGCCACACCGATTGCAGTCGGGGACGCGGGCAGGCGACAAGCGCAGGCGAACCGGGCGAGGATCGAGAAATGGCATTCTCGGGTTGGAGGCTCGGGTGGGGACTTCTGTGGCTGACGGGCGTCTCGGGCCTGGCGGGCTGTTACGTCACCAGGCCAGTCACGACGGCGCCCGCGCCGGGCAGCACGATCCTGCTCGACCTGGGCGACGCCGGCCGCCGGGTGCTCGGCGAGCGAATCGGCTCCTCGGCCGCGACCGTGGAGGGTCGCGTGACGGGAGTCAGCGGCGAGGAATACCTGCTGCGCGTGCTGTCCGTGACATACCTGAATGGGCAGAGCAATCCGTGGTCGGGTGAGTCCCTTGCCGTCCCGCTGGACGTGGTGACGCAGGCCCGAACTCGCCAGCTCTCACGGTCCCGGACCATCCTGGCCTCGGCGGGGCTTGCGGCAGGGCTCGTGGTGCTCGCCGCCAGGGCGAGCTTCCTTGGAACTGGGGGTGGAGGGACAGGGCCGTCCTCGCCGCCTGCCGGCCGGAATTGGCGGGGCGGCGGCGAATAGCGGTCCGAAGCGCAAATCTGGCCCCCGACTTGCCCTCCAGATCGTGAGCCCCTCCGCCCCGGGGGGTGCCGCAGGCAGTGGACGCGGGAGAGTATTCGGTGCACACTGATGGC
>CAMLHT010000210.1 GCA_946479895.1 uncultured Gemmatimonadota bacterium | reverse complement strand
CCGGGCGTCCAGCACCTGGCCCTGGCCACCGACGACATCCTGAAGACGGTGACCGAGCTGCGGAACCGCGGGGTCGAGTTCCTGTCGGCGCCCACGAGCTATTACGCCGAGCTCCAGGGGCGGGTCGGGAAGATCGACGAGCCGGTGGAGGAGCTGGCGAAGCTGGGCATCCTCGTCGACCGCGATCCGGACGGCTATCTCCTCCAGATCTTCTCCAAGCCGGTCGAGGATCGGCCGACGCTCTTCTACGAGATCATCCAGCGCAAGGGCGCGAAGTCGTTCGGGAAGGGCAATTTCAAGGCGCTCTTCGAGGCGATCGAGGCCGAGCAGGCGCTGCGAGGAAACCTGTAAGTGGATCGGTGGATCGGTGGGCCAGTGGATCGGCCACTGAATCACTGATCCACCGACACACCGATCCACCACCATGCCCATCTACCACACACTCGGCTCGATCCCTCCGAAGCGTCACACGGCCTTCCGGAAGCCCAACGGCGGTATCTACGCCGAGGAGCTGATGGGGCACGAGGGCTTCACCGGCACGTCGTCGCTGCTGTACCACGTGCATCCGCCGACGACGATCAAGTCGGCGAAGCGGATCCGGAACATGGCCTTCGTGGCCGACGATGACCAGACGCTCCGGCACCGGCACTTCAAGACGTCGAAGGTGAAGCCCGGGGGAAGCGCGACGCTCGACCGCCTGCCGCTGATGTTCAACCAGGACATCGCGATGCTGTACGTCGAGCCGGACGAAGTGGATCCGCACTTCTACCGGAACGCGCAGTCGGACGAGTGCGTCTACGTCGCCAAGGGCAGCGGCGTCCTCGAGTCGGTGTACGGCGACCTGCCGTTCCGCGAGGGCGACTACATCGTCATCCACCGCGGCATCCTGCATCGGTACAAGTTCGACCTGAAGAAGGAGCAGCCGAAGCTGCTCGTCTTCGAGAGCCGGGGGCACATCCGCTGGCCGAAGCGCTATCGCAACGAGTTCGGGCAGCTCAAGGAGGGCGCGCCGTACTCCGAGCGCGACATCCGCCGGCCGCTCGAGCTGCAGACGCACGACGAGATGGGCGACTTCCGGATCCTCGTGAAGCAGCACGACTGGCTGACGGAGATGGTCCTCGACCACCATCCGTTCGACGTGGTCGGCTGGGACGGGTACTTCTACCCGTGGATCTTCAACATCGCGGACTTCGAGCCGATCGTCGGCCGCATCCACCAGCCGCCGCCGGTGCACCAGACGTTCGAGGGCGACGGCTTCGTGATCTGCTCGTTCTGCCCCCGGCCGTACGACTTCGATCCGAACGCAATCCCGGCGCCCTACAATCACAGCAACGTCGACTCCGATGAAGTCCTGTACTATGCGTCGTCGGAGTTCATGAGCCGGAAGGGCATCGAGTTCGGCTCGATCACGCTGCATCCGGACGGCATTCCGCACGGTCCGCATCCGGGCCGGGCCGAGGCGTCCATCGGGGCGCAGCGGACCGATGAGCTGGCGGTGATGATGGACTCGTTCCGCCCGATGCACGTTTGCGCGGCGGCGACCAGGATCGAGGACGACTCCTACCACAAGTCCTGGATCGATTCGCAGCACGCGGGTTTCAACCCGCCAACCACGTAGGGTCGTTCGCGTCGGCCGGCGGCTCGGGCGGGACGAAGCCCCGGGCCGGACACTCTCTCTGTCGAGACAATGAAGGCTCGGGGCAGTAGCCCCGAGCCTTCGTTGTCTCGCCTGCCGCTGGCCCGGCCCGGGCCTTGTCCCGCCCTCGCCTTCGCAGAATGTGACGGTCTGGGGTTGCTGGGGCTGCGCCCGGATCGCAGGATGGTGGGTATGCCTTCCCCGAGCTGACGCGCGTGCGCGGACTGGTCATCCCTATCGTTGCGCTTGTACCCGGTGCCCTGGCGGCACAGGCCTCGGTCGTCATCGGCCAGGTGCGCGTCCAGGACGGGGGGCAGCCCCTCGGCTACTCAGCGGTGTCGGTGCTATCTGCATCGCCAGGCACCCTGCTGACTGGTGAGAGCGGGAAGTTCATGTTCGTTGCCCTGGCGGCGGGGCCGGCGACGATACGCGTCAAGCACATCGGGTATGCTCCGAAGGACACCATCGTGATGCTGGCGGGCAACGACACGATCAGGCTGGACGTCGTCCTGCCGCGCCTGGTGATCCAGCTCCCGGCGATGATCGTGAGCGGAAAGTGCACGAATGCGTCGCCGACGGAGCCGAAGCCGGCGGTGCTCGCCGAGCTCTTCGAGCAGGTGAACCAGAACGCCGAGCGAATACGGCTGCTTGCGAAGGAGAAGCCGTTCTACCTGGATGTGTTCCGCGTGCGCGGATACCTCACCGGCGACGGGAAGATCGTCGCCACCAGGCTCGATACGGTAGTGCGCCGGCCGCTGCCACCTGAGCCCTACAAGCCCAGGCAGGTGGTTCAGCGTGGTAAGGGTGCAGACGCGGATGGATGGGTGCTCGCATTGCCGGAGCTTCCCGATTTTGCCGACACGGCGTTCACCAACAACCACTGTTTCCGCTACGCCGGCCAGGGGCGGTACGAGCGCGACTCGGTGATCCAGGTGGAGTTCGAACCCGTTCCCTGGCTCGACAAGGAGGTCGACATCCGCGGGACGATGTATCTCCAGGTGGACGGATACCAGCTCGTGGGGACGCTCACGAAGCTCAACAAGGTCCCACCGCAGCTGCGGCGGTCCGGATTGCTCGAAGTTGAGGTGCGGGCGCGCTTCAGCGAGATCGTCACCGGCGTCCCCGTGCTGGACGAGTGGCAGATGACCACCCACTATCGGCATCCGCAGGTGCCGGGAGTCGAAGTCGGCCAGGTGTTCTCGTTCCGCTGGGCCGACTCGACGGCGGCGAAGCGCGATACGATGCCGTCTTCGAAGCCGCCGCGATAGCTACTCGTCGCCGATCAGGGCGGGCTACTTCGCGGGGCGGGCGATCTCGCGCGCCTGGTCCGCGAGCGCCTGGAGGAGCTCGCGCGCCTTGAGCTGGCGCTTCTTGCTGAATTCGTCGCTGGCGGTCCGGGCGATCGCGAAGGCGATGAGGTTGATCACTGCGAGGATTCCAACCGCCTCCCCGGTGGAAGCGCCGTGTGCCATCATGTTGCCGAAAGTCGCTCCGCCGATGCCCAGGCCGCCGACGCCCATGATGCCGCCGTAAATCGCCCGCATGGAATACTTGAGGCCCTCGACCACTCGAATCGTGGTGCGACCGGCACGCGGAACCACCGCGACCCTCAGCTCGCGCCGGTTATCCGTGACGCCGTTCCAGGTCAGCGTCCGGCCGACCGACGCGGCGCCGCCGCGCAATCCGTCCCGGTTCGTCAAATGGGTCAGCGCGCTGAGCATCAGATCGTAATCGTCTTCCTGGACCTCGCCCTGCACGACCATCTCGTAGACGAGCTCCGCTGGCGCTCCGAGCAGGCGCGGTGGGCGCTCCGACAGGTCGAACGGAATGTTGACGGCTCGCCGGTCGGCTTTTAGCGGCACTGCCGCACCGGGAGCGACAGTCCGTGGCCGCAGGCCATGCTCGGCGAACGCCTGCTCGACGTGCCTCGGGTCGATGCCGGCTTCGGCCGCGGCATCGCGAAGGATCGACGTCTTGAACCCTTCCCGGCGGCGCGCATCCGCTTCCCGGTCGCGCTGCGCGATCGGCGGCGCCGGAGGGGCCACGGGCATTTCGTGCAGCTCCGCCGCCCGGCGAAGGACTTCCTGTGCCTCCGTGCTGGAAAGGAGCGGGCTGCTGCCGCGTGACGGTATCACGCCCACGGCGCTCGCCTCGCCGCGTGCCTGCTCCAGGGCGGCATCGAGCTCCTCGCAGGTCTGGAATCGCCGCGCGGGATCCTTCGCCAGGCAGCGGTCGACGATGGCGCACAGAGACGCTGGAACGTGTGGCGCCACCGACGCGAGCGGCGGTGGCGGCCGCAACACATGCGACACGAGAACCGCCGATGCCAGCGCGCCGTCGAAGGGAAACCGGCCGGACAGCGTCGCGAACGCGACGACACCGAGCGAGTAGATGTCGCTCCGCGCGTCGACGTTCTCGTCCGACACCTGCTCGGGACTCAGGTAGTAGACGGTGCCGAGGACCTGTCCGGTGGCGGTGAGCGGGGCCGCGGCCGCGACGCGGGCGATGCCGAAGTCCGTCATCATCGCGCGTCCACTGACGGAATCCAGCAGGATGTTCTCCGTCTTCACGTCGCGGTGGATGACGCCGTGCCGGTGCGCATAGCCCAGCGCCGAGGCGACGTCCCGCAGGATGGGCAGCGCGTCGCGCGGCGAGAGCGGGCCGGATGCCAGTCTGCCCGCGAGGGAATCGCCGTCGACGAAACCCATGACGAAGAAGACCTGGCCGCCGATCTCGTCGGCCCGGTGAATGGGCACGATGTTGGGGTGAGCCAGCCGCGCCGCCGTCCGCGCTTCCCTCAGGAAACGCTCGCGAACGGTCTGGTCACCGGACATCGCCGCCGGCAGCGTCTTGATCGCGACCATCCGGTCGAGGCGGAGGTCCCGCGCCAGGTAGACGACGCCCATCCCTCCGCGGCCGATCTCGCGCTCGACCTCGTACTGGCCGGTGAGGGCGCTGGAAAAGGCGGTGAGCTCGTCCGTCGAGGAGAATGCCGGCATCGGGAAAAAGATGAAGCGCGGGCTACGCGAGCGTTAGCGCCATCGGCGATATTTCGGGAACATCATGGATATTCTCAAGCCAATCGACAGCCAGCGCATCGTCCCGGCCCTTCGCGACACGCGCAATCCCAACGTCTGGGTCTACCGGTTCACCCACCCCAGCTCGGGCTGGATACTCTCGATCGCCACCCACGCCGAGCCGGGCTCGGGGAAGCTCTCGCTGGGCGGATTCCGCATCGCGCCCCGTGAGCGCACCGAGGCGCCTGGCTTCGATCCGGACAAGGAAGCGGTAGGGCTGGCGATGGGGATGGAGGAGAAGGTCCACTGGTCGCGGGTGCTCAAGGTGGGTGGTCCGCGGGCCAGGCGTGACATGAGCCGGATCGTCGGCGGGAAATGCGTGCTCCAGCCCACGGACGACGCCCGCGTCGGCAAGCCGCGCGACTTCGCGATGCTCAACTGGGCGCTCGAGTGCTTCCGGACGATGGAGCAGGAGTCCGGCGTCTGGATCACCACCGGCCAGGACCTGGGGCACGGGCTGATGTCCGACGGGAAGACGGAGTCCCTCCGCTACCTCGGCCAGCGATTCCATGGCTGCGTCGTCGCCGACACGTCGGTCCCGACCGGGGAAGGGAACTACCACGTCCTCAAGGGAATGCTCGCCGCGTGCGGCGTGCAGGCGTCGGCGGCCGTGGTGGGCCTCATCGGGGTGGGAAACATCGGCAGGCACGTCCTCGACCGGCTGCGCGAGGATGGCGCGACGGTGTTCGCGGTGGAGGCCGCGCCGGCGCGTCGCGCGAGTCTCGAGGAAAGCGGCATCCGCGTCTTCGCGCCGTCGGAGAAGGCGGAGATGCTCCGTGAGCCGATGGACGCGCTGGTGGTGAACGCGGCGGCCGGATCGCTCGACACGGAGACGATCACCGCGTGCATGGCGAATCCGCGGCTCAAGATCGTCTGCGGATCGGAGAACATGGCGATGAAGGATCCCGACGGGTCGGCCCGCCTGCTCTCGGCCCGGAAGATCTATTGCCCGACGGAGCTGGGCGGGATGATGGGCTACCTGACGGCGGTCGAGGAGTATCTCGCGGTCAAGGACGGACTGCGGTTCGAGATGCGCCAGATGCTCGAGGCATCGCGCCGGCTGGAGACGGTCGGCCGCCAGGCGGCTTCGATGATCCGGTCGCGCGGGTACAGCATCGATTTCGAGACGGCCGCCGAGGAGATCGGCGAAGCGGCTTCGCCGGTATAGCTGGGTTCATGCGCCATTGAAGGATGTTGGTACGCGGATCATCGGCGTGATCCGCGTTCAAAATTCTCTGCGACGAATTGCGCCGATCGAAGCCCGCTACCGGTTCCCGAACGCCGCGATGGCGTCGCGCGTGAACTGCGACAGGACCAGCGATCCACTGGACGCCGCGCGCTCGTCCAGCAGCTTCGGCCAGTGGTCCGTGTTCGCCCAGACGGTCTGTTTGATTCTCCTGACCGCCTCGGGGTTCGCCCGCGCCAGCCTGACCGCCAGCGCCTGCACAGCCTCATCCAGCTCGGCCGGGGACTCCTTGACGCTCGCGTACAGGCCGTGCCGCTCCGCCCAATCCGCGGGGCGCCAGTCGGCATCGAGCGCGAGCGCGCTGTATGGGCCGCGGCCGATCTTGTGCTCGATGACCGGGCCGACGACGAACGGTCCGATGCCGACCGCCAGCTCGCTGAGCCGGATCGAGGCCCCGCGGGCCGCGATCGCGTAATCGGCGGCCGCCGCCACCCCGACGCCGCCCCCGACGGTCTTGCCCTGGATGCGGACGATGATCGGCTTTGGCGCCTGCGTCATCGCCAGGATCACGCGGGCGAAGCCGAGGAAGAATTCCTTGCCCGTCGTCTCGTCGGCGATGGACTTGAGCTCGTCGAATGACGCCCCGGCGCAGAAGGGCCCGTCACCCTCGCTGCGCAGGATGATGACGTTGACGTCGGCGCGCCGCGCGGTCGACTCGATGGTCGTGGCGAGCTCCCGGAGGAGCACACCGGGTAGGGAATTGCCCTTGGTGCCGCCGAAGGTGACGGTCGCGATCCTGTCGGAAACGATGGTCTGGACTGGCATGAGTGAATTAAATGCTAAATTGATGGAGGTAAAGCAGATCCCTCGCTTCGCTCAGGATGACCATAGTGCAGCCTA